>JBJXGR010000001.1:0-21384 GCA_046160045.1 Bryobacteraceae bacterium
CTGGGGAACATGGATGCCGCATTCGAGACAGATCCCTTCGGCCGGTTGATCTGTACGCTGACTCATGGGGAAACCCATGCGACCGTGACCTCGTCCGATAAAGGCGCGGCGGCAGGAAGCCTGCTTCAGGCCATCGAGGACCTTTTGGCGACCGGCGCCGGCGAGTGTTTCTGGCAGGAGGCGGGAGGCGACTACCGCTGGATGCTGAAACGTGACGGCGATACGGTCAACATGGTGGTGCTGTGGAGCACGGGCACCCTCACCGGCTGGGAACATCTCTTCTGGGGCCAAGGCCAGGCGGAGACATTCGCCAGCGACTTCCGACGGAAAGTCAGCGCCATCGGCTGACTGCATATCACCAAAGCAAGGCCTTGTTATAATAAATGTCGCAGCGCTGACGTCATGCAGCGACTGTACGAACAGTGCCGCCCTCCAGGGCAGCATGTAAGTCCGGGACTTGATCGGTTGTAAGACAGGTACCAAGGCGATGCTCATCATTTGTTCACCTTTCCGCTTTTCACCTTTCCGCCCCCGCATCTCCGAGGTTAGGAGGTGAACCATGACCAGCATTGATTTCCTCCGCGCGAAAAGCGAGCGCCGGAAGATTTCGATGGTCACGTGTTACGACTACACGTTCGCTCGTCTGCTGTCGAGGAGCGCCATCGACGGAATCCTGGTAGGCGACAGTGCCGCGATGGTGATGCACGGCCGTGATTCGACGCTCTACGCGAGCGTGGACCTGATCCGCCTTCACACCGAGGCAGTCGTGCGTGGCGCCGCCGGCAAATTCGTGGTCGCCGACATGCCGTTTCTTTCCTACCGGAAAGGTCTGGCGGCAGCGCTCGATTCGGCGCAAGCCGTGATGGCGGCCGGCGCGCATGCCGTCAAACTCGAGGGTGTGGACGGCCATGAAGATGTGATTCTACGACTGGTGCAGAGCGGAATCCCCGTCATGGGCCATCTTGGCCTTCAGCCCCAATCGGTTCACGCCTACGGAGGCTTTCGAGTCCAGGGCCGCAGCGCCGGTTCGGCGGAGGAGATTGTGCGGCAGGCAAGCGTCATCGAGAAGCTTGGCGCCTTCGCGATCGTGCTGGAGTGCGTTCCCGGGAACCTTGCCGAGGAGATCACCAAGACCCTTCGCGTTCCGACCATCGGCATTGGCGCAGGCGCCGGCTGCGACGGACAGATCCTGGTGCTTCAGGACCTGTTGGGGATGAACATGGACTTTCGCCCGAAGTTTGCCCGCCCGTTCGTGGACGGGGCGGGCAGCGTTCTGGACGCGCTCGCGCATTTCGATGATGCGGTGAAAGCGGGTACGTTCCCCGCGGCAGAGGAGACCTATTCATGATGCAGATTTGGAAAACCGTAGGCGACTGGCACGAGCGGCGGCGCGCCCTAACCGGACACTCGATTGGCTTCGTCCCGACCATGGGAGCGCTTCACCGGGGGCACGCCTCTCTGGTGGAGAGATGCCGCCGGGAGAACGAGATCGTCGTTGTCAGCATCTTCGTCAACCCATCGCAATTCAACGATCCCAAGGACCTCCAGCGTTACCCGCGTACGCTCGATGACGATCTGGCCCTTCTGACGGACCTGGGAGCCGATGACGTCATCCTGCCCAGCGCGGCGGAGATGTATCCGCAGGGTTACCGTTTCCGGGTCGAGCCAGACAGCACCGCCGAAGTGATGGAAGGCGCGTATCGTCCGGGGTTCCTCCAAGGCGTGCTGACGGTGGTGTTGAAGCTGCTCAATCTGGTTCGAGCGGATCGCGCCTACTTCGGAGAGAAGGACTACCAGCAACTGAAGGTAGTCACGGATATGGTGGAAGAGTTCTTCATCCCCACGGAGATCGTCCCCTGCCGGACGGTACGGGAGGCGTCGGGGCTGGCGGAAAGCTCACGGAACATCCTTCTGCCGCCCGGGGAGAGGGACAGAGCGCCGTGTCTGTTCCGCGCGTTGTCCACGGCATCGAGCACCCGGGAAGCGCGGGCGATTCTCGAGGCGGAGGGCTTCCGCGTGGAGTATGTCGAGGAGCGGTGGGGGAGGCGATTCGCGGCCGCCTTTCTGGGGAGTGTCCGCCTGATCGACAATGTGCCGGTCCCGGAGGCCCATCTATGGCCGGAGCCGCGAAATGGCCGCATGAATCCCGACGCCGTAAGCACGAGCGTTCGCGCAACCGAGGAGACGCATGCTCCTTGCGCTTGACGTCGGCAATAGCCAGATCTTCAGTGGGGTCTACGACGGCGAGGAGTTGAAGACCACGTTCCGGCGGACCTCGAGCATCCGAGCCTCGTCCGACGAGTTTGGAACATTCTTTCGGGTCATCCTGCGCGAGAACGGCGTGAGTCCCGACGAGATCACGATGGCGGGGGTCTGCTCGGTAGTGCCCGATGCGGTGCACTCCCTTCGAAACTGCTTCCGCAAGTACTTCGGGTTTGAACCGTTCCTGCTTCAACCGGGGGCCAAAACCGGATTGAAGATCCGCTATCGGAACCCTCTGGAGGTGGGTGCGGACAAGATCGCAAACGCGATTGGCGCGCTGGGGCAATTTCCCGGCAGGAACCTGCTGATTGTCGATTTCGGCACGGCGACCACCCTGTGCGCCGTCACCAAGGAAAAAGAGTACCTGGGCGGCGTCATCACGCCCGGCATCCACATCTCGATGGCGGCGCTGGAATCCAAGACCGCGCGGCTGCCCACGGTGGAGATCATCCGGCCCTCCGAAGTGCTGGGACGCAGTACCGTCGAGAGCATCCAATCGGGTCTGTATTACGGCACTCTGGCCGCGGTGCGATCGATTGCCGCCTGCGTCACGAAAGAGCACTTTCCAAAAGACCCGCCGGTGATCATCGGCACGGGAGGGTTCGGGCGGCTCTTCGAGGAGGAGAATCTGTTTGATGCGTTTGTGCCCGAGCTTCCTCTGATGGGGTTGCGCCGCGCGGTTGAGCTTGCGCGGGGGGAGGCGAGGAAGTAGTCTCCGGGGTGGACGGGGCACAAGGGCGTTCGCCGGAGGATGGAGTGGCTCCCATCTGCAGGTAAACGTCGCCGCGCCCGATAACGCGAAATCCCAAGCGCCGGTAAAGCCTTTGCGCGCTGGTATTGGCGGCGGCGACCGACAGTTTCACCACCTTTCCCTCGTTCAGGAGGGTGCGGATCAGCCGCGTGCCCAAGCCTTGATTCCGGTATTCCGGCGCAATCACCAAGTCCAGGAGATGGATTTGTTCGCCCGTCCGGCAAATCCAGATTCTGCCCGCGCGAACGCCATCCACACAGACGATATCAGGCCACGACCCGGGAAATCGACGTAGAAAATTCTGCCGTTGTGCGGCAAATTGAAGTAGGAGCAGCGGGCCCTCGACGAGCGAAATTTCAAACTGCTCGTCTCCGGGGCCCGCCGGTCCAATGGTCAACTTCTGGACGGGAAGATACCTTCCAGCGCTATAATCCATTGCATGGCCAGGTACGGCGGCCGGTTCTCGTGGGGTTGACTGCCTCCTGAGGGTTGAATCATCGCCGGGTTCATGGTGGTATTGGGGCCGCTCGACTGGTAGGCTCCCTGGCCGCCCGGAATGCTGTTTTGGGGCGACCCGCTATTGGCGTCGCCGGAGTTCGCCGACACGATGTGGCCGTGGGACGGCATCTGCGGCACCGACAGGGTCACCGTCTCCGACCCGCTGATCTCGCCGAGCGTGTAGTTGCTAAGCCCCGGCCCCTGCCCAACGGAAATCGGGACCCTTCCGCGCAAGTCGGGAAGTGCGAACGTTGTCTGGCCATTCCCACCGTAGGTAGTGCCAAGAAGTGAGAATAACGCGGTGTTTTGAGCGATGGGCAGCAGCGAGCCGTCGCAGGCCGCCCATCCCCGCGGAACAAAGTTGTAAGGAACCAGCAGGAGCTGGCCCAAAAAAGGTTCCATCAAATCCTCCTCAGAACTAGTAAAGACTCTGAGTATACGTCTTGGCAAGAGAAAAAAGCGACCTCCGGCAGAAAAAACATAACCGCGAGGGAGAGAATCCGTGCACGGACTCGCGCCGCTGGCGCGATTCGCGACGCCGAATGCATGCAGGGAGACCAGCGTTACGGTCCCTCCGGGTTGGCAGTTGTGGTACGCGGCGGATACAAATGGGTTTTTCCCAGGAGCCTTTCATGCATCGACGCGAATTTCTCAGAGCCGTTACCAGCAGATGCCTCGCCGGCGGAGCGATGTTCTCACCCATCGGGGCACGGCGCGCATGCCGTCAAACTCGAGGCGTGCACTTGTCCGAGTAATACTGGTGATCAGAGGAAATCCTAATATGCAAGGCACTCATCTCGTCATCGGCAATCGAACCGAATCAGCCATCACCGGGCGTACGCTCGATGTGATCAATCCAGCCACGGAGCAGGTCCATGTCCAGGTGCCGGAAGCCTCGGCGGAAGATGTCGACCGCGCTGTCCGCGCCGCCCGCGGCGCGATGGACGAAGGTCCCTGGGGCAAAATGCCCGCCTCCGAACGCGGCCGCCTGATGTTCCGGCTCGCCGACCTGGTCGAAGCCAACGCAGACACGCTGGCCCGCTTCGACTCGGAAGATATGGGCAAGCCCTACACGCACGCACGGCATCACGACCTGTCTTCGGCCGTGTCATTCCTGCGTTTCTACGCGGGGTTCACCGACAAGATCCGAGGCAGCCAGATCCCGTGCGGGCCGGACACACACGTGTACACGACGCGAGAGCCTGTGGGCGTGGTGGCCGGGATTGTTCCCTGGAACTTTCCGCTGGTGATCGCGATGCAAAAGCTGGCTCCGGCGCTGGGCTGCGGCAACACGATCGTGCTCAAGCCGGCTGAGCAGTCGCCGCGGTCCGCTCTGGCGTTGGCGGAGTTGGCTCTCGAAGCTGGTCTACCCCCCGGCGTGGTCAACGCGATCAGCGGAGGCGGAGACACCGGCGCGGCCCTGGCGGCGCACCCGCTGGTGGACAAGATCTCGTTCACCGGATCGACCGAGGTCGGCAAGAAGATCCTGCACGCCGCCGCGGAGAAGATCAACAAGGTCACCGTCGAACTCGGCGGCAAGACGGCCAACATCGTGTTCCCCGACGCGGATCTCGAAGCGGCGCTGGCCTCCTGTTTGCTGACAAGCTGCTACAACAGCGGGCAAATCTGCACGACCGGCTCACGCCTGCTGCTCCATCCGGCGATCCACGATGAGTTCCTGGAAAAACTGCTCGGCCGCATGAAGAAGCTGAAGGTCGGCGACCCGATGGCGCCGGACACCAAGATGGGCCCTCTGGTCTCGCGCGAGCAGTTCGACCGGGTGACGCGTTATATCGAGACCGGCAAGCAGGACCTGAAGTTCTACACGGGCGGTTTTCGCCCGGCGCCGTTGAACCGAGGCTTTTATGTCGATCCGCTGGTGTTCGATCATGTCCCCGTGGATGCGACGGTGGCGCAGGAGGAGATCTTCGGGCCGGTGATTTCGACCATCGATTTTGAGAACGACGACGAAGCGGTGAGGTTCGCGAATGCGACCCAGTATGGTCTGGCGACGGCCATCTGGACTCGAGATTTGACCCGCGCGCACAAACTGGCCGCGGCCATGCACAGCGGCTTCGTGTGGGTGAACTGCAATCACTATTGGGTGGCGCAGATTCCGTACGAAGGACACGGCGCGAGCGGGGTAGGCGTGGACATGGGGATCGAGGCGGTGGAAAGCTACACGCGGCTGAAGAACACGATCGTCAATTTGGACGCGACGCCGCACCCGTGGGCGGGGTAGCGAGTGGCTTCATCTCGGCTTGGCCAGGTATTGGTCGTGATGAAGGCTGACATCGGACGAGCCGCTTCCGCGCCGCGCCGGCGTGATCTCAAGCCCCGGCGCGGGAGCCGAGAATCCTCTCCGGCTGAGGAACTCGCTCAGCGCGACGTGCATCAACGCCGTCAGGGTGGGCGGAGCTTCCTGCCAGTTGAGGTACTCTCGAAGGGATTTATCGAGTTCCGAATCAAGGGTGACCGCGACACGTCGCACACGCCCAGAATATGCTATTTGGTGAAAAATTACAGGCAAGCTCTTCATTCCTGGCGGCGTGCCAGGGATGCTCCGGCGGTTAATTGCTTTCCGGCGCAAAATTCGATTCGTACGGGGAGCCACCGCTCGCTGACGGGGCTGTGAAAAAACGGGACAGCCATCCCGTTTTCCGATCAACGTTTCTTGCAAGATCAACGAGTTGTGGTCGGAAAACGGGGTGACCGTCCCTGTTTTTTCACGGCTTCTGACGCTCGCGGCTCAGCTACGGGTATTGATGCCGCCACCGGCAGCGCCTGAGCCACGACCGTGGTAGTTAGGGTTTGCCCGACCCCGGCGCGTTCAGATACGCCACCAGATCCGACATCTCGCTTGACTTGAACTGCGGCCACGCCATGCTGCGCTGGCGCATCTGAGCCAGCATGGTGGGCCCATGCTTCCAAAGGCCGGCAATGATCGCCGGGGAACTGTAACGGCTGCCGGACTTCGGGAGCGCCGGCGCCGAGGGCGACGAACCCTCGTGACAGCCGGCGCAGCCTTTCGCGGAAAAAACGCGGCGGCCGCGGCTACTGTTGCCCGCGCCATCGAAGAACTGTCTGGCCCAAACGTAGCTGATCACGCGCCGCATCTCGTCCTCAGTCAGACCTGGAGGCATCCGGACCATCTTCAGGGCGTGATTCCACATCTGGGCGGCCAGGCCGGTCAGGGACTCGTTCGCCAGTTTTCCCTCCAGGGAATCCTTGCCGGTGTGGCACTCGACGCAGCCCTTCGCCTTGAACAGTTCCTCCCCTCCGGCGCTGGAGGCCAGGGTGAAGGCCATCGGCCTGCCGCGATGCTGTGGCAACGACAGAACGTAGACGCAGAGGTCGCGGAGTTCCTGCGCCGTCAACGCCGGACGGCGAATCTTCTTCTTCGCCATCGCCTCCTGCATGTAGGAGATGTGGTTCCACATCTGGTGCGCCAGAGAGATGGCATCGGACACGGCCTGCCACTCGCCGACCGGTTTCCCCGGCCCGGAGGTGTGGCACGCGGCACAGCCTTTTGTGGAGAAGAGCGACTTGCCCCGGCCGGCATCGCCCGGTTGCTCAAAGAAGCCCGCGGCGTAGAAGAAGGCGAACAGGTCGGCGGCGTTCTGATCCGTCAATTCCTCTCGGCGGGTGTTCTGCGCATCCATGGCGGACCACATGGCGGGAGCATGATTCCACATCAGGGTCGCCAGCGACGCGGGGGTGAAATCACGGCCGCGCCGGACGCCCAGGTCCGGACCGCGCGGCGAGGACGCACCCTTGCCGGCCACCGTGTGGCACTCCACGCAGTTCTGGATCCGGAAGAGTTCCTGTCCCCGTTGCGCATCGCCGGCAGTGTCGGCAAAGCCAGCCGCCGCCGTTACGAGAATGACGATTGAAACTCGCGACACCATGGGAAATTTCCTCCTCGCTTTACCGCGTCAACCGGAGCGCCGTCGTGAACTGATGGGCGCGGAAGCCTTCATACAGATAGAACGGCTCGGAGGAGCCGTACCAGCGCCACTCGTTGACCCACGCGACGTGTTTGCCGATCGGCATCGCAACCCTGGCGGACGGCTGATAGTACCGCGTCGGACGGCTTCCGGATGACAAGAAGTAGGTTCCGCCCAGTTGAAACTGCGGCCCCGTTTTCCACACGCGGACGTCGGCCAGGACGGTTCCGGTATGGGCATTGTCGCGATAGAGCGAGCGCTCGGCCTGGCCGTTGAACGGGGCGATGTAGCGAATATCGGAATAGATACCGGTCTTCGCATACTCGGTGAGAAGGCTGAGATGCTGGCCTCCGCCCGGAGCCCAACTCAACGACAGGCCAGCGTCGTGACTACTGAATGAGTAATCCACGCCTCGCGTGGGGTTCTCGTTGTCGGTAACGGCAGCCGTGGCAGCCAACGTCAACGAAGTGGTCAGCGTGTAGCGCGCGCGGAGCGTGACCTTCTCGAAGTTCTGGAGGCCGGTGCGGAAATAGGTCTTGTCCCCTCGCGCGACTTCACCGTCGGCATTCAGCAGCAGCTTCTGGAATGGCCGGAAACGGATGCCGGCCAAAGCGGAATGCCGCCTCAACTCCGCAACTTCAAAGGTGGCCGGCCGTTGAACCAGCGGCCCGCGACTGCGCGATTCACCCCAGACGTACCGGTGACCACCCCACGCCGTGATCCTGTTCGTCACGTCGACCAGGAGTTCGGCTTGCTGCTGGCTGAAGTTCACCTGGAGGCGATCGACGAAGGCAGTGGAGATCGTGCCAGCCAACGCCAATTGCTCCACCAGTTGGGCTCGGGACGCATTGTGCATGCGGTCGGTGAACCAGGACTCGCGAACCCGGATCCGCCGGTGCGGGCGGAGTTCAAGGCCGAAGCCTCCCGATGAGTGAGGTTGCTTGGCCGAGGAAGCCAGCGAGCCGTTTGCGCGGTCGTAGAACAACAGCTGGTTCAGCAGGACGAACTGCCCGGTCTGCGACTGAAAGAAGTTCGTGTCGGACGTGGGCTGGCTGAAGAGGAACTGGGCGTTGACGTCGAGCCAGGAGTAGGGACTAGCCGTGAGCAGTGCGCGGCTGTAGGTACTGTCGCCCCGGACGCCGTAGGCTTGAACCAGGTCGCGCAGAAACAACTGCTGGCCGAGGACTGGTGCGACCCGATTGCCGGTGTTGGGGACGGTGTTGAATACCCGTTGGTCGTCCTTGAAGGTGGTCCCGCCCTGCTCCAGCGTAAGATTGCAGGATTTCCAATCGATGCGGACACCGCCGCGATAGTGGTTGGTCTGGTCCCGAAGGTCGTTGGCGACCGGATACTCGTTGCTATCGCTGACAAACCCGGTGATGCCGCGGCCGAAGCCGGAATCGCGGGTGAAGGCCAGATAGGGAACGAACCTGCGGCCGGGCATCAGGTCGAGTTGGACGTCGGCGAAACGGCGCTGGACGTCGAGTGAACGCTGGTTGACAAAAATCCCTCGATCGATCGCGGGATTGGCGAACGACGGCAGGTAGTTCAGGTACACCATATTGCGGTAATCGGCGTTCAAGCGGTACACGCCGTTCTTGCCGACATCGACGTTGGCCGTGTTGTAGGGGTCGCCGCCCCACCCCGCTCCGCGCAGATGAAAGTGATTCCAGAGCTTGCCGCTGGGATCCGCAAGGTCGGTATCGAGCGACTGGAGCCGGACACCCTTGCCGAGATCCACGACGCTGCGATAGGCGTTAAAGTTGCCGCCGACGTCGCCGACCCAGCGGTACCCGATTTCCATGCTGCCGGTGGCAAAGGGCTTTTCCTCCGGAAGCAGGGCCGCCCCGGTCTCAGCGCCAGCCGCCGGTTTGGCCTCTTCTTTCTTCTCCTCTTTCTTCGGTTCCTCGGCTTTGGGAGCCTGGGTGGCCTGGCCGGCAAGACAAAGCGATGCCGTCAACAGCAGCAGGAAGGGAAGGGTAGCCGGTTTGGTCATCGCAGTAGCGCCCGATTCACGTGAGATCCATGAACCTTCACGTGGCAGCTCGTACAGTTGCGGAAACGCGGGTTGCGGGTGTCGTGAGTGGCCGGTGGCAACCCGCCCACGGTTCCGGTCGCCGTGCCTACATTGGCATGGCACTCCAGGCATTGGAACCGCACCTCATGCCTGGTCAACATGCGGGGGTTGGCAGAGCCATGAGGTTCATGACAGGTGGCGCAACCCTCCATCCGGACCACGGCGTGTTCAAAAGCAAACGGGCCCCGCTTGTCGCCGTGACACCGGAAACAGGTTGGCTCGTTGGCGGAGACCGTCTGCATCTGGCGTGGGAGAAAGCCCCCATGCGGGTTGTGGCAATCGGTGCACTTCATCGCTCCCTGGGCCAACCGGTGAGCATGGGGCCGCTGGAACCTAGCCCAAACCTGGGTGTGACAGGAAGCGCACTGGGCATTCTGCGGCGCCGGGGCGCGCTTCACCAGATCCTGCGGCCCCTTGTGCACGGCGTGGCAGGAGGTACACGCGACTTCATTCCGGAAATGCCCGCCCCGAATCCGTCCTGTCGAGGTCTTCTCGTTGCGGTGGCAGTTCAGACAGGTCCGGTCGACTTCGGCCGGAGAGAGCTTCAGCGGATTGCGCACGTCGTCGGGCGACGCCGATTCCGCATGCTTGCCGGCCGGTCCGTGACAGGATTCGCAAGCCTTATCGGCCCACTCCTTGCGAAGCGAAATCCGGCCATGAGCGGACTTGGAGAAAGCTTTGGAAATGTCTTCGTGACAGGCGGAACAAGCCTCGGAACCGGCGTAGGCAGCAGGGTCGGAGGAACCCTGCGCGTCGGAGGAGGAGGCAGCTTTCGCCGGCTCCGAGGTTGCGTTCTGGGCGACGAGCGCCGCAGAGGTCAATAACAAAACGGCCGCCGCCCAACCGGGCGCTGGGGAGCGAGTCGCCGCGCGAAGGCGACTCTGAGGAGGCAGCTTCGTGCCCGGTCTCGCAGGCGGCGGCCAAGACATAGGAGTTCCCTTTCAAGGCAATCTCTCGATCACGTCCCGTGCCCCTTATCGGGCGTGGACGCGGCCGACCGAGAACTCCGCATTGCTTCCGTGACAGGCCGAGCAGCTCTCGCCCAGTTCCGCCGAGGTATTCACGGCGGCATGGGCCGCGGCGGCGCGGCTGGTATGACAGCTCAAGCACGCCGCTGTCTCCGGGCCCGGCGCCTTCAGACGGCCCCGGGGATCGTTCACCTTCAGCAGATCTTCTCTCAGCGGCAGATTCTGCGAGTTGTTCACGTGGCACGTTGTGCAATTCGTCAGGCTCTGCGGGTAGTGGACTTCATTGTAGTTGTGCGGCGTGTTGCCGAAACCGTAAACGGTATAATCGCGGGTCTGTTCCGCCCCCGAGTGGATGCGGTGGATCATCGCCCGGAAGTCCACCGACTCGGCGGGCATGGCATTCGCCGGGCGCCGGACGGCATCGGTCTCGACCGGGTTGTGGCACAGCACGCACTGCTCGATCTGGTTGCGATTGAACCCGTGCAGCGAGAGATTGAAGTGGCAGTTATTGCAGTTCGCCAGACTCACGATCCGGCGGCGCGGTTCCAGCTGGCTGCCGTCCACCGAGAAGTTGATCACTTTGTTCACCGCGGCATCGCGGACGATCTCCTGCTGCGCCGTTCCGGCCAACAGGGTGACATTTCGATACCCTTCGATACCGATCGTGTAGGTACCCTTGGCCGTTGCCGGGAGCGGATTGGCGAACGTCCAGGAGTAGACGCCGTTGGTTCCTTCCGCACGAAGTGCGTCCTCAGTCACATAGGTCGAGTAGTCGGTAGTCGGGCCGGCCAGTACCAGAGCCAGGCGGTTCATCTGTGACATGGGGATCGGGGCGCCAGAGCGATCATTCAAGGAGAAGTTCACCGTCGGCCGCTTGCCCGCCGATCCGTCCAGCACACGCAGGACCTCCGCAACGGTCCCCGGCAGCACCTGCGAGTATTGCCGCGGGCGATGCGCGCCGATGATGGAGGCGTCCTTGTCCAGTTCACCCTGAGGAGTATGGCAGGTCGTGCACTGGTTGTCGGTCACCTGGGGCAGATTCAGATGTCCCACGCCCGTCGCGAAGTTCACGTCGTCGTGGCAGGCGCCGCAGGCGGGTCGACTAGCGGCAAACACCCGGTTTGCCTGGCTTCCGGCTCTCGGCCCTGTCTGCTCATGGCAGACAAAGCAGTTCCGCGTGGCGGAGATGTCGGCCGGGGCATCGGGTGGAAAGTCGACTTTCGAGTAGTCATGCACCACCTGAGCATTTCCGACCACCACATATTTCGTCCCCGACTTCACGCTTGGCAGGTGCTTGCCCATGTGGATCTTGTGGATCAGAACCGGCAGATCCTGGGTAGCGCCGGTGTCGGGGTCAACGGTCTGCGGTGTGTGGCACAGCGCGCACACTTCCATGCTGCGGCGCGATCCACCGTGCAAACCGAGTTCATGGCACTTGTTGCAACTCGCCGTCTTGATCACGTCGCGAACCACCCGGACCTGCCCGCCGGCCGGTACAAAATTGTAGGTCGCATCGGCGTAGTTGGTCCCGAGATCGAACTCGGACAGGTTGCGGGAACCATAGATGCCGATGGTATGAGTGGCATTCCGGTCGATAGTCGCCGGCGCCCGGACGCTGAAGGTGTACTCATAGACGCCCTCCGATACAACCCGGAAGGTGCCGTTGTTTTGCCCCGCGGCCTGGATCGCCGTTGCGCCCACTACGGGACTTGTCGCCGGAGTGGGACCCTGGACTCGCGTCGTGTACGCCACGTACTGAGTCTGTCCCGCTGGAATCGTCGCCGCGATGAAGCTGGTCGCAATCGTGCCGGGCGTCGTCACACCCAGCCGGTCGAGACCTAACCCGCGCGGATCGGAGAGCTTGTACCGGACCCTTATGGTGCCATCGGTTTCGATGGACGCTGCTTCAATGGTGATATTGAGACCTGGCCGGACAAAGTTGACCAGGTTTTCGTCAGCGTAGAACGCTTTGTCCCGGGCGGTAAAGACCGGCCCAGGTGCACTGGCGAGCACGAAGGCTCCAATTAACAATATGAGGACTGCCGCGAATCGAAGGCTGGTAGATCGAAGTGCCATGTCTTGCTTCCCCTAGAGCCAGTATTGTCAGCAATGCACTCGCCGAATCCAACCGCTTCGCTTAACTGATTGAAAACAAAGTGTAGATTATTTCAACAGAAAAACGCTCGCGCTTCAGATTGCGCTAAATGGCAGGTTTTCTTGGGGGATATGGCACAACTGCAGACAACTTCAACAGGAGGAATAGTTGGCGCCCCCCGGCGGGCCGCCAACCGCAAAACGGGATCACCACCAGAGCGGAGGTGTCCGCGCTCGGACGGCTACTGGCGGGGAGCCGTTTCGCGGGTCCCGGAGACGTCCTTACCAGGCGTTGCCTCGGGCAGGCGTGGCAGGTCCTGGCTGTCACTGTGGAATAAACCAAAGGTCTCGTCCGACAGGAATGTCCGCTTGCCGGTAATGCCGAGAAAGAGCGGGCCGCCGCGGATCTGGTAGCCGGTAGGAGTGGAGAGGATTTCAAAGCGATAGCCGTGCTTCTCGCCCTGGGCGAGGTCGCCCGCGATGAGGTCCGCGCCAGCCGGTCCGCGCAGGGTGCTTTTGGGGGGACCAAGCTCGGGCAGGGACGCGGCATGGCGGCCGTACTCGGAGTAGTATTGCGCCTGTGCCTGATGAAGGGCACGGATGGAGCGCTGCGCATCCGCTTCGTTGGCGACGACGCGCGCCCGTGCATACCGTGGAGCCGCCCAGCCGAGGATCATCATCACGATCGTGACGACGATCAGGAGTTCCACCAGGGTGAAGCCTCGGTGGCGACGGGGTGAATCTGTCCGCATAATCAGCTGGCGGCGCCCTGGGGCGCCCTCGAAGGGACAGACGCTTCGAGACGGTCAGGTGTGCAGAAACAAATCTCCGCGGACCAGCGCGGCCAGCGCATGGAGTCGCCGCCAAAGTACGGGCAGGCGCTCCAGATGCAAGGCGTTGGGTCCGTCGGAGAGCGCGCGCTCGGGCTGTTCATGGACCTCGAGGAAGACGCCGGCCGCTCCGGCGGCGACGGCGGCGCGAGCCAGGGTCTCGATGAACTGGGGCTGCCCGCCCGACGCGCCGCCGCTTCCGCCCGGCAACTGAACGCTGTGCGTGGCATCGAAGACCACCGGCCAGCCTTCCTGCTTCATGATGGCGATTCCGCGCATGTCGACTACGAGGTTGTTGTAGCCGAACGACGAGCCGCGCTCAGTCAACAAAACCCTTGTATTGCCGGTCGAGGCGACCTTTTCGGCCGCGTGAAGGATGTCGGCCGGGGAAACAAACTGCCCCTTCTTGATGTTCACGGCGCGGCCCGTCCGGCCGGCGGCGATGAGCAGGTCGGTCTGGCGGCACAAGAAGGCGGGAATCTGCAGGATGTCGCAAACGGTTGCGGCTCGCTCGGCCTGCCAGGGCTCGTGGATGTCGGTGAGTACTGGAATGCCGGTATCGCGAACAAGCCCGAGGATGCGCAGTCCTTCGTCGATGCCGGGCCCTCGATACGAAGAAACGGATGTACGGTTGGCCTTGTCGAACGACGCCTTGAAGACAAAAGGTCCGCCGGCTTCCCCGATCGAGCGCGCGAGCCACAGGGCGTGCGCTTCGGTTTCGATGACGCAGCAGCCGGCAATCAGGGCGAGCGGCGAGCCGTCGCCGAAAGCGACAGGCCCGCGCGGCGAGTCGATTTCAATTCGCACTGGAATAAGTGACGTTGCGTAGCAGGGGACCGGCCAGACGCTTCTTCCGGTACTCCCAGGACGCCCCGATGAAGGCCCGGAAGAGCGGATGGGGTTCGAGCGGCTTCGACTTGAATTCGGGATGAAACTGGCAGCCCAGGTACCAGGGGTGGTCTCTCAGTTCGCAGATCTCCACATAGGTTCCATCGGGCGTCTCGCCCGTCAGTCCCAGGCCGGCGCCGGTGAGGATGTCCTGATATTCCCGGTTGAACTCGTAGCGATGGCGGTGCCGTTCGCTGATCTCTCGCGAGCCGTATGCCTTCTCGGCGAAGCTGCCTTCCGAAAGAATGCACGGCCACGCACCCAGACGCATGGTGCCGCCCAGTTCGTCCACGCCCTTCAACTCGCGGAGCTTGTAGATGACGCGATGTGGAGTGGCCATATCGAACTCGCTCGAGTTGGCGCGCTCCAGGCCGCACACGTTTCGGGCGTACTCGATGACCATGGTCTGCATACCCAGGCAGATGCCGAAGTACGGCACCCGCTGTTCGCGGGCAAAGCGGATGGCATTGATCATCCCTTCGATGCCGCGCTTGCCGAAGCCGCCGGGAACCAGGATTCCGTCATAGCGATCGAGGATCGGGAACGGGTCGCCCTCTTCCAGTCCCTCGGCCTCGATCCAATCGATTTCGACCCGCAGGCCATGGGCGAGACCCCCGTGAATCAGCGCTTCTTTCAAGCTCTTATAGGAGTCTTCGTATTCGACGTACTTGCCTACCAGGCCGATGCCGACGGTTTCCTCCGGGTTGTTCATGCGGTGGATCATGTCGGTCCACAGGGTCAGGTCGCGGGGACCGCAATCGATCCGCAAGTGATCAATGATGATGTCGTCGACTCCCTCCGCGGCGAAGACGCTCGGCACCTCGTACACCGAGCGCACGTCGGTGGCGGCGACCACGGCGTCGGCATCCACGTCGCAGAACAGCGCGATCTTCTCCTTCATCTCCTTGGGCAGAGGCCGTTCCGAGCGGCACAGCAGGATGTCGGGCTGGATCCCGATCGCGCGCAGTTCCTTGACGCTGTGCTGGGTCGGCTTGGTCTTCAATTCCTGGGCGGCCGCGATCCACGGCACCAGTGTCACGTGGACAAAGATGCACTCGTCCTTCCCGCGCTCGTGACGGATCTGGCGGATCGCCTCCAGAAACGGCAGCGACTCGATGTCGCCGACCGTGCCCCCAACCTCGACGATGACCACGTCGACCCCATCAGAGACCTTCCGCACCGCCAGCTTGATCTCGTTGGTGACGTGCGGAATTACCTGCACCGTCTTGCCCAGGTAATCGCCCCGCCGTTCGCGCGCCAGGATCTGTTCGTAGATCCGGCCCGAGGTCAGGTTGTTTGCGCGCGTCAGCCTGGCGTGGGTAAACCGTTCATAGTGGCCCAAGTCGAGGTCGGTCTCCGCGCCGTCGTCGGTGACAAAGACCTCGCCGTGTTGAAACGGACTCATCGTCCCCGGGTCTACGTTAAGGTAAGGATCGAACTTCTGCAGCGTGACTTTGAGGCCACGGCTTTCGAGCAGACACCCGATCGAAGCCGCGGCGATTCCCTTGCCCAGCGAGGAAACAACGCCTCCGGTGACGAAGATGTATTTAGCCATTGGTGTCTCTCAGTCCGGTACGTCTCGCTCGCATCTCGAACCAGGCGCTCACGCGTTCCAGGTCTTCTGGCGTGTCGACGCCGACCGATTCGTATTCAGTCTCCACTACACGAATAGCAAAGCCGTTCTCAAGCGCTCGAAGTTGCTCGAGCCGCTCCGACCGCTCAAGGGGCCCCACCGGCAAATCGGAATAGGACAAGAGAAAATCGCGCCGGTAGACATAGAGTCCAATATGCTTGAAGAACCCGGTTCGGACGTCGGCATCCGGGCGCGGGTAAGGGATGGTGGACCGCGAGAAATAGATGGCGTCGCCCGATCGGTTGGTGACCACCTTCACGACATTGGGGTCGGTCACTTCGCGGGGGTCCTCAATGCGCTTCTTGAGAGTCGCCATGGGCAGGTCGATGTCATCCAGCATGGGCAGGACTACCGAATCGATGGCATCGGGGTCGATCAGGGGTTCGTCACCCTGGACGTTGACGACAAGCTCCGCGGAGAACGTGGTGGCGACTTCGGCCACGCGGTCGGTTCCCGAGAGATGATCCGCGCGAGTCATACGGACGGGGGCTCCAAACGAACGGGCCGCCTGAAAAATCCGGTCGTCGTCGGTAGCGATCAGGACATCCGTGAGATAGCGGGCGCGGACCACTCGCTCATACACGTGCTGGATCATGGGCTTACCGGCGAGAAGGGCGAGTGCTTTTCCTGGGTACCGTGAGGAGGCAAAACGGGCGGGAATCACGCCCACAATTTTGCGAAGCACACGCAATCATAACACACGATGTTGCATCTAACAGATGTGTCGAAACCCGTGAGAAAGAGTGCGTGGTATACTCAAACCGGACAACTGGTAGGCCCTGCCATGACCAGACGGAGGCGAGGATTCGGTTCTGATTCGGGCGGGCGGCGAGCAACCCTGGTGTTGGCCGTCCTGTCGATGTTCGCAACCACGCTTGCCCGTGCGGAAGATCAGAAGAAAGTCCTGATCGAGCCCAGGCAGCGGACGCCGGGAGCGGGGGCCGCCGATGCCACGCCGCGCAGCAACATCCGCGTTGACGCGAACCTTGTTCTGATCAATGTCACCGTCACCGATCCGCTGAACCGCTTCGTCACAGGCCTGGACAAAGAGAACTTCCGGCTGTTCGAAGACAAATCCGAGCAGTCGGTAAGCCATTTCGCCAGCGAAGACGCCCCGCTGTCGGTAGGCCTTGTTTTCGACACCAGCGGCAGCATGGGGAGCAAGTTGGGCAAGTCGCGGCAGGCGGTGGCGCAGTTCTTCAAGACGGCCAATCCGGAAGACGAGTTCTTTCTGGTTCAATTCAACGACCGGCCGGAGATAGCCTTTAACTTCACGCACAGCGTCGAAGAGATCCAGAATAAGCTGACCTTCACCCAAGCCAAGGGCCGTACGGCGCTGCTGGATGGGGTCTACCTGGCTCTGCACACGATGAAGAAAGCCCGTAACACCCGCAAGGCGCTGATCATCGTGTCTGACGGGGGTGACAACTCCAGCCGCTACACCGAAAGCGAAATCAAGAAACTTGTCCGTGAGGCAGACGTCCAAATCTATGCGATCGGGATTTTCGAACCGGCCGCTTCCCGAGGGCGTACGGCGGAGGAACTGTCCGGCCCGGGGCTTCTGAGCGAAATCACCGAACAGACCGGCGGACGGCACTTTGCGGTCGAGAATCTGAATGAATTGCCGGACGTTGCCGCGAAGATCGGCATTGAACTGCGCAATCAGTATATTCTGGGCTACTCGCCGACGAACCAGGAGCGCAATGGCAAATACCGCCGGGTACAGGTTAAACTGGTTCAACCTCGTGGGCTTCCGCCGTTGCGGGCGTTCTGGAGGCTCGGCTACTATGCTCCGTCCCAATAGCGGCTTCGTCCCCATGCTGCTGACCCTTGGGGTTTGCGGTTCCCTCTGCGCGCAGGAAGGCGAGACCCCGACCTTCCGCAGTGACACGCGGCTAGTGGTTCTGCATGCGACGGTCGTGGATCGCAAAGGTTCTCACCTCACCCAGCTACAACGGAATGCCTTCAAGATCTTCGAGAACGGCGTGGAGCAGCCGATGAAGATCTTCCGGCGGGAAGATATTCCGATCTCGCTTGGCCTGATCGTCGACAACAGCGGCAGCATGCGGAACAAGCGCGCCAAGGTGGAATCGGCCGCGTTGAAACTGGTGAAAGGGTCGACCCGCAATGACGAGG
This sequence comes from Bryobacteraceae bacterium, assembly GCA_046160045.1. Lineage (GTDB taxonomy): Bacteria > Acidobacteriota > Terriglobia > Bryobacterales > Bryobacteraceae > CAZGUX01. The sequence goes on from JBJXGR010000001.1 coordinate 18,085, forward strand.
TCTTCATCGTCAACTTCAACGACGAAGCGTTCCTCGATCAGGATTTCACCAACAAGATGAACCTGCTGCAGCAGGGAATCGCGCGCATCGATTCCCGCGGCGGAACCGCGATGCGGGACGCCGTGCGCATGTCGATCGACCACATCAAGCAGGGGGCGAAACGGGAGAAGAAGGTACTGCTGGTGATCACCGACGGCGAGGACAACAACTCGACCACGACGCTCGAGAATCTGGTGCGGGCCGCGCAGCAGAGCGAGGTGCTGGTGTACGCGATCGGATTGTTGTCGGAGGAGGAGAAGCGCGATGCCCGGCGCGCCAAGCGCGGGCTCGATGCGATTTCCACGGCCACCGGCGGGCAGACCTACTATCCAAGGGAACTGGCCGACGTTGACCAGATTGCCGAGCAGGTGGCGCGCGACGTCCGCAACCAGTACGTGCTGGCCTACTCTCCGACCGAGCAGGTTCTCGACGGCAGCTACCGCCAGATCAAAGTCACGGTGAAGGGGCCGGGGGCCCCGACCGTGCGGACGCGCTCCGGCTACTACGCCACTCCGGAATCAAGCCGCGCTCCTACCCAGGCCCGCAAATCGTAAAGGCGCAACCCTATGAGGCTCGGCACCCCATCGTTGATTGGTCTTGTCGCCGCATTGGGTCTGGCGGCGCAGAACGCATCCCAGGGACCAGGCGAGACTCCCTTGTTCCGCAGCGATACGCGGCTGGTGGTTCTGTACGCCTCGGTCGTCGATCGCAAGGGCAACTTTCTCAATACGTTGGACCAGTCGGCCTTCCACGTCTACGAGAACGGCGTCGAGCAACCAGTCAAGCTGTTCCGCCGCGAAGATGTTCCCATCTCGCTCGGACTGGTGGTGGACAACAGCGGCAGCATGCGCAGTAAGCGCGCCCGCGTGGAGGCGGCGGCCTTGCGGCTGGTCCGCACCTCCAATCGCACCGACGAAGTGTTCATCGTGAATTTCAACGATGAATCCACGCTGGAGCAGGGCTTCACGAGCGACCTGAAGCTTCTGGAGAAGAGGCTGACGCGTATCGACTCGCGGGGCGGCACGGCCATGCGCGACGCGCTGGCCGCCTCGCTCGAATACATGGGCCGTCATGCCAGGATGCAGAAAAAGGTCGTGTTCCTGATCACCGACGGTGAAGACAACCATTCCTCGATCACTCTCGAACACTGCATGCGGACAGCGCAGCGCGGAGAGGTGCTGATCTATCCGATGGGACTGCTTTCCGAGGAAGAGAAGCGCGCCGCCAAGCGGGCCAAGCGTTCGCTGGAGTCGCTTGCCGTCGCGACGGGCGGCCTGGCCTTCTTCCCCGAGGATGTCGAGATGGTGGAGCAGATCGCCGACCGTGTGGCGCGGGACATCCGCAATCAATACGTGCTCGCCTATACGCCCACCAATCAGGCGTTGGATGGCTCCTACCGGCAGATTCGGGTGGTGGCGAAAGGCCCGGGGACTCCGACGGTGCGGACGCGTTCCGGCTATTACGCTACCCCGGAAGGGACTTCCCCGCCCCGAGCGGACTGATGCTCGCTCTCCTGTGGCGCATGACGAGCGGCTACCGGCTTTGTCCGTGGATGAGCCCGTACCTGCGCTGGCGCATGGAGACATACTGGGGCCTCCACGCCGAGGACATCACCTTCCGCCAGTTCTGGTCTTTTGTATGGCGCCGCCGCGGCGAGTTGCTCCGGTATATCCGCTGGGCGGACCGAATGCGGAACGGGTAGGCAGGGCCGCGGCGATCGGGGCTACCGGTCCCGTTTCGCCAAGTCCTTCGACAGGCTCTTTACCAGGGCCTCCAGTTTTGCCGCCTCCTTCTTCTGGTGCGTCTTTCGCAGGACTGGCGCTAAGACGGCCAGCGTTTCCGCCAAGGCAGGATTGGACGGTCCCAGCGCGCGTTCCTGAATCGCCAGCGCGCGCCGCAGCAGAGGTTCGGCCTCCGCGTACCGCTTCTGCCGGACGTGCACAATGGCCAACTCTCTCAGTGAGGTCCCTAGGTGTGTGTGTTCCGGCCCAAGGCGCTGTTCCTGAATCGCCAATGCCCTTCGCAGGAGCGGTTCGGCTTTTCCGTATTGTTCCTGCCTGCCGTAGATGGCGGCCAGGTTGCCCATGCACCCAGCCACCAATGGGTGGTCCGGCCCCAGGCGTTTCACATAGATCTCGATGGAACGCTGTGCCAGTTTCTCCGCTTCCCGATAGCGGCCGGAAACGGCGTAGACTACCCCCATTTCGTTCGAGCGGTCCGCGACATAAAGGTGATCGGGGCCGAGAGTTCGCTCCGTGAGGGCCAGGGCTTTTCGGAACAACGGTTCCGCCTCCGCGTAACGGCCTTGGTGAGCATAGGTCGTGGCTAGTCGGGCCAAGGCCGTTGACACTACCGGATCCTCCGGTGGAAACCGTTGCTTCAGAATCGTCAACGCCTGCCAGAAGATCTGTTCGGCTTCGTTGGAGCGCCCCATGTCGAGCAACAAGGTTCCCAGATTGCCGAGCATCACCGCGAGGTTTGGGTCGTCAGGCCCGGCAATCTGGAGGGACCGCCGCAAGAGCGGCTCTGCTTCGGTGTATCGGCCCTGTGCACGATACAGCAAGCCCAAGGCGGTCAGGCTGAACGCCGAATCAGGGTGGCCGGGTCGAAGCCTTTTCTCCTGAATGGCTTGTGCTCGCCGAAAAAGTGGTTCCGCCTCGGCGAATCTGGCCAGGGATAGATAGATGCCCCCGAAGTCGGTTAACAGGGTTGCCACGTCCGGGTGGTCCGGAGCAGGAGATTTCTCTATGAATGCCAAAGCCCGCCGGAAGGCATCCCCGGCATCGGCATATCGGGCCTGATCGGAATAGACTGCCGCCAGATCCCCCAGGGTCCTGGCTGCTTCCCTGCTCTCTGGTCCGTAAACCTTCTCGTATATCTGCAGCGCCCGCTGAAAGTGGCTTTCCGCCTGCTTGAGCTGTCCCAGTGAGCGGCACAGGATCCCGAAGTCGTTTAGGGTACTCGCCGTCACTCTGTGCTCCGGTCCTCCGGCTGTCTCGGCGATCGCCAGCGCCTTCCTGAGAACCGTCTCCGCTTCGATATGCCTGCTTTGCTTCCGCAATGCCTCGGCCAGCCCGGAAAGGCATGTCGCCACTTCGATTCGGTTGAGACCGCCCGTCTTCTCGAAGGCGGCTAGGGAGCGCCGCAGCAGAGGCTCGGCAGCGGCGTACCTGCCTTGACGGTTGTATACGGAGCCAAGGTTTTGGAGAAGGGATGCGAGGCGCGCACCTTCTATTCCAGCGTCCTCTGCTTTCCGTAGCG
>JBJXGR010000002.1:0-14085 GCA_046160045.1 Bryobacteraceae bacterium
GGGGTGGATTTCCACGAGGAGCCGAAGTTTCTGCCGGACGGCAGCCGGGTGCTGGTGAGCAGCACGACGATGCGGACCATTCACCCGCACACCTATTTCGTCCACGAAAAATGGGAGCACGGAGTGCCAGGAGCGGGCGCTCTGGCTGTCTCACCTTTGGGTGACCGGGTCTTCATGGGCGGTTCCCCGAGGGAGATGTATGTGCTCGATGTCGAGCCGGGAGAGTGCGAGGACTTGCCGCCGGGGTTGGCCAACTTCTACCCGATGGATGGATCGTTCCACGATGCGAAGGAAAAAGCGCACCTGAAGCAGGTAGGGCAGGTGCGATTCGTTCCGGGGAAGGTGGGGCAGGCGGTGCGGCTGGAAGGAAAGGGGTCGCTCGAAGCCAGCCTGATCAGGCACTACCGGTTCGGACGGGGTGATTCGACGCTGGCGTTTTATGTGAAGGTCGCCAACGGGCCGGACGGGCCGGTCGGAGACCGGTCGGAGACCGGCGCCACGGACGGAATGCACCCTATGCAACCCGCGGGCTGACGCCCGCGGTTCGGGGCCGCTCGACCTTGTTCGAGCGGCTGACCGCGGAGGGCGATGCCGGATGGGCGGTGCGGCTAACAGGCGAGGGCCGGCTGATGTTCCGGATTGCGGGGGATGAGGGGGTTGCGGCGGAGGTCACCAGCACCGTACCCCTGCGTCCCGGCCGCTGGTATCACGTCGCGATCACCAAAACCGACCAAGAGATCCGCCTGTATCTCGACGGCATGCCCGACGCGTCGGGGCCGACGCCCGCCGGGACGTTCGGACGCACGCACACGGTTCCGATCCGGATCGGGGGGAAAGGGAAAGAGACCTACAACGGATGGTTGGACGAGATTGCGTTCTTCGACCGCTCTTTGCCTGAGAGTGAGATCCGGGCGATGTATCGCAAGCGGGCCGAGGGGCCTTGCGTGGGAGGCGTCCAATAGAGGTTCGGAGAGTTGGCCGGAAGACGGCGCGGCATTTTGCCTGAAAGCGCAACCGGTCGAAAGCCTTCACTCTTACGATACCAAGGGGACATCGCCTCGTTGTCCCTAATTTTGCGCACCTTGTGAGGCAGTTCGGCGGGGACACCGCCCGGTTCAGAGCTGACCTCGAGACGGGTTCTCGTTCGCGGCCCTTGGCCGGGCTTCGCCCGGCGAGAGGGAACTAAAGTTCCCATGCAAGCTGAAGCTTGCGCCACATGGGAGCAAATGGCCGAACATACGGGCGCGCTTCAGTGCGCCATGGGCGGATCTTCGATCTGCAGGCCGGTCGGAGACCGGCGCCACGTGAAAAGGCCAAACCCTATTTCAATTGCAGCGTCACAGCGCCCGACGGGCTCTGGTAGATCAATACCACCGATTTCAGCTTGGTCGTCTTGCCCGTGTAGGGAAAGTAGAGATAGCCGGCAATCGGCAGCGTCCGGGACCCTTCAGGCAGCGCCTGGCCGGCCGCGATCTCGGCGGGAGTCTGGACCGGTTCCTTCTCGATCCCGCTGCGATCCTCGGTTTCAGGAACGCGCGGCGGCTTCGGCAGGCGCCGTCCCGATGGGTCTCCGGGAAATCGTTCCGTCGGGGTCGGCCCGCCGACCGTCACCCCGGCATCGCCGGCGCCTCCTCCGACTTCCAATCCGCGACGCCGTTCCCAATCCTGATACTTCATTGACGACACGACCATTCCCGGTGTCTGCGCGTACAAGAAATCCTTCTTCCCGTTGAATCTCAGCGCAAAGGCATTGCTGTTCACCTGAACCGGATCGCGGCTGCTCGAATAGAGGGCGACCTCGACCACCAGGTAATCCGGGGTCCAGTAGGTCTGGGTCCCGGAGCCGAAGCTACGAATCAGGTAGTCGGCGGCGATGGTCAGACTGCCGGAGACCGCATGGGCACGATAGTCGGCCGGCTTCGCCTTGGGTTCCCTGCCGGCGGCGAAGGAAACCCCGATCAGCCCGGCGGCGAGACACAGGACCCTCATCTCTTCAGCATACGCTTCCCGCTAGGATGAGGATGGTGCGTGCGGCCATCGTCATCTCGTTTGCGGCGATCGTGTGCCAGGCGCGGGATGCGCAATCGCTCGTTGATCGGGTGATGCAGGCGCGCCAGGGCGCCGCGATCGTCCTCGATGTCGAGAGCGGGCGCATCCTCGCCTGGTCTCGGCCGGAGGTTGCCTGCCGGCGTCTCGTCCGGCCGGGTTCCACGCTCAAGCCCTTCGCCCTGCTGGCCCTGTTGAACACGCGCAGGGTGGACCAAGGCACCTCGATGTTGTGCCGGCGGCGGTTGACGATCGACGGACGCAGGTTTGACTGCTCCCACCCGGAAACCACCCTTCCCGTGGAAGCCACGGCCGCGCTGGCCTACTCGTGCAACTGCTTCTTCGCCACCTACGCCGCGCGCCTGCCCCGCCGGGAGCTGCCGGAGCTGCTGCGCCGGATCGGAATGATGTCGCCCTCCCAAGGCCCGGGCACGGAAGTGATCGGCTGGGTCCGCGAGGGCAGAAGCGAGGAGGACGTGGTTCTCCAGGCGCTCGGCGAAAGTCATCTTGAAGTCACACCACTGGCGGTCGCGGAGGCTTACCGCAAGCTGGCGCTGCGGCGCAAATCTCCGGAGCGCGATCCAGGAATGGAGATCATCTACGCGGGGCTCGAGGCCGCAGTGGAATACGGCACCGCACGGCTGGCCCAACCGTCTGGCAAAGCGCGCGTCGCCGGCAAGACGGGAACTTCGACCGGCGACGGCGCTATTCGTCACGCCTGGTTCGCCGGCTACGGACCTGCCGGCCGGCCGCAGGTGGCGGTGCTTGTCTTTCTCGAGCAGGGAACTGGAGGCCGGGACGCGGCCCCGCTGGCCTCCGAGATCTTTCGCGAACTCCTGCCGTGAGAGTTTTCCATTCATGGGGAGCCGGAGGGCCGGGCAACGTGGAGCCCGTCTCCGACGACATAGGCGCTAACATAACCGCCCTCGGATGGCGAAAACATGGTGGCGCATACACTCGTGCCTGCAGCGTCGAGACTGACTCGTCTCGACGCTTCCGCTTCCGCGACCCCAGCGTGACACAGGCGCCCGGCGACTTTTCGAAAGGCCCACAACCGGGGCTCCGAGTCGATCTTCGAGCCGCAAGGCCGGGCTGCGCCCGGCAAAGCTTCGAGACGAGTCTTACGGCGTAAGAAGGTGCGCGGAAATCGAGGGCGAGCGATAGCCCTCCCTTGCGGTCAGGCCTCGGATGGTGTGGGCCGAAGCGGCCGCGTCAGGGTGTGACGGTGAGCATGGCGCTCACCTGAGTTCCGGCAAATGACGCCCTCACGGTCACCGGTGTGTTCGACGCCACCGCCGACGTCGTAACGTTGAAAGAGCCGGTCGTGCCTCCCGTGGGAATCGTCACCGTGGCAGGCACCGTCACAACCGCCGGATTGTCGCTGTTCAAGGCGATCACGACGACGCCCGCCGGCGCCCGATCGTTCAGGACTACCCCCGCTGCGACAGCCTGCCCGCCTTGTATCGTCGATTGGGCCAGGCCGAGACCCGCCAACAGAGGATAGAGCGCCATGTCGTTACGAAGGCTGACGCCAGGCGCCGTGGCCGCAATCCACACCTCTTGGCGGAAGGCGACGGGAAGCGTGCTGATTGCGAAATTCGCCGAGCGGCCACCCGCGGGCACGGTCACGCTGGCGGGAACCGTGGCCAGCGACGTGTTCAGGGATACGAGCGAGACCGCCGTCCCGCCGGAAGGCGCGGCGGCCGCTAATTGCACCGTCCCGACCGAGCCTCGACCTCCCACCAATTGGCGAATCGTGATGCGCAGGGAGTTCTCGAGAACCGGGGCATTGAACGGCGCGACGCCTCCGGGAAACGGGCGATAGAGCGGATCGCCAAAGTACATGACGCGCCACTTCAACCAGCGGGTGTTGCGCGTCATCGCGTCGCCGGCGTTGGCGCCTTCCAACAGATTCCGAATGACGCCGCCGGCCCGCGGCAAGCCCTGGAGGTAGGGTTCTTCCGCGGATCCCGCCGTAATCGTAATGCCCCGCTGGATGGCATTGGCCACCCAATTGGTTCCGCCTCTCGGGTTCAGAGCCGAAGCGCTGTCCATGTGCCACCCGATCGCTCCGGGATTCCACGTAAACGCATCGTTATAGTTGTTAAAGCTGTACCAGCCCGCGTACAGGAGCGCGTTGGGACAGGAGAGCGGGGACGGGGCGGTACCGAACTCCGAGAAAAGCTCATCGTTCGTCGTGGCAAAACCCGACAGCGCGGTAAACTGCGAGGCGCGATAAATATCCCAATCCGCGGTGTAGTAGCTCTGGTCGGCCAACGTCGTGGTGTCCCCCGAGCGCGTATCGAAACAGCCCTGGCCGGTCCGCGCCGCCAGAGCCTCAGCCGCGATCGCCCGATCCACCAAAGCCTTGGCCAGATCTTTGGATGGTGCGTCCAGCCGCCAGACCGAATACATCGGATACGACTTGGGCTGGCTCCGAAAACTGGCGAACGAGACAAACGGCGGATACCAGTTTCCGCGCGCCTGAGTATCGGCATAGTAGGCGTGCGTGCCCGTGGGCGCCGGGTAGAAATTCTGGCTGGTGTAGCGGTCCCAGATGTCGGCGAGATAGGAGTCGAGCATGTACATCTGGCCGTTCCCCGGCCAAACCTGCCAGGGCGTACCGTACATCATGACGATGTAGAGAATGTTCGACGCGCCCACGTCGTTCAGGCAGGCACGAATCGGATCGCGTGCCACGGCGGCATAGGCGAGAACATCGCGCCCGTCGGTACTGGTGATCGCACAAATGTTGGATGAGGGGATTCCGCGCTGAGCGGCGTAATAGTTCGCGACCTCGAGCGAATCGGGAACGACGGTGTTGTGGACAATCAGCACCCGTTGATTCAGCGGCTGCGCCAGACAGGCCGCCGTGGCGATTGCAGCCAGACCGAGAATCCGTTTGAAGACAGTCAAGTATTTCCTCCAGCCCGCGGCCTGACGGCGGCGGGAACCTCTTCTAATCTACTACTCGGCCTCCCCTGTTTACCTCAGGCGGAGACCCAAGACAAGGGCGACACCGGGACTGGGGTTGCGAAATAATGAGGCCTATGCGGCAAAAGACACACTTGGCACGACGGACATTGTTGTTTGGCGGAGCGGCAGGTTTGATGGCGGCGCCCTATCGTCCGAGGCGGAAGTATCGTGTGGTGGTGATTGGCCACACGGGACGCGGTAACTATGGCCACTCCTGGGAGATGGCGTGGCGGGAGATTCCCGAGGCGGAAGTCGTGGCAGTGGCCGATCCCGATGAGGGCGGGCGCTCGAAAGCGATGGCCCGGTGCGGCGCCAGGCGTGGCTACGCCGGCTACGTCGACATGATCGCGAAAGAAAAGCCCGACATCGTTACCATCGGCCCGCGCTGGCTGGATCAGCGTGTGGACATGGTGCGGGCTGCCACCGATGCGGGCGCGCACATCCTGATGGAAAAGCCGTTCGCTCGCAGCGTCGGCGAGGCCGATCAACTGGTGGCCATGATCGAACGGAACGGCGTCAAGGCGCAGGTAGGACACTCCGCCCGGGTGATGCCGGTGACGCCCCGCGCCCGGGATCTGGTGGCGGGCGGCCAACTCGGGACGCTCATGGAAATCCGCGCCCGTGGAAAGGAAGACCGCCGCGCGGGCGGCGAGGACATGATGGTGCTGGGAACGCATTGCTTCGACCTGATGCGTTATTTCGCGGGCGATCCCCAATGGGTGTTCGCCCACATGACCCAGCAGGGGACCGAGGTCCGGCCTTCCATGCTGCGTGAGGCCTCCGAGCCCATCGGACCGATCGCGGCCGACAATATCGCCGCGATGTTTCTCTTCCCGGGCGGCGTTCACGGGTATTTCGGTTCCATGGCGAACGATGTCAAGACAGGGCGGCGCTTTGGCGTGACCCTCAAGTGCAGCAAAGGGTATGTGGTGGTTCCCCTCAACGACGTGCCGAGCGCGCCCCCGTGGGTGCTGCGAAATGCGGCGTGGGTCCCGGAGAAGGGGGAAGGGTGGGAGCGCGTGGAGTATCCGCCCGAACCGCGAATGGACAAGCGGGAGCGGGTGAATCACCTGATGGCGCTCGACCTGGTGGAGGCCATCGAAACCGGCCGAGAGCCCATCTGCTCCGCGCGCGACGGCCGATGGACCGTGGAAATGGTCTCCGCAATCTATCAATCGCAAATGAGCGGCGGAAAGGTGGCGTTTCCGGTCAAGAAACGCGAATCATGATTGTCTATGTGCTGGCGACCGTTTCCAGTCCGGCGATCAGCCTGGCCGCCAGGGCGCCTTCCATCATTTCGAGCCCGACGACGTAGCGAAGCTTGACGCTGCGGCAGTAGCGCACTTGAGCCCACCCTCGTCCGTGACGCGCCTCCTGAAGCATCACCCGCGATCCGACCGGGACGGGTTGCTGCGTCTGCACCGCCAGGCCGCCCTCCGACGAGTTCACAAATCGGGCACGCTCCAGATTGAGCCCGCCAAGAGCATTCTGCCAACTCACTTGGACCGTTCCGTTGACGGGGAATCGCAATGTCTTTCGTGATTCTCTTGCCATTTGATTTATTGCACCGGGATCCTCAGGTTCTTCGTCATCCCTGCGATGTCGGGGAACTCCTGGCCCCCCGTCCGGCTCCGTTTCATCCGGTACATCTCCATATCTGCTTTAGCGAGCAATTGTTCCGGCCCCGCGCCGTCGGCGGGGAACGACGCGCGGCCCACGCTCAGCGACAGCACTTCCTGCCCACCCGCAATCTCCCGGCCGGTTCGTTGCGCCGCCTCGCGAAAGCGTTCGATCATCGTGTCCACCACCCGGGCGTTGCCAGTGGGGGTCACGATGACGAACTCGTCGCCGCCCATGCGCGCTACGTAGTCCGAGTCCCGGCACAGCGAGCGCAACTCCCGCGCCACCAGGCGGAGCGCCCGGTCGCCTGCCGGATGCCCGAAGCGGTCGTTCACGCTCTTGAATCCATCCAGGTCGCAAGCCATCACCGTGAGTTGGCTATTCTCCACCGCGGCTCGCGCCACCTCCTGCTCCAGGTGCAGGAAGAGCGACCGCGCGTTGGGCAGGTTCGTGAGAAAGTCCGTCGTCGCGCTTTCGCTGACGTCCAGGTACTTCAGGCTGTTCTCGACCGATAGCGCCAGTTTCGGGCTGATCACCTGCAGAATGCGCAGGTGGTCCTTGTGGTAAGCCTCGGGTTCGGCGTGATACAGCGTCAGCACGCCGACCAGGCCGCCCAGGGCTTCGAGCGGGACCGAGAGCGCCGAGCGCAGACCGGTGGTGCGAACAGGGTCATTCAGATAAGCGGATTCCGCCGCCGGATTCCCGTTGCGAATCGCCTTGCGATTCTCGGCTACCCACCCGGAGACTCCCTGGCCGGCCGGTATCTCCAGCGACGAAAACAGCCGAAAATCATCGCCCGTCACGTACTCGGGCCGCAGGGTTCGGTCCTTAAGCACGAATACCGCCATCGCGTCGTACGGGATCACCTTTTTCAGCCGAAGACTGGCCACCGAAAGCGTCTCATTCAAGCTCAGCGAGTTGCCCAGATCCTGCGTCATTTCGAAGAGAATCTGGACCTCCTGCCGCGCCGCCGCGATCGCCGACAGGAAGTCGAGCGAAGTAGCGTCCTTCGATGACTCTTCGTATCCCGCCCCAGGCGCTACCGTGCGCTCCACCTGCCTGAACTTCTCGAGCGGCTTCTGTTCGACCGGCGTACCGCGCACCTTTGATTCCAGTTCCTGATAGCGCCGCAGAAGCACCTGCACCACCTTCGGGTCGAACGACCGCCCGGATTCCGCGGTCACAATGCGCATCGCTTCGTCCAGCGGCACGGCCCGCCGGTACTGCCGGTCGGACGCCAGCGCGTCCAGGCAGTCCACCGCGGCCAGAATCCGCGCACCCAGCGGGATGTCCTCGCCCCGGAGACCGTATGGATAACCGGAGCCATCCCATCTTTCGTGGTGTGCCCGTACAACCGGAACCACCGGATACGGAAACTGGACGCGTTCCAGGATCTCCGCCCCGACCACCGGGTGAATCTTCATCTTGTCGAATTCCTCCGGCGTCAGGCGCCCAGGCTTCGAGATGATGTGTTCCGGCACGGCCAGTTTTCCGATATCGTGCAGCAGCGCGGAAGCGCGCAACGCGTCGAGTTCGGAATCCACCAACCCGAGTTCCTTTCCGATCTCGACGGCGTAGATTTGCACCCTGCGCAGATGGTTGTGCGTCGAATGGTCCTTCGCGTCGATCGCCAGCGCCAGCGCTTCGATCGTCCGCAGGTGCAGCGATGCCATCTCCTCGGCATGTTTCTTTTCGCTTTCCAACCGCTCCAGGTACAGCCGGTAGGACCGATAGATGAGATACACCACCGGCGCCGGCAGCAGAATCATTGACCAGCCGGCAGCACGGTTCAGGTGCTGAAGCAGAGCGATCAGCGCGGCGCCCGCCAGATAGTAGGGAAACGACCAGAAGTAGTATTCGCGCCAGACGTGGTTCAGAGACTTTTTCTCGGTGAGAGCCACCACCGCGGCCACGCTGAACGTATTTACGAAGAAATACCAGGTAGCCACGATCGCCAGCTGAAACGGTAGGAAGGGAACCAACGCCGAGAGCACAGGCCAGTGAAACAGCCGCCAGGTTGTGGTGGCGGCGAGAGAAACGCTACCGAGGTTGAACGCGATTTTGGCCCAATCCGGTTGGTGCCGGCTCTTCCACAGGTACTGCACCAGGAACGATGCGGCGCCGATGGCTGCCGTCTCCGCCAGTCCGAGGTGCACGACGCCCAGGAGGATAAACAGGAAATTCGGAGACAATGTGCCCGTGATTCCCGGCAGTGGCACCTTCAGGCCTGAAGACAGAACGCTCCCTGCAAACAGGATCACGAAGGGAATCAGTTGGTCGGCGGGATCGTGCAGTGTGACTTGAAGCAGAGAGGCACTGCCGAGCAGGACAATTGCCGAAATGTAGAGTCTGGCGTTCCAGGGCATGGTTCAAGGCCTGATTCAACGCAATTCATTCCTGCAGGCTGTTCATCCCCACACAGCCGATTCCGCCTCCGCGGTAGGCACGGTCGAAATCCCTTCGGCAAAACCCACCCCGTGGTTCTGCGCGCTGCCCGGAAACCACTTAGGATTCAAACCGGCGTCGTCGCGGCGGTTGTCAGCAACGTATCTCATCTTCCAGCCTTCCTCGCGTTCCTGGTGGGCAACGCTTCCCTCTCACCGGCCGACCTCTGTTCCGGGGTCTGCTACGCCGTCGCCGGTGCTCCCGTTACTCTTCTATAAAAGGCGATCCCACCCCTTACAACAAGGATCAATTTTGGTCCTGTTTGGCTAGTACAGGTGATGGGAGAAGCACCTAGCGGGCTTTGGTACCGAAGTCCCATAAAGACAGCACCCGGCGAACTAAGGCCCTTCGCTCGTTTTTCGCCCAGAAGATGAAGTTGTATTCAGACGCCGGGAAATGAGACTGAGAAAACGCCGACCCACTTCCCCCACAGTACGGTGCTGTGGGTCCGGGCGGGCCTTGGAGTCACGATGAGTCCCAAGGATGCGAGAGAGCAGCGAAGGCTCAACCGGCTCACCGAGCCGGCTGGATCGTCCTCCGCGCCGTCGCTCCACCGGCGATGGTGAGCGGATAGCCTTGTTTCAGTTCGCTGCCCAGCCGCAAGTCCACCCCCCCGCCCTCCGGGTTGCGGATCTCGTATAACGTGTTCTCGTCCACCGTGAACCACTCCGGCCATTGGTTCAACCGGCAATAGTTCTTCCGATAGTTGACGATCCGCTTGTGCCGTGCATAGTCGAACCGGACCTTGCCCGACCACGGCTGAGCCGCCCGCACGGAAACATGCAGTACGTCTCCCTCGCGCACCGAGCCGAGTTCCACGCCGGGGCGCCAGCGATCGAGGAAACAGCCCTGGGTCTTCATCAGGGCGTACAACAGCAGCGTCCGATTCCAGTTCCCGTCGCCGTACCATCGCTCGATCGCTCCGTCCTCTTTCTGGTACGGAAACATCTTCGGCACCGAATGCTCGATCCAGGCGAGCGCCTCCGGCACCGGCTCATAGGCGGCCAGATAGATGGCGCCTTCAATCGAGTCCGCAAGATCGTCCACGGTATTCACCGGCCGGGTCCAGTCATAATCGCGATATTTGGCGAGGTTGGTCAGGACACGCCGAACGGCGTCGCGGTACTTCTCCTCGCCGGTGACCTGGTAATAGGCATAGATGGAACCGTAGATGTAGCCCCAGCAGTCGGTCAGCGAGGGGTTGACCGGCTTGAGATCCGAGGCACGGACAACACGATAGAAGAAGCCATCGGAGTTGGCCGATTCGAGCACCCGGTCGAGAGTCTTGCGCAGCACCGGCCGCCACGACTCGCCACGCGGCAGGCCGCGCTCGGCCTCCAGGGCCAGGGTCAATACCAGGCCGACGATCGTTTCGTTGCCGTGATCGCCCAGGCGGATAGTTTCGTCGCCCGACCCGGTCTCCCAACTCCAACGCAACGGGGGCAGGTAGCCGCTTTTCGGCAGGATCTCCTCCACATAGGCATCGCCAATCTGCTCGGCCCATCGCAGCAGCCGGTTATCGCCGGTCATGGGAATCAGCCGTGCCAGCGCCTGCAGAACATCGCCGTTCAATTCGGCTCCATTGTCCGGCAGATTCCCGAAACGGGTTCGAACGGGAGCCCGCACGCGGAAGTCCTCCATCATGTCCGCCATGCGGTAATACCAGGGACCGCGTCCCATCAGTTCGGTGACGGGCACGGCGCCATCCTTCGAGTACTCGCCGGCTCCAAAGAAACTGGGCGGACCCAACGCGTACGTGCGCAGATTGAGGTTGCCGGGAATCGCGCCAGTGCCCACATTCGTGTAGCGAATCTCGTTTCGCAGCATCTCCAGCAGGCGGCCCTCGATCAGGTCGGGCTCGGTGAAAAAGGCGGTGGCAATCAGATACGGGTAGTTGTCGGCGCCGGAATTGTGAGGGGTGTAGATGGGGTCGGCATCCAGCCGGCCGAAGAGCACGCCCGGCACCCGGTCCGGAAGCAGCAGCGTCTTCGGCTCGGCGAACGACAGCCAACGGTGCAGCATCCGGTTGGTGCGCGCAAAGATCTCGTCGACCTGCTGCCCGTTCTTACGAGCTTCGATCCAGGGAGAGCCGGCGCCCCAAGCGGCGTTCAAAGAGAAAAGGAGAAAGAGGGCTATTGCGATCACCCCCGACGAATACCAGACCGCACCGCCGAAGGGAACCCATTCCAAGCCGCGACCTTCCGAGCCGTGACCGGAAAGCGAGCGGTGGCTATCCGAGCCGCGACCGGAAGGGAGCGGGCCTCTTGGTTTTTTCACGGCCCCGTAAGGGAGCGGTGGCGGTGAGGGACCCTCCGACCCACCAGCGCAGCGACCGTGGCCGTTTTTTCACGGCGCCTCACGGTCAACGCTTCCAATGCGATTCGCCGCCTCCGAGCTTACTTGGCGGCCACAATCGACGCGATCGTCAGCGTCTCGCCTTCCACCCTGCCCGAGACCTTGACCTTATGATCCAGGTGCGTCTTGGCCGCATCGCCGTTGGCGATCCTGTAGACCTTCTGTTCCTTCTCGCTGACAAATGCCGGCGCCGCACCTTTCTTGATGCAGTCTTTCGCGCAGTCCCGCGAGGCCTGCGAACTGTTGGCGTTCGACGCGCCGCACCAGGCATCCACAATCCAGCCGGTCATTTCCCCGGCCGCCGCCGTGCCGGCGAACAACCCGAGCGTCATCAGTCCCATCGTCCAGTATCTGCGCATTCGTAGATTCCTCTTCTTTTCTTATACCAGCAGAATCGCGTTACACCTGTTGCAATGCCTGCCGGACTTTGGCCGGCACCTCGGCCGCCGTCGCCACGCGGACCAGGTCGAAGCCCGCCGCACGAGCGCTGGCCGCTCCGGCATCGGAATCTTCCACGACCAGGGGCCGCCGCGCCCCTGTCCGCCTGGCTGCCAGTTGATACGGATCGGGGGCGGGCTTGCGCCGCGGCGCGTCCTCGCCATAAACCGCCGTCGCGAGCAGCGGCAACACCCCGGTCCGGGCGAGAATGGGCTCGACCTCCGTCCTGCCGCTCGATGTCACCACCGCGATCGGCAGACCGTCGAGCGAACGCATCAGGTCGAGCGTCTCGGCTCCCACCAGGTCCAACTCCAAAGCCATCTCGAGGAAGCGCCTCTTCTTCACCTGGTAGACCGGCCGCAGATCTTCCCCAACCATTTGCCTTCGTGACCGGCCCGCCAGGTAGTTCAGCATGTCGATGTCCGAGACGCCAATGCAGTCGCGCGCGTAGGCCGTCCAGTCCAGATCGATCTCAAACGGCTCGAGCACTTCGCGCCAGCAACGGAAATGGACCGGTTCGGAGTCCACCAGGACGCCGTCGAAATCGAAGAAGATCGCGTCGAACGACACCTAGTTGCTGAAGCGCAGCGAGCGCGTCATCTCCTCAAAGGTGCCCTGATAGTTGCCGTACTCCCGCTCCGGCGCGATGAACACGACGTAGACGACTCCGTTCTGCCGATCGACCGTCAGCAGCGCGTTTTGTTCCCGCTGGCCCTGCAGCGGGGAGTTGCCTAGCAGCGGGGTCAGCAAGGCCTCGCTGCCATCCACCGTGAGCCGCTTCGACTGGCCGGCGACTTTCAGGCCGGGATTGCCGCCCTGCAGCTGCTCCACCAGGTTCCGGGTGTCCGACGTCACGTTGCGCCGGCCGCCCGGGGACTGGTGGAATCCGACGATGGCGCCGTACGCGATGGCGTTGCTGTTCCCGGTATTGATGATCCCGCTTCGCGGCGCGATCGTCAGGTTGGTCGAGTTCTGTGCCCCGAACACTTCCCAGTTATCCGGATAGGAGAGGGCCAGCCCTTTGGCGGTGTACTGGCGGAACCGGCCGGACGGTGGGGGAACGTTCAACGAGACCGGCGCCTGCTGCGATTGGCCGTTTGATCCCTGGCTCTGGTCGGCCGCCGGCGATGCCCGTTTGGCGGGCGGCGGGATCTTCTTTATCATTGCCTTGATCCGGTCGAACTCCGCCTGGTCGCCGGTGGTGTAACTGTTTCTCGGCAGCGCGGCGATCTCCGCCTCGACGGCCTTCACGCGGTTGCCCGGGTTGGGATGGTCGGACAGGAATTGCGGCGCCCGCGACTTGCTTTCGGCCTCGAGTTTCTCGAAGAAACGCGCCATCTCGATGGGGTTGTATCCCGCGCGCGACATCATCCGCGTGCCCAGCGCATCGGCCTGCTCTTCGGCGGTACGGGAGAATTTCAGCAGGAAGCCCTTTGCACCGATCTGCGTCAACGCCGCGAGCACGTTGCTGCCGGTGACAGCGCCGGCCAGAATGGCGGGGATCTGCATGAACTGCGCCTTCGACGCCTGGTTGGTGCCATGCCGTAGCGCGACGTGACTGATCTCGTGGCCGACGACGCCCGCCACCTGCGCTTCATTGTCCGCGGCGGCGATCAGGCCGGTATGAATAAACGCCGGTCCTCCCGGCAGGGCAAACGCGTTGATGGAAGGATCGTTGACCAGTGTGAACGTGTAGGGATAATCTCCCGCTTCCGCCTGTGTCGCCAGGCGCCGTCCCATGCGCGATATGTAGTCCTGCAACTCTTTGTTGCTGACGACCTCGTATTGTTTCTGGATCTGGCTCGCGTACTCCTTGCCTAATTGGACGTCCTGGTCTTTGGAAAACAGGTTCCAGCCGGGCTTGATCGGTTCCCCCGGTTTCCGGGCCCAACCGGGCGGCACGGTGAGAAGTATCGCGAGCAACGCGGCGAACATTCGTGTGCGGGGCATGCTTCCTATTCTCCTACAACAGATACGGCCTGAAGTCGCGGACCGCTTCGGATGAACCGGCGGTTTGGCCCTTCTCCTGCGGGCGCGGGCGGGAGGAGCCCAGCCTAGCTGCTAGGTCAAGCCTAGGTCCAACACTGTTCACTTAGCGGTCACGGCTTGCCATTAATGTCCGCCGATCCCGCGGGTGACCTCTCCGAACCGCGGGTGTAAACCCGCGGGTTGCGCGGGCTGTCAGCCACTTCCGCCTTCACGGCG
>JBJXGR010000003.1:0-4210 GCA_046160045.1 Bryobacteraceae bacterium
CTTTCGCGCAGATAGTTGCGTAGCCAGACACCCTCGGGATCGTCGGGGTGAACCGCAACGTCCATCCGGTCGCGATGGTCGAAGCCGAGCGCGCGATGGAGTGCCGTGTCGCCGCGGGCGCTAACCGGCAGGGCCTTCAGGAAGCGCGCCGCGAACGCCTGTTCCACTCGGACGATGTCGCCAAAGCGAAACCGCCTCCCGTCGAAACGTTCCGCCAGGGGACCGGTCGGTGTCGGCGGTTCGGTGGCCGCCACTTGTTCGGCTCGCACGAGTTCGGCCAGTTCCTTCACCAGCACTTGCCGGTTCAGCGCCAGCTCCTGCTCTTTCTGGGCCCATTCCAGTTTTTGCTGCGGTTCCTGCAACCGGATCCGTGCCAGGGCGCCCAACTCCACCAACTCTTTCGTCCAGGAGACCTCGGCCTCCCGACGGCTCACGCGCCGGCGGGCGGCCTCCACCATCTCCACGCACTTCTCCTCCGTCAGGTCAGAGGAGACGCCGCTGTAGAGGGTCGCCTGGAGGATCAGGCCATCGCGTAAATCGTTGAGATCGTCCTCGGCCTTGCGCAGGCGTCGAGGGACCAGTCCGTCGGACGATCCGCCAGGGGCGACCACAGGGGTTCCGGCCGCGGCCGGGGCCCCGGCAGTCGTCTGTGCGTGAAGATGCGGGCTGGCCAGCAGCAGCCCGAGCACCAGAAATCGCATGAAGTCTTATTGTAATACGCTTGCCGGCCAGATCCGCCCCCCCACTGTAGTACGATACGAAAGGAGGCGTTGTCCCTGGATCAGGTTACTGAAACCCCTACCCAAGCTCTCCAATCGGAGACGGAGGCATCCTGGCTGGTTGCCGTTCGCGCAGCCGAGTCCAAGAAGGCCACGGCGATCAAAGTGCTCGACTTGACCGGTGTCACGTCGTTTACCGACTTCTTCATCATTTGCTCCGGCTCCAATCAGCGGCAATTACAGGCCATCGCCGACGAAGTCGCTAAGCAGTTGAAGGAGCACGGCGAGCGCCCGCTGAGCATTGAAGGCTACGACCAGGCCGAATGGATCCTGGCCGACTACGGCGATTTCATCGTCCACATCTTCTCCGAACACGCACGCGCTTACTACGACCTGGAACGGTTGTGGCGCACCGGTAAGGATCTCCCGATCCCGCCCGAAGCGTAAGTGAAGATCTCGATCCTGTTCGTCGGCAAGCCGCGCGATCCGAACGCCAACCGAATGGCGGAGGAGTTCGTCGGGCGGAGTTCGCACTACGCCCGGATCGAGATGCGCGAGGTAAGGCCGGACCGCTACGACCCCTTCGACCGGCACCCCTCGGCGTACAAGGTCGCTCTCGACCCGGCCGGCAAACTGCTCGACTCGGCCGCCTTCGCCGCCCTGATCGCGCGCGCGGAGCGGGAGGACCGCGAGTTCCTGTTTCTGGTGGGCGGCCACGACGGCTTGCCGCGGCCGTGGCGCGATCGCGCTGACCTGCTTCTGTCCCTGTCGCCGATGACGTGGCCGCACGAACTGGCGCGAGTCTGCCTGGCCGAGCAGATCTATCGCGCATTCGCAACATTGCGGGGCCATCCGTACCCGCGCTAACGTAAAGACTTATGCCCTGGTTCCGCCCCAATAAGACTGAATCGTCAAAAGGGGATGAAGGTGAGAAGCCGCATGTTCGCACGGAAGGTCTGTGGCTGAAGTGCGACGGATGCCGCCAGATCATCTGGAAGAAAGATCTCGAAACCAACCTGAATGTCTGCCCGAAGTGCGGCGCGCATTCCCGGCTGGATGCCGCCCAGCGCCTGAAAATGCTGTTTGACGGCGACTACGAAGTATTCGACGCCGACCTGCGCTCCTCCGACCCGCTGTCCTTCGTCGACTCCAAACCGTATCGCGAACGGCTGGACGCGATGTTCGGCGCCACCGGGTTGCGCGACGCGATGATCTCGGCGGGAGGCACGCTGGCGGGGCGGCGAGTCTACATCTGTTCGATGGATCCGCGATTCATCGGCGGCAGCATGGGATGCGTCGTCGGCGAGCAGATTACGCGTGCCATCGAGCGCTCCATGGAGCAGCGCGTGCCGTTGATCATCGTCTCGGCTTCCGGCGGCGCGCGGATGCAGGAGGGCGCCATCAGCCTCATGCAGATGGCCAAGATCGCTTCCGCCCTGATGCGCCTGGATGAAGCCAAGGTGCCGTTTGTCAGCGTTCTGACCGATCCGACCACCGGAGGCGTCACGGCCAGCTACGCCATGCTCGGTGACCTCAACATCGCCGAACCGAATGCCCTGATCGGCTTCGCCGGCCCGCGGGTGATCGAACAGACCATCCGCCAAAAGCTGCCGGAAGGATTCCAGCGGTCCGAGTTTCTGTTGAAACACGGCATGCTGGATGCCGTGGTGCGCCGCCAGGACCTCAAAAACTACATCGCCACCGCGCTGCGCTTTTTCAGCGGCCCCGTACCGGAATGAACTACCCGGATTCGGTCCGGTACCTGTACGCGCTCGGCAACGAAATCAAGTCGGCCAAGCTCGGACTCGACCGGGTAACCACTCTCCTCGACCGGTTGGGCAAGCCGCAGGAGGCGTGCCGGTTCGTACACGTGGCGGGGACCAACGGCAAGGGCTCCACCAGCGCCATGATCGAGTCCGGCTTGCGCGCGGCGGGCGTCCGGACTGGGCTTTACACCTCGCCTCATCTGCTGGAGCCGACCGAACGCATCCGCGTTGCCGGATGTCCCGTGAGCCGCCAGCAGTTCTCCACGGCGTTTGACGACGTTCACGCCGCCTCCGAAGCGCTGATTCGCGACGGATCGCTCGATGCCCACCCCAGCTATTTCGAGACCATGACCGCCATGGCCTTCGTGCTGTTTCGGGAACTCAGGGTCGATACGGCCGTTCTCGAGGTTGGCCTCGGTGGCCGCCTGGACGCCACCAACGTCGTCCGGCCCCGGCTTTCCGTCATCACTCGCATCGATTTCGACCACATGGAATACCTGGGCGACACCATCGGGAAGATCGCCGCCGAGAAGGCGGGCATTCTCAAGTCCGGAGTGCCCGCCGTCTTCAGCGTGCAACATCCGGAAGCGATGGACGTGCTCGATCTCACCGCCAGGCGGGTGGGCATTGATCCCATCCGTACCGGGGAATGGCCGCTCTCCGGGCTCTCGCTCGACGCGGGCGGGTCCCGGTTTGCCGCAAACGGCTTTCCCATCGTCTGTCCCCTGGCCGGCGAGCACCAGGTGGAGAACGCCGTCACCGCGGCAGCGGCCCTCGTTCAACTCGGGGTCGCGCCGGAGGCCCTCCAACAGGGGATTGCCGCTACGCGCTGGCCCGGACGCCTCGATCGCATCTCGGCCTCGCCCGAGATTCTCGCCGACGGCGCGCACAACGTTTCCGGCGCCCGCGCCCTGGCCGCGCACCTCCGCCGTTTCTATCGGGACCGGGCGATCACCATCATCTATGGCTCCATGCGGGACAAACGGGTGGACGAAATCGGTGACATTCTCTTCCCGTTGGCGCGAACCGTAATCGCGACCGCGCCGGAGATGGAGCGCTCGCTGCCGCCCGAGAGAATTCGCGCCGTCACCAGCCATCCCGATCTGCGAGTCGCCTCCTCGCTCGACGAGGCGGTTTCCCTCGCCGGGACCTGGGATGTGCTCGTGATTACCGGATCGCTTTACCTGGTGGCCGAGGCTCTCCGCCGTTGGGGGAACACCGCCCCGTGCTGACCACCCTGCGCGCCGCTCTCCTCACCACCCCGTTCATCGGCCTGTGGACGGCGGTGATGGCAACCCTGTCGTTCCTGGTCTCTTTCTTCGACCGCACCGGAGTCCGTCAGCACCGTCTGGCGCAGATCTGGGGTTATATCATGCTGCGCGTGGCGGGCGTCCGCGTCACCGTCGACGGGCTTGACCGGATCGATCCCGAGGGCAGCTATGTGTTCGTCGCCAACCATCAGAGCTACCTGGACACGCCCCTGATTCTCGGGCACGTTCCCGTGCAGTTCCGTTTTCTGGCGAAGGATCCCCTGTTCCGGAATCCACTGTTGGGAGCGCACCTTCGCCGCGCAGGGCACATCCCGGTGAATCGCGACGACCCGCGCTCGAGCCTCCGTTCGATGACCGATGCCGCGCGCGTGATCCACGAAAAGCGCGTCTCCGTGCTCCTGTTCCCGGAAGGGGGGCGAACCGCCACCGGCGAACTACAGGAGTTCAAGGAAGG
>JBJXGR010000004.1:0-8337 GCA_046160045.1 Bryobacteraceae bacterium
GACAGGCGTCTGCCCGAACTATGTCGTCGCTTGGTCTGCTCCAGGAAATCCGGCACGCGATCTCGAATCTCAACCCCGACGAAGTCCGCCGCACCGCGGACCGACCGCTGGCGATTGGCCTGATTGCCGCGAGCGCCGCGGGCGCAGAGGCGATGGAAGACTTCCTGGTTCCCCGCCAGATCTCGCGGGAACGACGCATGGAACTGATGCAGGCGGTGCATCGCGTGGGCGAACCGGGTACTCCCTCCGAGTACCATCTGGTCCTTTACGAAGAGCAGTTGCCGCCGCGCCGCGACGGCTTTCGCTATTATCACGCCCACCCGCAGCGCACGGTGCGCGAGGTACTGGAGGAGCACGAAGAACTGGGCCTGCCCCTGGGGCGCTTGTTCCCGCCCTTCCGCAAGCCGGTGGTGGACCGGGTGATCCACACGGTCGCCAAGGAGAACGCGTTGTTTGCATTGGCTACCGCGCTGCCGAACGTAATCCCCAGCCTGGTGCAATTGCCATGGGCGATCGGAGAGTTCGCGTCCGACACCGCATTCCTGACGATGAACCAGATTCGTATGGCGTTCCTGGTGGCCGCCGCCAGCGACGCGCCAATCGGATACCGCGAGCAGAAGGCGCAGATCGCCTCGATCATCGCCGGCGCTTTCGGGTGGCGCGCCCTGGCGCGCGAACTGGTGGGGAAGGTCCCGATGGGCGGAGGTCTGATCCCCAAGGGAGCGGTCGCCTATGCCGGAACCTACGTCGTGGGTATGTCGCTCGAACGTTTTCATCGATTCGGCTACGGCCTTACCCACGAAGAGAAGCGGGAAGCCTACGACTACGCCCTTCGCAAAGGGAAGGGCGTGTCGCAATTGCTGGTGGCCGGCCTGAAGAAGGTCGACGCCGCCTGATTATTTCTCCATAAAGTCCAGGCCGAACCGGGTGAACGTGATGGACTGATATCCGTCGCTGACGCCGCGCTCCCACAGCACGCCGGCCGTCTTATCGCTCAGGATCGTCAGGTCCGAATAGGCCGCCAAACCACCGTAGAGCACCTTCTCGGTGGAAAACGTCTGTCCTTCGTCGTAGCTGATTCGGGCGACCAACTTCCTTCGCCCCCCGCCCACGGGCCCCGTCCACAGGATGCGGTTGCGATCGTCGCCGTTCGATTCGAGCGTCCAGCGCTCAATCGCCGTCGCGACGGGCGTGACCTCCTGCCCGGGAACCGGATTCGACCAGGTGACGCCGCCATCTTTGCTGATGGAGAGCCAGCGATGAGGGCCGGAGCCTTGCCGCGCGTCAACCATGACGGCGCCGTCGGCCAGTTCGATCATCTCGTTCTCGTCGGTCTGGGCGCGCACCAGCGCGCCGCGCTTCCAGGTGGCTCCATGGTCGTCGCTGTAGATGGCGTAGGCGCGCATCGCGATGGTCCGGCCGCCCGGCATCCACCAGAACATGGTGTCCGGCCGCATCGCCGCGGGAACAATCAGCCGCCCGTTGCGCGTCTGGATGGCCCCGCCCGGCCCTAGAAAGATCGCCCCCCAGTTCTCGAAGTCGCGCGTCGTCCGCGTCAGATCAACCGCCGCGGACCACGTCTTCCCGTTGTCGTCGCTGTAGCGCGCCCACATCTGGTTGTTGGTGGTTCCGGGTTTCGAGTTTTCGGTTCCAAATCCCGGCTCCCAGCGGTTGAAGAAGATCCAGGTCCGCCGGTTCGTGCGGTCGACCAGAGGCGTGGGATTCGACGCGCCCCACTTGACGCCGGGATCGTCCACGATTTGAACCGCCGACCACGTCGCGCCCTGATCGGTGCTGCGCTTAACCACCAGGTCGATGTCTCCGCCGCCGGGATCGCTGCGGTTCTCCTTACGGGCTTCCGCGAAGGCGAGCACGGTTCCGTCGGGAGCCGTGGCAATCGCCGGAATGCGATACGAATGGTAGTTGTCGTCGCCCGCCCGGAAGACGTCAACGTGCTTGAGTTTCGGTTGCGCCGACGCCAGGAAGGGAACAAGAAGAAGAATGCAGATCCTCATGCGCAATACTCTATCGAAGATCGAGGAGCCGCGAAACGCCGAATCCCGCGTAGGTTGGGATGGACTTGACGTCGAGACCGGGGATCACAAGATTCGGGAACCCCGCGACCAACATCTCGGCGCCGGGCCAGGCCGGGCAAATCACGGGATACCAGGTCGCGCTGGAGGATAACGCGTTCCGGCA
Source organism: Bryobacteraceae bacterium (assembly GCA_046160045.1). GTDB lineage: Bacteria > Acidobacteriota > Terriglobia > Bryobacterales > Bryobacteraceae > CAZGUX01. Next base: position 2,200 of record JBJXGR010000004.1, read on the forward strand.
AATCTATGGAGGGCTTCGGCTCGAGTGGTAGACGGGGCCGAGCCGGCGCGGTCGGCGAAGCCCGGCCGAATGGGGGACTGAGGCTATGATAGAAGCATTCGCGGCCATGCGCCTCTCCATCCCATACCCGTTCGTCTGGCTGGTGCTTGCCGCCTCAGCCTCCGCGCAGACGCTGCCTCCGGCTTCGAGCGCGAAGGTTGACTTCACCAGGGACATCCGGCCGATCTTTCGCAAGAATTGCCTCGGCTGCCACGGCGCGCAGCAGCAGATGAGTGGCCTGCGGCTCGACAACCGCGCCGATGCCCTGAAGGGTGGCTATTCGGGCGCAGTGTTAATGGCGGGCAGCAGCGAAGCGAGCAAGCTCATCCAGATCGTTGCGGGGCTGAAGAAGCCGCTCATCATGCCGCCTGCCGGCGCGCCGCTCGGAGCCGAACAGATCGGACTGCTGAGGGCGTGGATCGATCAGGGCCTCGACTGGCCGGAAGCCCCAGTCTCCCAAGCTTCCGCGACCCAATCCAGTCACTGGGCGTTTCAACCGCCCCAGCGCCCGAAACCGCCCGCGGTCGGAACTGCCAGGTGGGTGCGAAACCCGATCGACGCGTTTGTTCTGGCGCGATTGGAGAAGGAAGGAATCGCGCCATCGCCGGAGGCGGACAAACCGACGCTGCTGCGCCGTCTGAGTCTCGACCTGACGGGACTGCCGCCGGCCCCTGAGGAACTCGCCGCCTTTCTTGCCGACACCCGGCCGGACGCGTACGAACGTCAGGTGACTCGATTGCTGGATTCGCCCCACTACGGCGAGAAGTGGGCCAGGCAGTGGCTCGACCTGGCCCGATACGCGGATTCGGACGGCTATGAGAAGGACTTACAGCGCCCCTACGCATGGCGCTGGCGGAACTGGGTGATCCAGGCGCTCAACCGCGACATGCCGTTCGATCAGTTCACGATCGAGCAGATTGCCGGCGATCTGCTGCCCAATCCGACCGTCGAGCAGAAGGTCGCCACCGGCTTCCATCGCAACACGCTGACCAACCGCGAGGGCGGCATCGACCGCGAACAGCTTCGCGTGGAGCAGGCCGTCGACCGCACCTCGACCACGGGAGCGGTCTGGCTGGGCCTGACGGTCGGCTGCGCCCAGTGTCACGACCACAAGTACGACCCGATCAGCCAGAAAGAGTTTTATCAGTTGCTGGCGTACTACAATCCGCTCGACGAAGTGGACATCGAAGCGCCGCTGCCAGGGGAGGTGGGGCCGTATCTTCGCGCACTTCCGGAATACCGCAGGAAGCGCGATGAACTCCTGAAGCAGTACGGCGTGGAGCCTCTCCAAACCGAGTGGGAGCCCAAAGTCCGGGAGGCGGGCAACCAGCAGGGCAAGTTCGGCGGCGATTGGGACTTGGCCTGGACTGTGCTCTGGAACGACGAGCGCCAGATCCTGTTCAAGAACCCCGTCGAGCGCACACAGAAGGAACAGGACAAGCTGACCGACCATTTCCTGGAGTGGTATAGCGCGGTCGTCACCAAGGAGCGGTACGCGGAGCTCAAATTCAAGGAACTGCGTGAGAAGCTGCGAAAGCTGGCGGCGGGCTTTCCCGCGTTGACCGAGGCGCAAACCCTGGCCGACATGCCGAATCCGCCAAGAGCCCACGTGCTGCTGCGCGGCGACTTTCGGAATCCGGGAATTGAAGTCCAACCCGGTGTCCCGTCGGTGCTCGATCGGTCGAAGGCCGCCCGTCCGACGCGGCTGGAACTGGCGAAGTGGCTGGTGGCGCGAGACAATCCGCTGACGGCGCGGGTGACCGTGAATCGGACCTGGCAGTCGTTTTTCGGGCGCGGCCTGGTGCTCACTCCGGCGGACTTCGGCACCAAGGGCGACCCGCCGTCGCATCCGGAACTGCTCGACTGGCTGGCAGTCGAATTCATGGACCGCGGCTGGAGCCTGAAAGGGATCGATCGCCTGATCGTGACCTCCGCCACCTACCGGCAGGCCTCGCACGCGAGGAAGGAACTCGACTCGCGCGATCCCTCCAACCGGCTGCTGGCGCGGCAGAATCGCCTCCGGCTGGAGGCCGAACTGCTCCGCGACTCCGCGCTCGCCGTCAGCGGACTGCTGGAGCCGTCGATCGGGGGATCGAGCGTTCGACCGCCTCAGCCGCCCGAACTCACCAAGCTCGGCTATGGCGATTTCGTGAAGTGGCCGGAGAGTGAAGGCAAGGACCGCTACCGGCGCGGTCTGTATATCTTCTTCCAGCGGACCGTGCCGTATCCGCAGTTGATGACCTTCGACGGGCCTGATTCGAACGTCGCCTGCACGCGGCGCGACCGATCGAATACGCCGCTGCAGGCGCTGAACCTGCTCAACGATCCGGTCTTCGTGGAAGCGGCGCAGGCGCTGGCCGTCCGCCTGTTGCGGGATCAGCCCGCGTCCGACATCAACCGCATCGAGTACGCATTCCGGTTGTGCCTGGGCCGCGAGCCTTCGCCCCAGGAGAAAGACCGCGTGGCCACCTTCCTCCGGCAGCAGAAGGATCGGCTCCAGGCGGAACCCAAGGTGGCGGCGGCGCTTTACGCGGGTCGCATCGAGGAAGCGAAACCCGCCGAATTGGCGGCATGGATCTCGCTCAGCCGGTCTCTGCTGAACGTCGATGAGTTTCTGACGAGGGAATGATTCGTATGGACCTTCGTGACTTCCTGCAAAGCCAGACCCGGCGCGACTTCTTGGCGAAGTGCGGCATCGGGACCGCCGCGCTGGCGCACCTGATGGCCGTAGAAGGCCGCGCGGGCGAGAGCGGATTGGCGGTGAATCCGATGACGCCCAAGCCGCCCCACTTCGCGCCCAAGGCGAAGAACGTGATCTTCCTGTTTATGGAAGGCGCGCCGAGCCAGATGGATCTGTTCGATCCGAAGCCCGGGCTGCGGAAATGGCACGGCCAATCGCTGCCGGAATCGATGACCAAAGATCTGCGCCTGGCCTTTATCAAGCCAACGGCGAAGGTGATGGCCAGCCCGCGCGTCTTCAAGCCCGCGGGCAAGTGCGGAATGGAACTGTCCGACCTGCTGCCGAACCTGGCGACGGTCGCCGATGACCTCTGCCTGGTGCGCTCGATGTACACGGACGCGTTCAACCATCATCCCGGACAATTGCTGTTGTTCAGCGGGTCGATTCAGTTCGGCCGCCCGTCGATGGGCGCGTGGGTGACCTACGGCCTTGGCAGCGAATCGCAGAACATGCCCGGGTTTGTGGTGCTGTCGGCCGGCCGAGGTACCAGCGGCGGGGCATCCAACTGGACGAGCGGGTTCCTGCCGTCGACGTATCAGGGCGTCCTGTTCCGGTCGACGGGCGATCCGGTCCTGTATCTGTCGAACCCCTCCGGGGTCGATGCGAAGTTGCAGCGCGACACGCTCGACCTGGTTCGCGACCTCAATCAGTACCGGCACGCGGAAACCGGGGACATGGAAATCGCCTCGCGCATCGCTTCGTACGAACTGGCGTTCCGGATGCAGTCGGCGGCGCCGGATATGCTCGACTTCTCCAAGGAGTCTGCGGCCACGCTCGAGATGTACGGGGTGGGGAAAGAGCCCACCAATCAGATGGCGGTCAACTGCCTACTCGCCCGGCGGATGGTGGAGCGCGGCGTGCGGTTTGTCCAACTGTTGCACGCCAGTTGGGACCATCACTCGGAGCTCAACAAGGGGCTGAAGCGGAACTGCGAAGCCACGGAAAAACCCGTGGCCGCACTGGTGCGCGACCTGAAGCAGCGCGGTCTGCTCGATTCCACGCTGGTGGTGTGGGGCGGCGAGTTCGGGCGTACGCCGATGGTCGAGATCCGGCGTCCGAGCGAAGCCGGCAACGAGGGCCGCGATCATCATCCCCTCGCCTACAGCATGTGGTTGGCCGGCGGCGGCATCAAGGGCGGGCAGGTCATCGGCAAGACCGACGATATCGGCTTCAACATCCTGGAAGACAAGATCCACGTGCACGATCTGCAGGCGACCATCCTCCATTGCCTCGGTTTTGACCACAAGCGGCTGACCTATCGCCACTCGGGCCGCGACTTCCGCTTGACGGACGTCGCCGGCGAGGTGGTCCCGAAACTGCTGGCCTGACAACATTCCTATGGTTGACACATTGACAATTCCGCAGGTGCTGGGCTCGGTGCCTGTGATTCCCGCTCCGTTCGACGAGGCGGAGCAACTCGACGAGGCAGCGCTGCGCCGGTTGGTCGATCACGCGGTCCGCGCCAGGCTGCGCGCGATTTGCCTTCCCGCCTACGGGTCGGAGTTCTACAAATTGACGGAAGACGAGCGGCTGCGAATGGTGGCTGTCGCCGTCGAGCAGGCGAACGGGCGGGTTCGCGTGTTCGCGCAAAGCAATCACGGCTCGGCCCGGATCGCCGCCGACCTGGCGCGTCGCAATGTGCGCGCTGGCGCGGGCCAGATCTCGGTCGCGATCCCTCGGCAGTTCGCGGTTCCCCGAGAGCAACTGCTGCGATACCTGACGACCGTGCTCGAAGCGGCGGAGGTTCCCTGCCTGGTCCAGGATTTCAATCCGGGCGGGCCGACCGTGGACGCGGAGTTCGTCGCCGAACTGAAGCGGCGTTGCCCGAATTTCCTGTACCTCAAACTGGAAGAGCCGCTGATGTCGACAAAGATCCGCGCCATCCGCGAGGCCACTGAAGACGGTGTGGGGATTCTCGAAGGCTGGGGTGGGATGTACATGCTCGAACTGATCCCGGCGGGGATTTACGGCCTGATGCCCGGACTGGCGCTGGCCGAACCGCTCGATCATGTGTTCCACTGGCGGGCGGACGGACGCAACCAGGAAGCCTTCGATTTATTCCAGAAGATTCTGCCGCAAATCGTATTCTGCCTGCAGTCGATGGAATTGTTCCATTACTGCGAGAAGCGATTATTACAGGCGATGGGGCTGATGAAGAACGCGGTGATCCGTACGCCGGCATACGTGCCCGATCCGGACACGGCGCGGTTTGTGGACGAGTTGAATCATCATTTGCTGCAATCGATCGCCGAGTTCAGCGGCGGGTCGTTCTGAGAAGGTTGGCTGGGGGTCGTTAGGATCGGATATAGAGATCCGCCCGCTCCCGCGCTTCCTTTCCCACTCTGAACTGGAACCGTTCGAAGCTTTGCTCCAACGCCGACCGTTCCTCCAGCCTTCTGTCGGAGGCTGCGCTCTCCACGACGTGCGCTTCGAGGTGATCGCGAATCAAGCCACTCAGAGTGGTTGCCCGCTCTTCGGCGATCCTCCGTACTTCCTCGACGAGTTTGTCGTCAAGCGAGAGCCTGACTTCCATATCCTTAGGATAACGGACAACAGGTCTCTCGCGGAGGATGTTCAGGGGACTCCGGACAACACCTATCCGTGATACGGTAGCCACTTACAGCCCCAAATGACCCAACCAACCATCGTCGTGCTGGACGGACATTCCTTGAACCCCGGAGACCTTTCCTGGGAGTCGATGCAGGCGCTCGGGACGGTCGTCGTTCACGACCGCACGCCCGCGAGCCTGGTGGTCGAGCGGACTCGCGGCGCCGCGATCGCCCTGACCAACAAGACGCCCATCGGCCCCGGCGACTTCGAACAACTCCCCGGCTTGCGCTACATCGGCGTCCTGGCCACCGGATTCAACATCGTCGATGTCGCCGCCGCGAAGAAGCATGGCGTCATCGTCACAAACATCCCGACCTACGGGACGGATTCGGTGGCGCAATTCGCATTCGCACTGCTGCTGGAGTTGTGCCATCGGACGGCGCGGCATGGCGAGTTCTCGCGCTCGGGGGAGTGGTCCCGTAATCCGGACTGGAGCGGCTATCAGGGGCGGGTCATCGAACTGGCCGGAAAGACCCTGGGTGTCGTAGGCCTGGGGCGCATCGGGCGCAGAACCGCGGAGATCGGCGCGGCGTTCGGCATGCAAGTCGTGGCGTACGATGCGGTCACCACCCATGCGCCCGCGCTTCCGAATTTCCAGTGGACCGATCTCGATACCCTGCTGCGGCAGTCGGACGTCGTTTCGCTGCATTGCCCGCTCACGCCGGAGACATCAGGGCTTATCAACCGGGAACGATTGGGATGGATGAAGCGCGATGCCTTCCTCCTCAACACCTCGCGCGGCCCGCTGA
>JBJXGR010000005.1:0-7967 GCA_046160045.1 Bryobacteraceae bacterium
GGGGTAAGGAGTAGCGACCCGCCCCGGCCTCGAGTCTTGCGCCGGGTGCCGCGAGGTGCCAGGTGAAGTGTACAACCGGGGTTTGGCAACAAGCCCTGGAGACAGAGGAATCGATGAGGTGGTGCAGGATAGCTCCGAAAAACATAAATCGGCGCGCCGACCTATTGGACAGCCGGGCAGGCAATATCACGGCAAACGTCATTCGCGAGTTTGCCGGCGAGCGTCGCGTAGTCGTTGAGGCCATCGAATCGAGAAACCACATGCGCGAGAACCGGGAGACCTCACCTGTATCTGGGGCGCAACATGCATGAGATCGGTCCGGGAAGCGAAAAGAGTAATCCGGACGCGTACGCGAGTGAGGGGTCTGACGAGCGGCATAGTACCGGCGAAGCAGCCGAACAAAGGCGACGGAAACGGCGCTGGCGGAGGTTGTGGAGGGAAGGCCCTCGACTAAGGAGAACACGATGGAATCACACACACGACCGACACATGGCGGATGAAGGGTGTCCCAGGGATTCCATGTGTGCGCGAGCGAGCGCGGAACAATCGTGACCCACGGTTGTACATCCTTTTCCAAGCGTTCGTTCGACGCCAGTATCCGAGGTAGGAGCCGTGTGCTCTAACGGGGCGAGCACGGATCTGTGCGGGGGGGGTGACCAGTGATGGTCATCCCTACCGCAAACGGTTTGCCCCGGTTTGCCGGTTGATCAGGCAACCGCAAGTGATCGAATCCCCTGGAAAGCAGCGCGAACTGCTGGAGGCGGGCAGACGGCAAGAGTTCGATACGCGTCCACGACGGGGAGCCAGTTCCGCCACGATTCGCCGCACACTCATCCACCGCGTAGATCTGTCACAAAAAGTCTGACAAGGTTCCGGGAATTAACCGGCCCTGATGACCGCCACTTTCTCACTTAGACCCGCGCTGGAAGCCAACCTGGCGGATCAGTTCATCGTATCTCGGGTCCTTGCGGATGCTGGCGATCCAAGGCTCGGTTTTCAGCCACACCATGCAGTCGCAACGGTCTCCCAACCCTTTGTGGATCCAGCGGAACGCTTCGTCTCTTTCGCCTAGTGCGGCATGAACTGATCCGATCTCAAAGGCGCACACATAGCTCGTCTTCGCGGTCTCCTTCACCCCGTTCAGGATGCGCAAGGCTTCGGCGGGGTTGCCTGCGGTGGCATGGCCGACTGAGAGCAACATCGCCAACATCGGACTGGCTTCGAGGTCAACTCCCGCCTGCAATTCGCGAAGACCCTCGGTGTTGCGCCCCGCCAGCACGTGGTTCAGCCCGATCAGGGAGTGCAGCGCTCCGGAGGCAGGTTCTCTTTTTGCAGCGCTGGCGCCGATTTGAGCGGCCTCGTCATACCCGCCGGCGGCCATAAGAGCCAGCATGCCATCGGCAAGCAACGGCACAGAGAGCGGATCGAGCTTCTGGGCCAGCTTCATCTCGGCCTTGGAGGCCTCATTCTCCCCCAGCGCGCTGTGGAGATTGCCCAGCAAGTTGTGCGCCTCGCCTGAATTAGGATTCAAGGCCAGCGCGCGGTGGGCCTCCGCTTCGGCGCGGTCCCAGTCCCAGTCGTAGTAGAAGTGGACGTAGGCCAGCGCCACGTGCGCATCGGCCAGGTCGCCATCCAGCTCGATCGCCTTCTTCGCCGCTTCCCGCGCTTTCGGCATGGCCTCGTTCGGCGGATCGTAAAAATTCGCCAGACGGAGATAAGATCGCGCAAGTCCGGCGTGCGCCACCGCGTAGGTCGGATCCTTGCGTACCGCTTTTCCGAAAGTCTCGACGCTGGCCCGGAGCGACCGCTCGTCAAGCCGATTCAACTCATACCGGCCCTGAAGATATAGCTGATGGGCTTGAGGGTCGACGGGATCTGGCTGCGTCCGCGCGGTGATGGCTCTGCCCAGGGACGACTGGACGGCTGCGGCAATCTTGCCAGCCAACTCGCTGTGCACCGCCAAGACGTCGTTCAGGCTTCGATCGTAGGTTTCCGCCCACAGGTGATCGTTCCGGGCCGCGTTGATGAGCTGCGCCGACACCCGCACGCGGTCCCCGGACAGAAGCACGGAGCCTTCGACCACGGCATCGACGTTCAGCTCTCGGGCGATTTCCGGAACGGATTTCCGGCCGCCTTTGAACTGCATCATCGAAGTGCGCGCGATCACGCGCAGCCCGGGAGTCTTGGAAAGTTCCGTGGTGAGCTCCTCTGTTAACCCGTCCGCCAGGTAGTCCTGAGCAGGATCCTTCGACAGGTTATCCAGGGACAAGATGGCGACTGACTTTACCGATCGGCCTGCCGGTGCGCTGCCACGCCAAAGAACCGAGCCCAAAATCACAGCGCCTGCGGCCAAACCGGCGGCCGAGGCCGCCAGCCACCGTGGGAGGCGGCTGCCACGCGGCCCGGTCTCCGGGGCCTGCCGCGAGCGAAAACTCGGAACATAGCTGCCTTTTAGCAACTCGATGATCAATGCGTCGGCTCCGCCGGGACCCTGGTAATACTCGGTCAACTTTGCTCGCAGGCGCCGCGCCTGGACGCGCACAATGGTGTCGGTTGCCGGATCGAAGGATTCGCCCCGATTGAATGCCTCCACTCCGATCAAGTATTCCTTGAGGCAGCCGCCTCTGCCCTCCAGCGTTCGCGTGACAAGGTACGTCAGAAGACGGGATAAGCTCTCGGAGTGAGCCAGCATCGGACTGGCGAGAATCCGTTCCAGTTGGGCGCGAACTGCGTCCAGGTCCCTGGGATCGGTAAACCCCTTGCTTTGCAGGGCGTTGTCCATAAGCCCCCTCTCTGATCCCTGTTCGCGATGGACCAAAGCTACCACAGCCGTCTGGCGCTCGCAACCGCGGCAGGTCACGCGAACGTAACGGTGCGGTCACCTGCATTCACTTGTGCCCGAACCCGTTTTGAGCCACAGTGAGTCTCGATGCGAACCTTGAAAACCAACCAAACATTCTTGCCTTTCGCCATTTGTTGGCTGACTCTTGCCACTGCGCCCGCCCCAGCGCAGTTTTCGCCCAATGTGGCGGTGTACGCCAACGGACTGGATAATCCACGAGGTCTCAAGTTTGGACCCGATGGAAAACTGTACGTGGCCGAGGCCGGTATCGGGGGCACCACCAGTACTTTGGCGATCTGCCCGGCTTTGCAGATTCCCCCGCCGGCTGGCCCAGTCCTCAATGGGCGAACGGCCCGGATCTCGCGCATCGATGGCCCCTTCCAGCGCACCACGGTCATCAACGGCTTCCCGTCCGCACAATCGGCGTTCCCTGACTGGCAAGGCGTAGCCGATGTTGCCTTCATCGGGACCAGAATGTTCGCGTTGCTCCAGGGTGGCGGATGCCCCTATGGCGAGGCTGTGATTCCCAAATCCGTGGTGGAGATCAACGTCACGAACCAGACATTTCGGATCGTCGCCAATCCCAGCGCCTTTTACCTTGCCAATCCACCGGCCGTCCCGCCTTACGATTTCGAGGCGGAAGGAGTTTGGTATAGCATGATCGCCGTCCGGGACAGGATTTACATCATCGAAGCGAATGCTGGCGGGCTTTACGAAGTCTCGACCAACGGTGCCGTGCGCCGGCTGGTGGATTTCTCGGCATCGGGTCACCTGGTGCCGACTGCGCTCGCCTGGCACGGCAATTTTTACGTGGGCAACCTGGGTGTATTCCCGACGGTGAACGGCGCGTCGAGGGTCTGGAAAGTGACTCCGAGCGGTCAAACAGCCGTGGCAGTAGACGGGTTAACCGGGATTCTTGGGCTCGCCTTCGACAACCGGGGCCGCCTGTATGCGCTCGAGACGGACGCCGCCCCTTTCCCCGACGTGGGCAACGGTCGCGTGGTCCGGATCCATCCTTCCGGCCGCGCGGACATCGTCGCCACGGGCCTGACCTTTCCGACTGCGATGACGTACGGTCCGGATGGCCATCTCTACGTTTCGAACCGCGGCTACGATATTCCGCCCGCGGGCACGGGTGAAGTGCTGAAGATCAGCATCCCGGACTGATCGGCACTGGACGGTTTCGATTGGGTCCCAGGAGGTACGGTCATGAAAAATCTTAGACTCGCGTTTCTTCCGCTTTGGCTGGTTGGAGTCGCGCCGGCGTTGGCCCAGGGCACAGGTGCCGTGCTATCAGGCACCGTTCGCGATCCCAGCAGCGGGGCGGTCGCTGGCGCGGCCATCACGGCGCAGAACATCGGGACCGGCACAGTCGCCAAAACGTTGTCCGGGGACTCGGGTATCTACTGGTTTGCGGCGATTCAGCCAGGCCTCTATCGCCTGAGCGCCGAACGCGCCGGGTTTCGCAAGCTCGTCTACAACGACCTGAGGCTGGAGGTGGGCGCTCGCCTCAACCTGAACTTCCCGCTCCAACTCGGCGAGGTGACGGAATCGGTGGAAGTGAACGCCGAAGAAGTAATTCTGTTGGCCGGCGCGTCCAGCTCGGTGGGCTTCGTCATCGCGGGAGCGGCGTTGGAGAGTCTCCCTCTGCCGGACCGCAACGTTGTACCGCTGGTCTCCATCCAGCCTGGCGTGCTGGGGAGCAATTTCAACGGCGCGCGCAGGGGTGCCCTGAACATCACCTTGGACGGCATCAACGTCCAGTCAACCGCACTCAACACCGGGATCGGCCTGGGGGTTTTTTCCAGCATGGACCGCATTGCGGCGTTCCGCGTGGTCACCTCCCCGGCGGATGCCGAGTACGGGCGCGGCTCGGGACAGATCCAGATGGTCAGCCGTTCCGGGGCCAACGAGTTTCACGGAAGCCTGTTTGAGTCGCACCGCAATACCGTCCTGAACGCAAATAACTGGTTCAACAACGCGCGCGGCGTCGATCCGGTGACGAAAGAACCGCTCTCCCCGCGCAATATCCTGATCCGCAATCAGTACGGAGGGCGGATGGGAGGACGGCTGATCCGTAACAGAACCTTCTTCCACGTGCTGTTTGACGCCCAGCGTGAGCGGACCAGGAATGCGCTCACCAGCCCCACCTATACGGCAAACGCCCGGCAGGGGTTGTATCGCTTCTTCCCGGGCGTAAGGAACGGCAACGCCAATGCGGCTGTGCCGACGGTGGACCTGGCTGGAAATCCATTGCAACCCGCCCAGGCCAGCGGCGGCTTGCAAACCGTCAGCGTGTTCAACCGGGACCCGAATCGGCTGGTTCCCGATCGCACCGGCGTCATCGCACACATGATGGAATCGATGCCGCTGCCGAACGATTTTCGTTCCGGCGACGGCCTGAACACCGCCGGCTACACCTGGAGCAGGAGCGCCACATCGGATTTCGACCAGTTCCACATACGGGTGGACCACTCCCTGACCGCCGCGCACCGGCTGGCCTTCACGTACGTACGGCAAGACAACAGCGGCCGGAACGCCTTCCTTCCGCAGAACTTTCCAGGCACTCCGGGTGGATCTTTGGATTTCGGCAGCCGCCTGTACTCCCTGGCTCTCACCTCCACCTTGCGGCCGAACTTGCTAAATGAATTTCGAGCCGGTGTTACACGCTTTCAGACCCGTAGTTACGCGCCTTGGGAGGGCGCGGGAATCGCCCTGTTGCCGCGGGCCGGAAACGAACCTTACCTGCTGAACTCCTTCACGAATCCTTTGAATACCGCCGGCAGCCCCACGAGCCAGATCCTGCCGCTGTACCAGTACGGCGACACGCTCTCCTGGCTGAAGAACCGCCACGCGTTCAGGGTTGGCGGCGAAGTGCGGTTCACCAGTGCCAACGTGTTTACCACAATGAACGTTTTGCCGCGCGTCGGAATCGGGCCGGTCGGCGTGCCCGTCCAGAATATCAACACGATCCCCGGCATTGGGCAGAATCAGAACGACGCCCAGACTTTGCTCATTAACCTGGCCGGGTCGGTGCAGCAGGTCAACCAGGCATTCAACTCTCCGGGCGGCGCGAACCCGGTTTTTTTGCCGGGCGAGACCAACCAGCGTACCTGGCGCCAGCGGGAATTCAGTTTCTTCTTCAAGGACGACTTCAAGGTCACGCCGCACTTAACGCTCAACCTGGGCATGCGCTACGAATGGTACGGCGTGCCATTCGAGGCCAACGGAAAAGCCGTGGCTCCGGTTGGAGGCATGGCCGGGCTGTTCGGCCTCAGCGGCTCCAGCTTCGCCGACCTGTTCCAGCCCGGACGCCTGGCTGGCGGCCTGACCCGTTTACAAACGGTGGGGCCGCGATCCCAAACTGCGGGCGTGCAGCTTTACCAAAACGACAACAACAACTTCGCCCCCGCAGTGGGATTGAGTTGGGCGGCGCCCTGGTTGGGGGCCGGCAAGACGGTGGTGAGGATGGGCTACGGCATTGGCTACGAACGCAACCCCCTTGGGCTCGTGGATGCGGTAGCTGGACAAACCGGCTTGCAGGAGCAGCGGAATTTCACGCCGAGTTCATACCTGGACCTGTCCGGAGTCCGGCTGCCACTGACGCCGCTGGGCCGCCCTCTGGAGACGGCGCCGCTGGACTCCATTCCGCAGATTCTTCGCGGGTATGACGACCGCTTGCGGAGCCCGTATGTACAGAATTGGAATGCCAGCATCCAGCGGCAAATTACCCGTAGCGCGCTACTGGAGGTCCGGTATGCCGGAAGCAAGGGCACGCGCCTACTACGCAGCGCCGATATCAACGAGGTCAACATCTTCGAATCCGGGATTCTGGAGGCGTTTCTAGTCACCCAGGCGGGGGGCAGTTCTCCGTTGCTCAATCGAATGTACCAGGGCCTGAATATTCCAGGTCTAGGCATGGTGGATGGAGTGCGGATCACCGGCTCCGACGCGGCGCGGTTCACCAACGGGGCCGTCTTCTCCAACAGCAACGTGGGCGGCTTCGCCGGCAACCTGAATATCACGAACCAATTCACCGGCCAAACCGGCGGCCTCCGCCGTCGGGCCGGGCTGCCGGACAACTGGGTCTTCTCGAACCCGCAGTACGGGCCGCGCCTCACCAGTAACTTCGCCAGCTCCACCTATCACGCTTTGCAGGTGGAGGTGGTGCGCCGTCCTTCGGCCGGCTTGACGCTGGGAGGCAACTACACCTGGAGCCGGGCGCTGGGAGAGGAGGAAGGCGATGCAGGGGATCTGTTTGACAGCTTCCGCACGCTACGCGACCGGCGTCTGGACAAACGGCTGTTGGGATTCCATCGCACCCACGGCATCAACAGCTACGGCACCTGGGAACTGCCGTTCGGGCCGGGGAAGAAATTCGCCTCATCGAGCCGCGGCCTCGCCGCCCGGATTCTGGAGCGGTGGCAGGTTGGGACGTTTCTGACCATCAGCTCCGGAGCGCCGCTCAGCGTGTCCTCCCTTCAAAACTCGTGGAACACGTCAGGGGACCAAACTCCCGTGGCCTTGGCACCCTTCGCCAACAGCACCGGGAGCGTCCAGCGCACCGGCGACGGAGTGATCTATTTCGGGGGCCTCCGGCAGGTCCCCGACCCCAGTATCGCGGGGATGACGACCGCGAACAACATCCGCAACGGAAGCAGCCTGAAAGCCATCGCCGACGAGTCTGGTCGCATCCTGCTGGTAAACCCCACGCCAGGGGTAATGGGCAACCTGGCGGCCCGGTTTCTCGAGGGTCCAGGCTTGTTTAACCTCGACCTGAGTCTTTTCAAAGCCGTCTCGATCACCGAGCGCATGAACCTCGAGTTGCGCGCGGATGCGATCAACGTTTCCAACACGCCAAGATTCGGCCAACCGGTCACCGAGATCAGCGCTCCGAACTTTGGGAGGATCTTCAGCGCGACCGGCAGCCGCGTCGTCGTGATGAGTCTGCGGCTCAACTTTTAGTCTGGATTCGCTGGGGAGAGCCGGTGGGGAGAGCCGGGGCCGTCCAACGCGTTTCCCGGTTTCCGTTGTCGAGCCTTGATTCCAATCAACCTCTTGCGCGCGAGCGACGACGCGGGCACTGTCGCACCTGTCCCGGGTTTCCCTGTCCAGGCCTGCCTTT
>JBJXGR010000006.1:0-34493 GCA_046160045.1 Bryobacteraceae bacterium
TCGAACTTGTGGTCGTGACAGCGGGCGCATTTCAGAGTGGTGGCAAGGAACCCCGAGGCAATGCCCTCGACGGTCTCTTTGAGCCAGGCGTTCCGATTCGGACGGAACCAGTTGCGGGCGAGGTATCCGGTGGCGCGCAGGGTTTTGGGATCGGCGGGGGCAACCTCATCGCCGGCGAGCATTTCGAGGATCATGCGGTCGTAACCTTTGTCATCGTTGAGCGACTCGATGATCCAATCGCGCCAGTGCCACATGTGCCGCTGACTGCTCTGCAGAAGGCCGTAACTGCGCAAGCCATACCAATCGCTGTAACGCCAGAGATCCATCCAATGCCGGCCCCAGCGCTCGCCGTGAGCAGGGCTGGACAGCAGGTCGTCGACGACCTTCTCGTAGGCGTTGCCGGAGGTGTCCTTCACGAACACGTCGATCTCATCCGGAGCCGGGGGAAGACCGATCAAATCGAGATAGACGCGGCGCAGGAGGGTAGGCTTATCCGCCTCGGGCATGGGTTCGAGATTCCGCTTCCCGTGCCCGGCGGCAATGAACAGATCGATGGGGCCGCGCGTCCACGCCCGGTTGTTGACCTTGGGCAGCGGCGGCCGTTTGGGGGGCTGGTAGGCCCAGTGAGCGCTGCCGTGCAGGAATGCCTTCTGCTCGCCCGCACCCGTCTGCTGGAGATCCCTGGCATATGGGGCTCTGGCGTCTACCCAGGCGGCGATGTCGGCGATCGTCTCCTCAGAGAGCTTCTGGCCCTGGTAGGGCATGCCCGGCTCGTGGAGGTGCCTGATCTTCTTCATCAACAGGCTTGCCGCGGCATTGCCAGGCACGACGACGTTCTTGTGCCCGTCGCTGCCGCGCAACAGTTTGTCTCGAGTGGAGATGTCTAAGCCAGCTTGTTTGAACTTGCCGCCGTGGCAGTTCAGACATTGGGCCTCCAGCACGGGACGCACCTTGTCGAAAAGAGGATCGCCCGCGACCTTCGAGACCAGCCCCGAGGGAGAAGCGGACGCTCCCTTGGCCGTTGCCGGCAAGTGGGCGTCATCCGGTGCGCCGAGATCGATCCACAACGCGATCAGGGCGGATGTCTCGCCAGGGAGTTTCTCGCCCTGCAACGGCATGTGCGGCTCCTGACGGTGCGTAATCAGCTTGTACAGGAGGCTGTCTTTGGAATTCCCGGAAACCACGGCGGGACCGCGGCTCCCGCCCTGCAAAAGCCCTTCGCGTGTCGATACATCCAGCCCGCCCTGTTTGGCGCTGCCCTGGTGGCAAGCCTGGCACTGCCGTTCCAACACCGGCCGGACCTGCTCGGCGTACAGTTTGCGTCCGGCCTGTTCGGCCGAGAGGGTCTGGGCGCGGGCCGGTTGCGGGAGCAGGCCCGCCAACACAAGCGGAGCCGTGATCAAGCCTGGAAAACAGAGGAAATGATTTCTCGTAGCTCCCATAGCGATCGCGGTTCACTGGATCCGGCTTGATCTGCTCACTCCAGTCGAAGCTGCGGATCGGGCTAACGCACCCCGGTCTCCCGCGGCGATCGCCAGAAGTTTGGTTCGCGTCCGGATGAACAGGCGGCCGCCGGCGATTGCCGGTGTGCCGATGATGGACTCGCCCACATCGTTCCTGGCGAGCACCTCGTAGTCAAGACTGTTCTTGAGAACCACGACGACGCCGTTTTCCGCGGCGAAATAAATCTTGCCGTCGCCGGAGACGGGGGACGCGAAATAGTTGCTGGCGTTCCCGATTCGCTGCGGAGATCGCACCGGCCGGCCAGTCTTCGTCTCGAATACCGTACTGATGCCTCCTCCTTTGACCAGGAACATGCGGCCGTCGGAGACGAACGGCGAGACGATGTGGTCGGTGTGTTTCGTCGAGTGCTTCCAGAGCACATGCGAACGGGTCACGTCCCCTTCCCCGCCCGCTCGAACGGCCAGGATGTACTCGTCGGCGGCCTTCTCGCCCATCGCCGTGAAGTCGGCCCCCGCAAAATTGTCCGGCTGCAGAAAGGCTATGTCCAGCTCGCGGCCTTCCAAAACACCGTCCTTGTTGAGGTCGCCGCGGTCGAAGGTCTTCTGGAAGAAGACCTCGGGAATGGGTATGTCGCCGACGAACGCCTGGATTTCCGCCTTGGTGAGTTTGCCGTCCTTGTTTCCCGTCTTCACCTGGTCCACGGATGCCAGCCACTGGTTGGCGATCCCGCCGCTCTGCAGCGAGATGTAAATGACGCCGTCGAGGCAGACGGGCGTCGTCTTGATGTTGCGCAGCAGGGTTTTCGCGTACCAGCGGCGCCGGCCCGAGGCGGGATCGTAACCGACCAGCATGCCTGTGCCCGCCACGATGATGTCGGAGCGCCCGCCGGTGGTGCAGGCGATCGGATGCGTGTAGTTCACCGCCATGTCCAACCGGTCGTCCTTCCAGCGCAGCTTGCCCGTCGATTTGTCGAAGGCGTAGATCGCCGGGAACAGGTCGTCATCCTGACCGAAGAGCACCATGTCCTGGTACAGCACGGGCGACACGGCGGGCCCCCATTTGAAGACGAAGAACGGAGTAGGAAGCTTCTGATGCCAAACGTCGCGACCGGAGCGCGCGTCAACCGCACGCAGGCCGAGCGTGCTGAAGTAGAAGTACACGCGCTCGGCGTCGGCCGCGGGCGTGGTGCTGGCGTGGCTGTTCGGCTGGGTCATCTCGGCCAGGCGTCCGGTCTGCCAATCGCGCTGCCAGAGCTTTTTGCCGGTCGCCGCATCGAACGCGAAGAGGCTCACTGTCTGTTCGCCGGTCATCCCGCTCACAAAGACACGGCCCGCTGCCACGGCCGCGCCGCCCGCGCCGTCGCCGACGTTCGCCGACCAGCGAACGTTTTCGGTAGCGGAGAACGTTACGGGAAGGGGCTGGGTGGACGCCGAAATCCCGGTCGAGTTCGGCCCGCGAAACTGCGGCCAGTCCTCCGCCAGCGTGATTGTGGAGCAGGTCAGAAAGAGTGTGAGCGCGGCGGCCAGGACACGGTGGCTGCCGAAGATGGCAGTGGATGTGGGCGTCGTTCGCATGTTCAGTAGGAAGCTGGGCCGTTTTGATGCCGGCCTCCAGTATACGCCAATGGCCACCCTGGGCTGTTCATACGCGGTTCGATCGAGGAAGGGAGTCGACGCGCCCGTGATTCGCCAGTTAATCGGATGCCGGACCTCGGGGTTGGCGAAGGGAGGGGCGAGGTGTCAAAGGCAAATCGCCAGACCACCAGCCGCTAGCGCGCCTTGGACGCGCGCTTAACGTCCTGCGGCAAGGCGGAGATGACCGATCGCAATAACGAATTCACCGCCTCAGACGTCCGGAAGACCGACGCCACATCAGCGTCGAGAAACACCGCAACCGTACTTCCGGTCAGTAGCGAAGCAAAGCGGTTGGGCCGAGCCTTACCGTAATCGAAACGGTACTCTGCCCGCATATCGGCCCGCGTCTTGCTCCGGCCCTTAGGACTGGATGTTTTCTTCATAGTCACTTCGCTCCCGCTTTGTGGCCGCGCGGGCGCTGAAGATCCGGACGGTGCCTTCCCGCGCCGAGAAACAGACCACCAGAACACCCACTTTCAGGGAGTGGCCAACGATGATTTCCCGCCGCTCGTCGACGGAGTGGTCCTTGTCTTCGAAGAGTACGGTAACACACAAGCTGCCAAGTCCCGTTGCTGGGGGCGACAATAATTGTTTCTCATTTTTTCCAGTTTCATCTGGTTTCCTTTGGTATCTTGAGAGTTCGGACGCGCTCCTAAAGATTTCTTCACGGCAGGAGGGGGATTGGGCGTCTGGAAACGACTCTACCCTTCCGGCCACTACAATTTCCAAGGAGATTCCTCTTGATTGAGCTACGCCAGATCCCGTTGATCCTGATCGCCACGGCATGGGCAGCGGCACAAACGCCTACCCCGCCACCCACCATCTCAGCAGCCGGCATTGTCAACGCCGCTTCGCTGAGCCGCACCGCGAGCGCCGCCCTGGCGCCGGGTTCCATTGCTACCATTTTCGGGGAGAATTTCGCCACGACTGCGGCGCTGGCGGATTCGCTGCCTTGGCCCACGACGCTGGGTGGCGTGTCGGTGACGTTTGCCGGGATGCCCGCGGCCGTTCTCTATGTCTCGCCGCGGCAGGTGAACGTGCAGGTGCCGTGGTCGATATTGGAGTTCGGACAGACGACGCGGACAGCGCCGATGGTCGTGACCCGGGCTGGCACGGCGTCAACGCCGATGGATGTCGCTATTGGGCGGAGTTCACCCGCCATCTTCACACGGAGCGCCATGGGCACAGGCCAAGCCATAGCGTTGAACGCATCCGACGGCACCGTGGCGCAACCGAGTGGCGCCGGGGCGCGGCCGGCTCGCATCGGGTCCGTCATCTCAATCTACGCCACCGGCCAGGGCCCGGTATCTCCCACCCTGCCCACCGGCCGGGCCACGCTAGACGTGAACCGGCGGAACATCATCAGGCCGGAAGTGCTGATCGGTGGCCGTACGGCCCAGGTGCTGTATGCGGGACTGGCGCCGAATGTGCCGGGAATCAACCAGATCAACGCCGTAGTGCCGGCGGGCGTTACCGCGGGCGGCGCGGTGCCCTTGCAGATTCGTTCCGGCGGCGTGACGTCGACAGACCGCGTGACGATCGCCATTGACGGTGCGCTGGAGCCGGCGGTTCCGCTTCCGGGCGCCACGGCGGCCGACGTATGGAACTACCTCCTGGGGCAAAACCACCGGCAGAACTTCCCGCTGATCGAGGGCAAAGGGCAGCTCTACTCGGGCATTCCGCCGCACAACAATCTGCTCACTGTGCAACTGAGCCCGGCCGCACAGGACGCGGTCAATCGCAAGGCCGGCTCGTACCCGGCGGGCTCGTTCATCACCAAAGACGCGCATGACGCGGACCGGAATCTCCTGCTTTCGTATCTGATGTTCAAGATCCCCGGCTTCGATGCGGCCAACAACGATTGGTTCTACTCGACGCGCCGCCCGGACGGGTCGATTGGCGCGTCCGGCGCGGTGGGCGGCTGCATCGAGTGCCACTCACGTGCCAAGGCCAACGACTACGTGTTCCTCTCCAACGTGGCGCCGAATCCGGCGCCGAACGCAGCCGCGGTCCGCGAGTACCTGGCGAACTCCAACTACCGCGTGGCCTGGCGGTTGTGGCCGGGTACCACGGAGAATCAAACGAGTGCCGCTCCGCACGGCGCTACGGTGTCCATTTGGGTGAACGAGATCGCCCACAACGCGATTCAGAGCCGTGCCGGGAGAATGCCGGCGGGTGCGTTCATCATCAAAGAAAACTTCCTGCCGGACCGCTCTCTGGCGGCGCTGACCGTCATGTACAAGTCGACCGGGTTCGACCCGGCCGCAAGCGACTGGTACTGGCTCCAACAGCTCGCCGACGGAACAGCGGCAGCCGAAGGGCGCGTGCAGGGTTGCTCGAGCTGCCACAACACGGTGGCCTCAAACGACTATCTGTACACCGGCTCCATCGCACCCCTTCCTGAGCCGCGGGCGGCAGCCGTCTGGCCGTACCTGCAGGCGCAGGACTATCAAAAGAAGTGGACGCTGATGCCCGGAACCACGGCGCAGATGCCGGGCAACTCGCCGCACGGGGCCTTCATTACCACCTATGTCAACGACCTCGCGCTCAACGCTATCAACGCCAAGCGCGGCGCGATTCCTCCGGGCGGCATGGTGCTGAAGGAAAACTACACGCCGGACCGCACGCTGGCCGCCGTCACGCTCATGTACAAGGCCGAAGGCTTCAATCCGGACGCCAACGACTGGTATTGGATGCAGCGCACCGCCGACGGCAACGTGCCAGCCGAGGGCCGAGTGGCCGGATGCATCAACTGCCACAACGCCAAAGCCGGGAACGACTATCTCTACTTGAGTCCGTTGAAGTAGCCGGCCGGGCGGGCGTCGATCCTGTCCGCTGCGGCACACAGGGCCAAAGCGCTCCCGCGTTCGGACCGGCGCATCTGCCCGGGCATCCAGGCGAGCATCGACTGGGATCGCATCGCCGCGCACTAAGGCGACCGTGGGGGGCAGGAGTACGATTGGGCATGGAAGAGGCGCTTACTAGACGGCGGCTGTTCGGTACGGCCCTAGCTCTGGCGCAGGGCGGGGGTCATCCTGGGTTGAACGTCTTCTTCGACGCAGCGAGTCCGGATGAGCGCGCGGCCGGGCTGGCCCTGAAGGAGCTCGAGGGTTTATGGCGACCGGGTTATGCCTGCATGTTGGTGGACTTGGTCCGGGTGCTATCGCCGTTGCGCAGGGTAGATTCCGACCAGATGCCGGTAGGCGAGCAGATTGCCCAGCGGTTGGTGTCCTTTCTGGAGTCGCGGACGCGGCAGATGCTGGGGCGCGATCTGGCGGCGTGGCAGCGCTGGATGTGGAAGTTGCCGTATGAGCCGCATCCGGACTTCGGCGAATTCAAGGGTCACGTCTACGGCAAAATCGATCCGCGGATGCGCAGCTTCTTTCCGCCCGGCGTCAAGTCGCGGATACGGCTGGATCGCATTGACTGGGGCGGGGTGGGCGTAAACGGCATCCCTCCATTGGTGAGGCCGAAGACGATAGCCGCCAGAGATGCGTCGTATCTGAAGGAAAGCCAAGTAGTCTTCGCCATCGCGGTGGGCGGTGAGGCGCGGGCCTATCCTAAGCGGATCCTGGCTTGGCATGAGATGGCAATCGACCGGGTGGGCGGCCAGGATCTGACGATCGTTTACTGCACGCTTTGCGGCACGGTGATTCCCTATCTGAGCCGTGGGCATGCGTTTGGCACCAGCGGCTTACTTTACGAATCGAGTAAGTTGATGTTCGACGAGGCGACGAACAGTTTGTGGCCGACGTTGGAGGGTAAGCCGGGTGTCGGTCCCCTGACGGAGCGGCCGGAACAGCTCACGTATGCGCCGGTGGTGACCACCACGTGGGGCGAGTGGCGGCAGGAGCATCCGGAGACGACGGTGTTATCGCTGGAGACGGGCCACCGGCGGGATTACTCCGACGGGGCGGCTTATCGAGACTACTTTGCCACGGATCAGTTGATGTTTCCGGTGTCGGCGCAGGATAAGCGGCTAAAGAATAAGGACGAGGTGTTGGTGCTGCGCTTGCCGGGCAAGACGCCGCTGGCCATTGCGGTGCGGCGGCTGAAGCGGGAACCGGTATTTGAGTACGAGCATGAGGGAGAGCGGCTGGTGGTGGTGACGACCAAAGCGGGAGCCAATCGCGTCTACCGGGCGGGCGGCTTGCGTTGGCGCCAGTACGCAGGCGGTGTGTTGCGGGACGAGCAGGACCGGGAATGGCAGGTGGCCGAGGATGGGTTGCGGCGGGAGAGCGAACGGCTGGAACGATGGCCGGCACACCGGGCGTTTTGGTTCGGTTGGTTTGCGCAGAATCCACGGGGAGTGCTGGTGCGGTGAAGGCGATATCCGGCGGGAGCGGAGCTCTGAGCCGCCACGACAAGCCGAAGTGAGTGGCGCGTTATGATAATCCCGGCGAAGAGTGCCTATCCAACTCAAGCAGTCCCGATCAGAAGAAAAGATACTTCCGCCACTGGGCGTCGCTGTTGCCAAGAAGCCGCATCAGGTGACGGCTGGTGTGCAGGCTGAAGGGGCGCGGCAGGCGCAGCAGTTTCATGCCCGCCTCGTCCGGCGTGCGGCTGCCCTTCCGGTTGTTGCACGGATTGCAGCAGGTGACCAGGTTTTCCCAGGAGGACTCGCCCGCGCGCGCGCGCGGCACAACGTGATCGAGCGTCAATTCAGAAGACGCCAGCGTCCGCAGGCAATACTGGCAGGTGTAGCGGTCGCGCATCAGGATGTTCTTTCGCGACAGTGCCCGGGTCTGGTGCGGGATGCGCCGGTATTCCAGCAGGCGGATGACGCTCGGCAGGCGGTATTGCCGGCGAGACGAATGGATGGTCAGCGAGTGCTCTTCCTCGGCCGTGGCAACGCCCTTGAGAACCAGGACCATGGCGCGGCGCGCCGCGCAGACGTTAATCGGCTCGTAGCTGGCGTTCAGCACGAGGACGGGTTTGTGCAATCCGTGGGGACCGGTCATGCGTTCGAACTCCCGACAGCAGGCTGAGCGGCCGCGGCGTAGCGGCGGTCGACACGAGCCAGTGTCAAAACGGTAACGGACAAGGCCCCGGCGCGAACGAGGGCCGAGGCACAGGCGTCGGCGGTCGCGCCTGTGGTCATGACGTCATCAACAAGTAAGATCTTCTTGCCGGCGATCTCGGCCGGGCGCGTGATTTCGAATGCGCCGCGGACGTTCTCACGCCGCTGCGCGTGGGTGAGGCCGGTTTGCGTGGTGGTCTGTTTCCTCCGGCGGACCCCTCGCACCAAGGGCAGGCCGCGGGCCCGGCTCAGCTCGCTGGCGAGCAGTTCAGACTGGTTGAAGCCGCGGCTCCAGCGGCGC
Organism: Bryobacteraceae bacterium; assembly: GCA_046160045.1. Lineage (GTDB taxonomy): Bacteria > Acidobacteriota > Terriglobia > Bryobacterales > Bryobacteraceae > CAZGUX01. The sequence goes on from JBJXGR010000006.1 coordinate 8,420, forward strand.
CGCCAATGAAGCGGGACTGGAATCACCGCGTCATAGACGCGATCGAGCGGCAGCGCACGGCGCAGCCACCGGCCCAGGGGTCTGGCCAGCGGCCGGAAGCCTTCGTACTTGAACAGGTGAATCAGCGCCCGCAGGCGGCCTTCGTACGCGCCGAAACAGTACACCTCTCTTGGACCGCGGACTCCGGCGCGGCACAGACGGCAGCGGCCGTTGTCATCCAGCGGATACGGGTTGAGAAACGGCGTGCGGCACTGGATGCAGAAGTAATCGGCCGACAGATGCTCGGGCTCGGCGAGGCACTGCGCGCAGACGGGAACGCGGGTCGCCCGATCGAGCGGTTGGCCGCAGACCCGGCAATCTGCCGGGAACAAGAGCGAAAAAAAGGCGTGCGGAATCGTCTGCAGGATTGGGAACTGAAAATAAGCCGCAGCGGGCCGTCGAGGACTCTCAGTGAGACTGCTACTGGAGAAGACCCACCTCCCGGGAAGGGCGCCTCGCGGCCGACTGTCCGCGGGCGCACGCGCCTCCAGGTGGGCCTGCGGGCCTCCTGGATCGCGGTCGTTTCAACCTGTGACGGTGCATCGTGAGCTTCCCCACGGTTGCGAGACTTGACTAATCACCAGTGTAGGAAGGGAATAGAGGGGTTGTCAAATGACGCGACGGTTACATACGGTTACACCGGTCGCAGAAGACAATGCGCCGACACTCCAATCGTATCCGGTTGCCAAGAGGGTGGACCATTTCATCAAGGAGGTCGGCACGGGTGATAATCAAGTTAATCCACTTTGACAAGATCAGAGGATTCAACGGAGTCAATCGGCTGAAAGGTTACCGCGAGTTGGAAATCTATTCTCCTCTGGAGGTTGTGGAGTCATGAGCAGGAAGAAGGAATTCGATTGCGTCGAGATGAAGCGGCAGGCGCAGGAGAAAGTCCACAAAAGTACGAAGGAATTCCAGAGAGCGAGGCCCTCGTGCTACAGAGAGAGGCCGCATTGAAAGACCCCATCCTCGGACCTTTTCTGTCGAGACTCCGCTCGGGCAGGGGGGTGCGCCCGTCAGACGCGCCGGTTCCTCAATGACTCGACAGTTTACCGTCCATGGCATGGATGACCAGCGGAAATGCCCTTCCGGTGGTGGCCTGCTAGAGAATGCCCAACCGCTTCTTCCTGGCCGCCGGCGGAGCTTTTGAAACGGGCGCCGATGTCCAAGTCCGGTCAATGGCTTCGAGCACAATCGACGCCATCACCCGATAGCCCTTTGCGTTCGGATGGAGGCCGTCATCCGCCATGTCCCGAGTCAGATATCCGCCGCCATCCATCATGGCTGAGTAGTAGTCGACATACACGAACCCCCGGCCCGCGCAGAAGGACTTCATCCACTCATTGATCTCTTTGATCTTTGCCGCAGGCCTGCGGGGCGTCTGTTCGAACCGCGGGTTCACTTCCTTGTGATAGTCGCTGACCGGCAGAACGGACGCCAGCAGCACCCGGATGCGGTGTTTCTCCAAAAGCTCGGCGATCACTGTAATGTTGTTCCTGATTGCCTCCACGGACACGCCGCGGGCGAGGTCGTTGGTTCCGGCCAGCAGGACGACGGCCTGGGGCTGGAGATCGAGAACATCGGCCTTCAGCCGGCCGAGCATCTGGCCGGTGATCTGCCCGCCGATCCCCCGATTGACGAAGTCACGCCCTGGAAAGTATTCATTCAGCCGCCAGCCATCGGTGATGGAATCGCCGAGGAACACGACGCGCGGCTTACCGGGCGTGGCCTTCGGCAGCCGCTCATTTACCTCCCGATACCGGGCCAGATTGTCGCGGTCGGGGCTGCGCAAGTCGATTTCCGTCTGACTCAGCAGCGCCCGGAGGTGGGTGTCGATGCGATCCACCGCTTCCCGCAACTCGACGAACTGCTTGCGTCCGGCGTCCGGGAACGGATACGGCTTGGGAAGGGCGTCGGCCAAGGAGAGATACGCGCGAAGATGCGACAGCAGTTCGTAGGTGGTCACGGGCCCTAAGGGGTTGGTTCTTTCGAGGGTGGCCACCGCCTGCCGGGTGTTTTCGAGGACGGGAGCCGCTGCGCGGACCAGGCCAGGAACTATGGACGAGGTGGAATCGACCAACTGGGCGGCGCGGTTGAAGAGCGCCAAAGCCTCGGGCCCAGCCATTCTCGCCTGGTCCTGCGCCGCCAGAGGGGCTGCGGCCAAGGCAAACATTAGTATCCAAGACTTCATGGTTCGTACTTCTCCAATTGCACCGTGATGGTTCCGATGTGTAACTGCAGGCGCACTTGAACCTGCACCGGAATCCGCCGCCCGTCGTCGCTCACCCAGAGCAGGAGCCTGCCGGGCCTCTTATAGAGCACGTCGTTGAACAGGAACGCTTCATACCGGATTGCCGGGAAATCGCCCGCTTTCGTCTTGACGGTCTCTTTGACCTGCGCCTCCACTCGGGCCATGATCGCCTTTTTGCCGTCGCTGACCGGCATGTCCGCGGATTTGCCCAACGGAATATCGAGTTGCCGCAAACGGTACAGGGCCCCGACCACATCCATCACGCAAGGGGGGACCGGAATCTCCTTGGCCAGGATGGTTGAGTTTTTTGCAACATCACGCTCCAGGTACGATGCGGTCCGGGTTGCCGGGTCGAAGGTGATCCGGGTTTCGCGCCGGCGAAAGCCCTCTTCGGCCTTGAACAGGGTCGACGTGGCGCACAATTGCGGGTTGAGATGGGCGGTGTACCGGTCGTCGACCCGGAAGAGTTTGGAGACCAGACCGGTCGACATGATGTGGAGGTTGGTATCGACGCCGCGGCCGTCGAGCGACCAATCGAGCCGGGCCGCGCCGGCCGTGAACAACCGCCATTCGATGGCGTACCGGAGCGATTCCCTGCCCGGTGCGGGCAAAGTCATTTCGTTCGCGCCGGTGGGCGTGGCGACGGCCAGACAAACGGCGAGCGCGGCCATTCTCCGGGAAGAACGCATGAACTCCGAGTTTCCCACAAATCAGCGCAGGCTGACCCGGTCCTGCCCGGGGAAGTCGGGAGGCACAGGCTGGCTGACTTTGCCGGAAGCTGCCCATTCGGTCCCGCGCTGGTAGGTCACGATGAAGCCCGTGCACCGCATGGCCTCCAAGCCGTGGCCTAACGTCGTGTGGAAGATCCGGCCCTTGCCGTATTTCACGGTAAGCAGCATCGGTTCGTGTTCTCCCGTCCCATTAGTCGAAGGGTCCGACCAGGCCGTAGCGAGTAACGTCAGGTTCTTGGCGGGTCCCCGCAACCGGTCGTAGAGTTCGTCCTGAGCGTGCATCCACTTCTCCGGCAAGCCGCGGGTGACGGGGTGATCGCGGTCGCGCACCGCTACCACAAAGGCATGTTGCTTGCCGTGATGCCCGCCAGGCCCCGGAGAGGGGTCCAGGGAAATCTTTCCGTCACGGTAGCGCAGGTAAGGGCCGGCCTTCTCGTTCCGGGCGCCCCAGCCTCCGAGCGCGATCATCTCGTTATATTGCGGCCACTCCGGAAAGGCGTTGTCGGCGGCGTGGTAGACGACGAATCCGCCGCCGCCTCGGACGTAGCTCTCAAAAGCGGTCTGGACCTCCGCCGGCCAAGCTTCGCCGTTGTAGTTGGACACGACCACCCGATACTTGCGGAAGTCGGGGCGGAAGGCGGAGAAGTCCCCGTGCAGCGGAGGAGTGGTTGCCACGTCCACCATGAACAAGCCCGTTTCTTCCAGCAGGCGTTTCAACACCGGGGTGGTTTGCTGCCACGCGTGGTTGTTTTGTCCGTCGACGATCAGCGCCTGCAAGCGCGGCGCCGCGGTGGCCAGGGAACTCCCGGCCATGAATAAAGCCATGATCAATCGCATGAAGGCCACCTCCTTTGGAGGTCAGATCACCAGAGTTGAAACATCCACCGAAGACCGCTCGCCGGCAATGACGACGATGCCGCTTTCGGTGACGTAGTGAGAAAGGCGGTCAGCTTCCAGGTCGTAGCCGATCCGGGCGTCCTCGGGCACCCGGACATTCTTGTCGAGAATGGCGCGCCGGATTCTCGCCCGGCGGCCGACATCGCAGTTATCGAGAATGATCGAGTCTTCGACGAGCGCGCCCGAGTGGACGCGCACGCCCCGGGCCAGGACCGAGTTGCGGACGGTCCCGCCGGAGAGGATGCAGCCTCCCGACACGATCGTGTCGATGGCCTGCCCGCGCCGGTTCTCGTCGTCGAAGGTGAATTTGGCCGGCGGATCGGGATAGCCGACAGTCCTGACGGGCCACTGTTTGTTGAACAGGTTCAGCGCGGGCGTGACGGCGCGCAGGTCGAGATTGGCCTCGTAGTAGGCGTCAATCGTTCCCACGTCCCTCCAATATGGCGCGGAGCCCGACTGGTCGCCCGGAATCTGATTGGTCGTGAAGTCGTAGGCGAACATCTCGCGCTGGCCGACCATTGAAGGCAGAATATCGCGGCCGAAATCGTGCGAACTGTCCCGGCTCTCCGCGTCCGAGTAGAGCTCCTTTAGAAGGACCCGGGTAGAGAACACGTAGTTCCCCATGGAGGCGTAGACTCGCTCAGGGTCGCCCGGGATCGTCGGCGCATCTTCCCGTTTTTCGTGAAAGCCGATAATCCTGCCGTCGGGCGCGGTTTCGATGACGCCGAACTCGGCCGCGAACCGCTTGTCCACCGGAATCGCGGCCACCGTTACATGGGCGCGCTTCTCCTCGTGGAACTCGATCATGCTGGTGATGTTCATGCGGTAAATGTGATCGGCCCCGAAGATGGCCACCACGTGCGGATCGGTCTGCTCAATCAGGTTGACGTTCTGATAGATCGCGTCGGCCGTGCCCTGGTACCACGTGGCTTCCGGCGTTCGCATCTGGGCGGGCACGGGGATGATGAACTGGTTCTTCAACACGCCCGTGGTCTGCCAGCCCTCGGCCAGGTGCTGGAGGAGCGACTGGCTTTTGAACTGCGTCAGAACGTAGATTGAGTGGATTCCCGAGTTGATGAAATTGCTCAGAACGAAATCGACGATCCGGTACTTACCGCCGAAGGGCACGGCCGGTTTGGCGCGCTCCTTGGTAAGTGGGTAGAGCCGGGTACCCTTACCTCCGGCAAGGATGATGCCGAGCACACGAAGCCGCATAGGGGTTTTCTCGACCTGATATCAAGAGCTACGAGCACAATGAGTGCTCTTAATTGTGTCAGCAGTCTTTGTTCGTTCGCAACCCGGAACAGTGTGATAATGTGGTCAACCGAAATGGCCACAGTATCGAAACCCGCAGGTTCCGCCGCGACAGCGGGGACCCAAGAGTCCAATCTTCTACGGTGGTCAATCATCGGGCTGCTCAGCCTCGGCATGATCGTCGCCTACGTCGATCGGGCCAACATCTCGGTGGCCCTGGCCTTCAAGGACTTCAGAACTGTCTTCAACCTGACGGATGCCGAGCGCGGCAACCTGAACTCGGCGTTCTTCTGGTCGTACGCCTTCCTGCAGATTCCCGCCGGCTGGCTGGTTGACCGCTATGGCGTGAAGACTCCCTACGCGATCGGATTCCTTTTCTGGAGCCTGGTGTCGGCGGGAACGGCGCTGGCTACTTCGTTCGGGCAGTTGTTCTCGCTGCGCTTCCTGCTGGGTGTTGGGGAAAGCGTCGTGACCCCCGCCAGCATGCGCTGGATTCGTTTTCACTTCCCCGAGAAGGAGAGGGGACTGGCGGTCGGCCTGTACATGACGGGAACCAAGATCGGGCCTGCCATCGGCGCCCCGATCGCGGCGCTGCTGATCACGGCGTATGGATGGAAGTCGATGTTCGTCATTCTTGGGCTTGGCGGCCTTGTGTGGCTCCTGCCGTGGATGCTCTTCGTGAAGAACAACGATCGCCAGCTCGAAATCGACCAGGCCCCCAAGAACGCCGGCCCGCCTGTCTCGTTTGCGACTTTGCTGGCCAGCCCGGTGATCTGGGGGACGATCATCGGCACGTTCTGCTACATGTACTTCGTGTACTTCTGTATGACGTGGATGCCCGCTTATTTTGTGGAGCGCCGCGGCATGTCGCTGAACTCGATGGGGCTCTACCAGTTTTTCAGTTTCGGCGGCATGGCGACGATGGCCGCGGTGGCCGGTTGGCTGGCTGACCGTCAGATCGGCAAGGGCAAGGACCCGGTCAAGGTGCGCAAGGCCTTCACCATCGCGGGCTTTGTCATCGCCTCGACCGAAGTGTTCGGAGCTTTGTCCGATTCCAATAGCGTGGCCCTGTTCTTCGCCGTGTTTTCCCTCAGCGGGCTGGGACTGGCGACGGCGAATTACTGGGCGCTGACGCAGACGCTGATCCCCGGCGGCGCCATCGGGCGCATCGTGGGGATTCAGAACTGCGCCGCGAACCTGCCGGGGATCGTCGCGCCGATCCTGACCGGATGGCTGAAGCAAAAGACTGGCAGTTACGACGCGCCGATGCAGGCCATCTGGGTCTTCCTGCTGCTGGGCATCGCGGCCTATGTGTTCCTGGTGCGCCGGGAATACGCCCCCGCGCAGACTCAATAGAAGAGGTTGAGAAGCCGTCCGAGCCGCGACCGTCAGGGAGCGGTGGCTATCCGAGCCGCGACCGGAAGGGAGCGGGCCTCTTGGTTTTTTCACAGACCCGTCAGGGAGCGGTGGCTGTTTGTCCCCGGTTTCTTCATCCCTTCTTACGTCGCGGCTCAGATTGCTCGACCGCTCCACCGGGCACCGCTCCCTTCAGCATCAGAGGCTGTGAAAACAATCGGGGACAAACAGCCACCGCTCCCTTCCGGTCGCAGCTCAGAAGGAACCCCATCGCTGAGCATCACCCGGGGCTGCGCGCGGGCGCGGTTCGCGTTCGGGGGCTTGAACTCATCTACGGGAACGCACGCCTGGGACGCCGAAGCGGAAATTGTCAGGGTCGCCCGGAATCGTCGGGGGGTGGAGGTGGAGGCGGAGGTGGAGCCGGATCGTCCGGGCTGAATTGCATTTCCCAGTTCGACACCCCGTGGATATAAAGCCTGGCTTTTTCGCCCGCCAGAGTATCGGTCTCGCCTTCACCCACCCCCAGCACCTGGGGATAATAGCCCGGGCGGTAGCCGATCTGCCCACCCATCAGCAGGCGATCCGGAGCCCGCCATTTCGACGGGTCCGCAAGATCGCGGCTAAACGACACGTAGATCCCTTCCTGAGGCCAGCCGGGTTCGCAGCAGGCCCGGTTCAGAAGCATGACAAACGCTTGCGCGTGGGTGTTCCAGTGAACGGAGGGCCCCCAATAGGAATCCGTGTTTTTGTGCTCCCATCGTTGGGCCGCCGGGAAGATCGGGGTCAACCGCCCGCCCAAACCGGGTTCGGCCCACTCGCCACGGTAGAACTTTTTCACCGCGCCCGCCGGGTGGAGGCGGTCCTCAAAAGCCAGGCGGGCCGCCACAATCCCTTGTTCCGCAGCCTCACCGCCGTAATTGGTAAAGAAGAAGTAGAAATACTGCTTCTCCGCGTCCAGGACCACCGAGAAGTCGCCGTGACCGCCCGCGAAGAATCCATTTTTCGCACTGCAGTCCGGCGCCACGCCCGACTCCAGCACAATCCCCAGGTCCGTCACGGTGCGGCCGTCGTCATAGGAGATCACCGCGCCGATCTTGGGAGAGGTCAACCCGCTCGACCCGCACACGCCGCCCGGCTCGTGATGATACCAACCGAGCAGGACACCGTCTGCGTCCTTGTATGCCGCCTCGATCCAAAGCGGGTAATGCTGCCGGTCGGTCGCGGTCACCGTCTGGCTCTTCCACGGCCCAAACTGGCTGGGCCCCACGCTGATCATCTCGGGATCGCCGGTGGAGCTGAACAGGTTCAGCCCTTCTGCGGTCCAGAAGGCGGGGCTATTGCCGTCTATGTGCGTGGGCAATTCCACCTTGTCGACTGGCCACATCTGGACTGATTGACACCAAACCAGAGCGGGCGCGAACAGAAGGAGGAAACGGCCGAGGGGGGGATTCACTTATCTGAAGTGACGAAGCCTCATGCACACGGGTTACCCTTAGGAGCTAGGGGCTCAGAGAGTTTACTTTCTTAATGTCCAGCCGTGTGCGGATGAAGCTCGTTTTGGTCATGCTGGCGGCCTGCGCGGCAGCGCCCGCGGAGTCCGGGTTCGTTCAGCGGATGATGCCAATCGACGACGGGCGCATCTCCTATCTGGAGCGAAAGGGACGCAGTCCAGCCCTCGTCCTCATCCCTGGCAGTTTTGCCGGCGCTGGCGACTACGATGGAGTGATCGCCTCACTGGACCCGAGCCGCCACATCGTCATCGTGGAGGTTCGCGGTCATGGCCAAAGCTGGCCGCCGCCCGGCAACGGATCGATCGAACAGTTCGCCGAGGACGTGAAACGCGTGGCCGATCATGCGAAACTCGGCCCCTGCTACCTTGGCGGCCACAGCATTGGCGGCATGATCGCGATTGAGGCCGCGGGACACTGGCCCCAACGTTGGAAAGGGGTCATTTCGATCGAAGGCTGGACGCACCACTCGGTGGCGCGGGAAGCGTTCACGTCTGACGCCGGCAAGCGCCTGTCGCCCGACCTGCAGGCGCGGCTCGACGAGATCCGGCGACCCGTGATGATGCGTTGGCGGAAGGACCAGGTCACAGCGTTCGCGAGGATCTGGCGGCAATGGAACGGTCTCGAAATCCTGGAACAAACCCAGTTGCCCGTGCTCGAGGTGTGGGGAGACCGGGGTCAGCCGCGACCCTCGCGGTCGGCGATGAAGATCCCGGGGCGGCCCAATATCGACCTTGTCTGGATCGCAGGCGCGTCGCACTATCTGCCGATGGAGCGCCCGGCGGATGTGGCGCGGGCGATTGGAGCGTTCATGACGAAGGTGGAATCGGGAGGTCGCTGACCTCGTTCACCTGACTCCGCCGTTGCCGTTGCTGCTCTTGACGTCCCGAGACCTTCAGGTCCGGAAACGCCATCAAGATCTCAGAGGCGGCTCACGGTTGTAGCGGAGAGTACCGGATGCCAGGAAAGGAAGGAGTGGAGCGAACCGGCGGGAAATGCGAAGGGCGGTCATCGAATTCCCTTGGGCTCAACTCCAGAGCCCGCGACTCCGTCAGAAGAGTCACATCCATCTTCAGTCGCCTGCATCCTGTGTGCGGTGCAATGTACCGCCGCGTCTGGTGAAGCACTTTGCTTCGGTGCGACGTCAGGAGGCCCCACTGAAGGATCGAGAAATTCGATGACCGCCCTTTATGTCGTTGCTTTCGATTGCAATCCTCCTTGCTCTCGAAGTCTCTTCCCGATCGAAGAGATCTGAATCACTCCACCGGTTGTGGAGGGCGGGAGGGAAGCACCTTTTTGCTTTCTCCTGGCATCTCCACTATGCACCCGTACCCCGAAATCGTCAAGAACGCAAATTTGTTGCCACTCCGCTTTGGTGTTAGTTAGCGCGAGAAGCCGCCCGCCTCGATCCCCGGAATCACTTTCAGAGCGTTCTGGTAGTACACCTTCCGCAACACCGGGTCCGGCAGATCCAGACCATAGACGTTCCAGAACGCCTGGTAACGCCTCAGGTGCGGGAAGTACTCGTCGGCGGTCTCCAGCATTCGAAAGTAATACGGGTACTCCGGAATGCTCCAGGTATCCTTTCCGAACATGATGCGGTCCTGGTACTTGATGAAAAACGCCCGCGCCGCCCTCGGCTGGCGGCCAAGTTCTCCCAACACCGCCGCGATCTCCAGGTACATGTTCGGGAGCTTTTCCATCCACTGGCTCAATTCGCCGAGGTTGTGCGCCTGCCAGCCGAAGTGGGCGTTGATGAACTTGGTCTTGGGGTGCCTGGCGAACAATCTTCGCTGCTCGTCGATCAAGGTCTGCCACTTCACCTCCAACTCGGACGCATTGCGCCGCGGATGCGTTTTCAACTCCAGCCACCGCTCGTTGGTCTTGTCCATCGGGTCCCAGAACGGCTTCGGATCGGCCGTGTGAATCAACACCGGGATTCCGTGCTTGCCGCACACCTCGAACGCCTTGTCGAAACGCGGATCGTCCAACGGAATGCGATGCCCGCCCGAGTCCTTGACGTTCATCCCGAGATGCTTCCACACCTTCAGCCCTTGCGCTCCCGCTTTGATGTCCTCTTCCAGTTGGCGCGCCGCTCGATCGGGATAGTCCGGCGCGTCCAGATTGGATTCGTCGAGATTGGTGAACGCCGCGAATCGCTTCGGGTGCTTGCCCTTCTGGGCCGACGAGAACTCGAGAAACCTCGCTCCTCCGCCGCCCCGCACCGGCGAGGTGACCATCACGGCCATGTTCACCTTCTCCATGTCCTCGAGCAGTTTGCTGACGCACGCCGGAGTCACGCATCGGGTCTGGTGTAGATGAACGTCGATGAACGGGTACTTCGCCTTCGCCACCTGGTGCTCCGGCACTACCAGCGTAGACGTGGGCTCGTACTCTTCGAACGTCAGGGTCTGCCCGCACAGACCGGCGGCCGCCATCAGCAGGATTGTCCAGCGCATGTCTCTAGATCGTACAATGCGCACGGAGTCAGCAGCCGGGAAGGCGATTTCGCCGCTTTTCCATCCGCTGCCGCAGGCGCTGCTCGCGGCGCTTTAGCTCGGGAGTCTCTTCCAACTCGATCGCGGCGCGTGTCATCTCCAGGGCCATCGCATCATTGCGCTCGCGATGCTCGTAGTGCTTGGCCAACTCCTCCAGCGCCTGCACCCGGAACGGATTGCGATTGGCGCTCAGGTCGCTCCACACACCGAGGGCGGCCTCCAGCCGGCCGAGCTTTTTCTCGATCTGCGCGATGTCCCACAATGTCCGGAATAACACCGCGTCCGGCAGCCCGACCTCCACCGCCCGCCGATACAATCCCAGCGCCTCTTCCGTCTTTTCGGCTTCCAGCAGCCAGCGAGCAATGCCGATCAGATCGGCGCCATGATGCACCTGGATCGACTCCGGCGAGCGGAACGCGTACGGGACCAGCCCGGTCAGGCAGGCCAGCGAGACAATGTCGATCACGTTGTGGTGAAACACCGGCACCAGCCGGAAGGCCTGCCTGGTTCGCAGGTAGTCGAAATAGAAGTAGGGAATCAGCTCGCCCGGCACATCCCCTTGCCGTTCGACGCCCAGAATACGGTTCTCGAGCGTCACCAGCCGGCAGCTTTCCAGGCGCAGCTTCCACAGCCGGCGTGCCCCGTACAGCAAATCGAGATGCGTCATCCGCTCGAAGGGCGGCTTCATCCGTGCCATCCGGTAGCGTGTCTCGAGCAGCGGCTGATCGTAGGCCTTGCCGTTGTAGGTGATCAGGACGTCGAATCGCGATAGATGCTCCGTCAGAGCAGTCAGCAGCGACGCTTCCTCGCCGAAATCCCGCATGAAGAACTGCCGCACACGAAAGCCCGCCGCGTCGATGCTGCCCACGCCGATCAGGAACGCATAGGTCCCCGCTCCGCCGGCGAGCCCGGTCGTCTCCGTATCGAGAAAGGCCCACTTCTCCGGGGGCGAACACGGAATCGCGCTCTCCGAAAGGGCGTCCAAGAGGTCGGCTGGCAGCTCCTGAAGCGTGGAGATGTCCATGCTGCCGTGACGCCGGTGCCGTTCGTAGAGCTTCTCGGTCTCGAAGTGCTCCCCGGTATCCGTCCTCATCACCTGCCCGCTGATCAGGTCCTCGACGAAGTACCGCGCCGGGCGCACGTCGTCGAACCGCTGCGGTGCCTGCTCCACTCGCGCGTCCTCCGGATCGCGGACTTCCTCCACAGGCGATTCCGGCGTCCGGGGCACGCCATTCTGAAAGCGTTCGTTGATGAGCGCGACCTTCTGGCGCAGCAGCGCGAGTTGTTCTTCAACATTCATTCGGACTTGGGAATTTCGCTTTTTCTTTGCCTGAAGTCCACTATACTCGGCAAGTGATAAAGAGCGCAATTGTCCCGGTTGCGGGTCATGGCACCCGCCTTCTTCCGGCCACCAAATCCCAGCCCAAAGAGATGCTCCCGGTAGCCCGGAAGCCCATCGTCGAGTACGTGGTCGAAGAACTGGTCAAGAACGGTGTCAAAGAAATCCTCTTCGTGACCGGCCGCAACAAGGCCTCGATCGAGAACCACTTCGACCACGACCCTGACCTGTTCCGTACCCTGAGCGAAGCCAATAAGCCGGAGCTGATCAGCGAGACCTTCCGCGAACTACAGGCCAACTTCTACTACACCCGCCAGCGCCTGCAGAAGGGGCTTGGCGACGCGATTCTGTGCGGCGAAAGCTTCGCCGGCGAGGACCCGTTTGTGGTTGCCCTCGGCGATTCGATCCTGGGCATCCATGCGAACTCCAAGGTGGTTACCCGGATGATGGAGTTGTTTACCGACAAGCGTGCCAGTTGCGTCCTGGCCGTCGAGGAGGTGCCGCGTGACGAGACCGGGCACTACGGCATCGTCAAGCCGGAAGGCGATCTCGCCGAGGCATTTCGTGTCGTCGACCTGATCGAGAAGCCCTCTCCGGAGGAAGCGCCGAGCAATCTCGCCATCGCCGGACGCTACGTGTTCTCACCCGTGATTTTCGATATGATCCGCTCTCTCAAGCCGGACAGGCGCGGGGAGATTCAGGTGACCGACGCCATCCGCATGCTCTGCGAGGAGGGAAAGCGGGTGATGGCAGTCAAACTGCCTCCCGGCGAGAAGCGCTACGACATCGGCAACTTCCCCAGTTATTTCGAGACATTTGTGGAATTCGCGTTGGCCGACCCCGAATTCGGTCCGGAGTTCCGCAAGACGCTGGAACGTATTCTGAAGAACTGAGATCGTGTCGTATGCCGTGGTTTCGATCCGAACCGAACCGATGACCACTCTGGCCGGCCTCGACGACCAAAACGATGGGTCCGCCGATATCACGCAGCAGGGTGCAGACAGGTACTGGCTCGCGGCTGTCTTTCTGTTCCTGCTCGCCACTCGCCTTTGCCACGTCGGCATTCTGTGGCCCGAAGACACCCTGCCGATCGCCGCGGCGGCGCAGGTCAAATCCGGCGCCATGCTCTATCGCGATGCCTGGTTCGACAAACCACCCCTGCTCGCGCTGGCGCATCTGCTCTGGGGGGCGTACGACGGATGGCCCATCCGGCTCGGTGGCGCCGTCTACACATGGCTGTGCTGCGCGTTGGCACTCCTCATCGCGCGAGACCAGTGGGGACCGCGTGCGGGACAATTCGCCGCGATCTCCCTTGCGTTCTTCCTGACCTTCGACACGCCCGCCGCCGTGCATGCCATGGCTGCCGACCTGCTTATGTTGGCCCCGCACCTGGCTGCTGTCTTTCTTGCCCTGCGCGGCCGCCCGTTTGCCGCGGGGTTCGCTGCCGGCGTCGCGTTCGGCTTCAACGCCAAAGGTCTCTTCGTGCTCGCCGCCTGCGCCCTGTTCGCCATGCGCGAGAATCTGCTCTCCCTGAGTCCCTTCCAGATGGCGCGCTGGCTCTCGCTCGCCGCGGGCTTCATCGTGCCCAATCTGGTTCTCGCCGGCTGGCTTTGGGGGGCCGGGGCCTGGCCCGACTATGTCGAGCAGGTGTGGCGTTGGCCCCGGATCTATGCCGCCGGCACATTCGTGGCCCACCCCCTGCTGGAGGGCCTCCGCCGGTCTGCGAACTGGGCCGGCTTTCACCTCGCTATCCTGATTCCCGCGGGCTACGCCCTGCGGAGCCTCGTTTCCGAGCGTTGGAAGTGGGTTGCCTGGATCGTGCTTTCTTTGGCCGCCATCGGACTGGGCCTGCGGTTCTTCCCCCGCTACTATTTCCAGTTGCTGGTCCCGGCTGTGGTCCTGGCCGGCGCAGGCCTAAGTGCTCTGCCTCGGCGCAAGCTCGCGCTCCTGGCCCTGTTGGCCGTGATTCCGCTGGTGCGCTTTGGCCCCCGCTACCTCTCGCTCGCCCATGACCTGATCGCTGGAGCGCCGCGCGCCTGGGCCGATGTGGTCATGGACCAGGACAGCCGCGAGGCCGCCCGCCTCGTCCGTGAGTTCGCCAAACCCGGGGACACGCTCTTCGTCTGGGGTTTCCGGCCGGAACTCTTCGTCTATACCGGCCTGAAAGCGGGTACGCCTTTCCTCGAATCCCAACCCCTCACCGGGGTCGCCGCCGACCGGCATCTGTTCGACTCCACCTCGATCATGCCCGAGCGAGCAGGCGAGAACCGCAAGCGCCTCATCGCTACCTCTCCGGCCTTCGTCTGCGAAGGGCTGGGCACTTTCAACCCGGCCCTGGCGATCTCGGCGTATCCCGATCTCTCGGGATGGATGAGCCGCTACCGCCTGCGCGCGCGCACGCGATACACGTTGATCTACGAGCGAATCGCCACCGCGCCGTGAATCTCCAGCCGGTCGACCTGGCCTTCCCATATGCCGTCCTGCCACACTCCGTTGAGGGGGCGGCCTTCCGGCTCCCAGGTCACCGCCGCTGGCTTCTTCGGCAACTTTACCCGAATGCGAAGCGGACCCACCGGCGGAATGAAGTCCGGCGCGGCGAAGTGATTCGCCACCTGCATGCCGGTCGCGTTGTTGAGGTGGATCAGCAGGCGTCCGTCCTTGCGCTTCAACACCACCTCGATTGTGGACGGAGCCTTCACCTCCACCATCGGTGTGAACATCCGCCGGACGGTTCGTGCAATCAAGTCGCGCGTTCCCGGCATATGAGTGATGGCGAACACGCCGCCCACTGGCCCATGAATCGCCGCGATACGCCCTTTGCCGATCGGATTCCACGAGGCGGCACACTTCGCGTCCTTGCGGAAATCGACCGCGGGATAGCGCTGCTCCCACATGCGCGAGGCCTCCACATCCACGTCCTGCCAAAGCCCGCGCGTGTTGGCAAACAGATGGCTGCCCGGCACAAACGCCTCCTGGTCCTTCGCCTCACCGGCCAAGCGGAGGCCGAGTTCTTCGTAAAAGAGCCTCGAGTTTTCCGCGCCCGTCAGGAGCAACTGCCCGCCCGAGCGCGCGTACTCCGCCAGTTGCTGCTTCGCCTCCATGCCGATGTCCGGCCATTCCGGAACGACAATCAGCGGATACTTCGAAGCGACTTCGCCCAATCTCCAGTCGGGGATCACGTCCACCGGCAACTGGCTTTCCACCAGCGCGGCGAGCACGCCGTTGGCCGGGTCCGTCAGTTTCGCCGGCCACCCGCCGAACAGCTTGCCGCTGGTCGAGTACAGCGAGTTTTTCGAAAACAGCAGGCCGATCTGCGGAACCGCCTCGGCCTGGTGGCAGATCGCCTGCCGCGCCCGGCAGAACCGCGACACGGCCTCCATGACGTCCACCAGTTTGTCGTCGAAGTAACTGGCGCGGGTCGGCACAAAGTACACCTGGAATCCGCCGCCCTGCGTCAGTACGACGCAGGACTCCTGCTGGATCTGTTCCGGCGTTTTGTGAATGAACCCGACCGGGCTGCGCTGGCCCCACTGAAAGCCCCAGGCCATCAGGTCCCACGGCTTGCCGATGGCCGAGAGGTATCGGGCCTCGAGCCTAGCTCGCTCGATGCAGGCGTCACCCAGATAATCGCCAGACACGAAGTCCACGGGCAGGTCTGGCTGCTCCGGAACAAAGGTGGAATACAGCCAGTTGCTGGCGATCTGGAACTTCGGCCGGGCGCGGTGCACTTCGTCGAGGTAGTGTTTGACGTACTCCCGAAAGCGCTGCCGGTTGAATTCGAGAAACCGGTTCCAGTCCGGATCCTTCGCGTCCCTGGGCAGGTTCGGACGGCCGGTCTCTTTTCGAAAAGCGGCCGCCGCCGCCGTCGAGAAGTCCGGCGCGGTCGCCCAGCACTCGCCGTCCACCCAAGCTCCGTCCAGATCGTAGTTCGCCGATGCCTCTTTCAGTTGCGGGATCATCCGCTCGTCCACATAAGGGCCGAACGTGCTGGTCTGGTTCTTGTCGATCGTTCCGTCCGGCCCCACCTTCGCCCACTCCGGGTGCTGTTCCACGGCCAGCGAATCCCAGACGCCGGAGAAGTGGATATACAGGCCGACGCCGCGTTCCCGTGTCGCCTGCCGCCAGATGGCGAGCGAGTCTTTGACAATCCCGGGCGACGGCGTGCTGACCTTCGACGGATACCCCATGTATCCGGGATGACCCTTGCAGTCGTATTGAAGGAAGTCCGGCTTGACACGATCGAGCAACCGCCCGGCCATCTCCGGTGTCAGGTCGCGTCCCAGCGTGCGGTCTTCCTTGTTGGGATGAAGGTCGAAATGAAGTCCGAAAAAACAGTCCTTGCGCGGAAGGCGCGACCTCTCCGGTGCGGCGGACACGGCCAGCGGCAGCGCGCCCGCGGTGGCGAGAAATTCTCTGCGGCGCATGACGTCTACAATGTACGTGATCCCTCCGCCGAAGAACAGGCGGGCGTTATCCTGAAAGCTTCCGATGGGTGTCTTCCTCACCGCCGAGTGGCATTGGCTCCTGATGGTCAACTACGAGATCGACCCTGAAATCCTGCGCCCGTACGTGCCGCCCGGGGTCGCGCTCGACACCTGGAACGGACAAACCTTCGTCAGCCTGGTCGGCTTTCTCTTTCTCGACACGCGCGTACTCGGCCTCCCAATCCCGTTTCACCGCGACTTCGAGGAAGTGAATCTCCGCTTCTACGTCCGCCGCGTTATCGACGGCCAAACGCGCCGGGGCGTCGTGTTCATCAAGGAGATCGTTCCCAAGACGGCCATCGCCGCTGTGGCGCGCTGGATCTATCACGAGAACTATGTCGCCCTGCCGATGTCCCACCGGATTGACGAGGACGAGGTCGAGTATTCGTGGGGCCGCTCCAACCGGATACGCTCCCGCCGTCACGGAGAGCCCTTCCTGGCCGCTGAGGGATCACAGGAAGAGTTCATCACCGAGCATTACTGGGGCTACACGGCACAACCCGATGGGGGCTGTCTCGAGTACCGAGTCGAGCACCCGAAGTGGCGGTTATGGAAGCTGGCCGAAGTCGTCGTCAACTGCGAGGCCGAGCAGATCTACGGCGCGCACTTTCAGGTCCCGCTTCGGAGCAAACCCGCGTCTGCGTTTCTGGCCGAAGGCTCGGGGGTCAGCGTATTTCGTGGACGGAAGATTTGATGATCCGGTTCGGCTGCACCGAAACCAGAAGATCACGTCGGAAGGGAACGACGGATTCTCATTCCTCCCGCCGAGAGGACGCTGAACGCGCAGGCGAGTTCATTCCCGTGATCCCGAACTGCGTCGGACACGATGGCGGCTTTAGTGGCCGAAGTCAAACCAGCCAACCGGACGAGGAGGACGCCGGTGTTGGTCAAACCTCGGCGGAAAACAAGCTCACCAAAGTCTTTGTCGGCAGTAATGAGAACCGCTGACATCTCTCGGCTGCTACTCAGCACGAGTTCGTCGGAAATCCCGCGCTCCAATTCGGCGACATACTGTATCGCGTGACCATCCTCCCGAAGGCGTTCGACGATCTGACGATCGACGCCCTCGTCAGCGAACAGGGTCAAAGAAGCGTCGCCTCCGCTGGATACACCACATCCGTGCGCAGAACATCCGCCGCGAAGGCCAAAGCGGCTCGGATGGACTCCTCCGTCAGCCTGCCGTGAGCATCCAGAATCTGTTCAATGCTCTCGCCCGCGGCCAGTTTCTCCAGAATCGACTCCACGGTAATTCGTGTTCCCGCGACAACCGGCTTCCCCATCATCACGGCGGGGTCACAAACGATCAAAGGGTGGCGTCCTGCCATGTTTACGCTCCTTCCCAAGCGTAGCGCGAAGCGAATCCGGCGCGGTCCTTACTATCCCGGCCATTGGGCCAGCGCCTCCCATGCGCCCATCTCGTCTCCGCTTTCCGCTTTGCGCCCGTAGCCGCGACGGTCTCGATGTTCAAGTTCCTGGATCACCAGACGCTTCAGGTGACTGCGAAGCGCCTCGCGAATCAGGGACGACCGGTTGGTTCGGGCGCGGTGGGCGGCACGATCGGCCGCATGGAGAACTTCGTCGTCGAGAACCACCTGAATCTTGCATCAATGTGGATCGTGATCGCAACTCAAAGGGTCAGGATTTCTTTCGCAGATCCTCGACTGGAACCGCAAATCCTTCGATCCGGTTCTCCGCCAGCGTGATCGTCTTCGAGTCCGCTCCCAAACGGATGCCCACCCGTTTCATCGGCCCTCGCGTCTCGCGGATCTCGTTGTTCTGGATTCGTACCGCATCGGTGAAGCCCTGAACATCAACGCCCACGCCGGATTCCTTGCCGCTGTCGACGATCGTGTTCTGCTCGACCCGGTTGCGATGCGCATTGTAGGCGAATCCCCGCTCCGGCCGGAAGAACACTCCGATCTCGCCGCTGCCGCGCACTTCGTTCCTGCGGATCAGGTTGTCCGTATCGCGATGCCCGATCGAGATGCCATGCTTGCGGTTGTCCACCAGGACATTGTTCTCCGCCAGCCCGAACTTCACTCCCCAGCAAAAGAACAGCCCGATGTCATTCCTCTCCGAGCGGTTGCGACGGATCAGGGGCCGCTGCGATCCGGAGCCCGGATGAAACCCCAACCCGGCATGATCGTGGCTGTGACAATCTTCCACCACAACGTCGTGGCAGATCTGCCAACTGATGCCGTCGCCGTTGTAGTTCCGCGCCTCCACCCGCCGCATCGTAATGCGATTGCAGTCCTGCAAAAAAATGCAGCCGGCGTAGTTTCCGTCCAGGTTCTCGTTGTTCGCCCGGTTGCCGTCGAACGTCAGATTCTCGATGGCGACATCCGAGATAAACTCGCCGCTGAAGATCGGGAACAGGGTCGAGACAGCGGGCTTTCCCGGCAGCCAGAAGTTCTCACGTAGCGCCCGGTCCAGTTTGAACCGGTTGCCGCTGCGGGCGACCAGCGTGCGCTTGGCCACGTCCGTGCCGCCGTGATGCGGGTTCTTGGCGCGAAGGCAAATGCCGTCGCCGACCTGGAACCCGCGAGCGTCGGTGAGCGTGATCTCCTGGTCGTACCAATCGGAGTCGGCTGACAACGCCGTCGAGATCGAGGGCTCCTTCGTCAAGACCGATTCAGCGCCGCTGCCTACGATGCGAACCTTGCTTTGCAGGTACACCGCATTGCGGAACTTGTAGACACCGGGCAGAATCCGCACCGTACCGCCGCCCCATCGCGCCACGGAGTCCACGGCGGCCTGCAGCGCTTTCTCGCCGGTGCCGACGATATCCGCCTTGCCGGGGCCCACGGTCAGGGTCAGCCGCTCATCCCATTTCGGCTCGACCGGATCGCTGGAAGTTGCGCGGGGATTGCGGGCGGGCATTTCCTCGGAGCCTCGCGCGGTCGCGGCGGCCGCGATCGAGGCGGCGTACTTCAGAAACTGCCTGCGGGCAGATGACATAAAGGGCCTCCTGGGCATCCAGTATCACACGAACGTCCCCGCCGGGGATGCACCGGCGAGTCCCGACGGCCCTTTCGTAAGGTGGTGGAATCGTCCGGTACCCTGAGGCAAATTTTTTTTTATCGAAACAAAACCGCCTCGAAAGTGGCTTAAGTAATTGGATATAGGGGAGATAATCGTCCGGATCCAATCGAAACATAACGAAACAAACGAAACGAAATGTAGCATTTCTCCACGGTTGCGGGCCGCCGAATCGTCGATGTACCGGCAGGAGAGGCATGGACTTGATCGAAATTTGAGTGAGTGCAAGGGTGTGCAAAGGTTACAAAGACGCATAAATCACATCTCCCATTCTCACTGTGACACAAGGATACAAGAGTCAAGAGGCCCCAGGGCAGAGTATATCAGGGTCAGCGACTGGAATATCAGGAGGTTAGCGACAAAAAATAAATTAGCAAGTGTTGTGAACGGAAAATCGAGGATTTTCGGGCCGGAGCTGAAGCTGTAAGAGTCCGGTGGCTAACCGAAGCGAAATCAATAGGATGCGGGCGAGAAGAGGGCTGGCCGCAGATTCACTCAAAAGGCCAGCCCTTGCGCCGGGAGTGGGACGGTATAGGCGGCAATCAGGGGCTGAAATGCACGGTAATGCGGGCGCTGCTCATAGCAGGCTGTGGCAAAAGTCAAAGAATGCCCGCTCCCTTGAAAGTGCCGCCGGGCGACGTTTTTTGTCGCCTGGCGGGCGCGTACAGCAGGCACCCGGCTGCGCCGGGCGACAAAAATCGTCGCCCGGCGCCACTGGAGGGTCGCGCCACGCTCTCGCCCACCTTATCATCACCTTTGGTGGGCCGCAGGCCCTTGGGGCACTCCCTCGTGGTCGCGGCCCGGAAGTCGGTTTTTTGCAGATTCTTACGCCCGCGGTTCGGTGCGGCAGACCCAGCGCGCATTTGCCATGGCGCCCGATCTGTTGAATCGCGTGGCCGTTGTTCTATAGTGACTGCAGACCCGCGGAGAGAAGGGATACGACTGATGCGACTCCTCCTCACGACTCTCGCGATGGCGGCGATCCACGTAGCCGCAGCGCAGGTGAACTCCACCGCCGTCGGCCATGAATTTCGTCAGGACGATTGGCCCGCCATCACCGCCACGCCGGAAGGTACCGTCTGGACCGCCTGGCTAAGCTTCAACGGCGACCGCGACGATGTCGCCATCCGGCAATGGAACGCTGGCACCTGGGGCAGCCTGCAATGGGTGCCCGGCTCGAGCGGCGATAGTTGGATGCCGCAACTCGCAGCCGACGCGTCGAGCCGTGTCTGGGTCGTCTGGCCGCAGCAGGTGAATGGCAACTGGGATCTCTACGCGCGCAGGTTCGACCCCTCGGCGCAGCAGTGGAGCCGCCTGGAGCGTCTGACCACAGACCCGCTGCCGGACATCGATCCGCGCGTTGCCTGCGACGGAAAGGGCCGCTGCGCGCTGGTCTGGCAGGCCTTCCGCAATGGCAGGTCGCACGTGCTGCTCAAAACACTCGACGGCGAGACCTGGTCGCCGGAGATCCGCATCACCGGCAAGGAGACCAACCACTGGGAGCCGGCCGTCGCCATCAGCCCGCAGGGGGTGGTGTGGGTCGTCTACGACAGTTACGCGAACGGCAATTACGACGTCTACCTGCGGCGCGTCGAGCAAGGGCGCGCGGGCGAGGAAATGGCCGTCGCCCGAACCCCGCGGTTTGAAGCACGCGCGACGGTCGCCGTGGACGGTTCGGGCCGCGTCTGGGTGGCTTGGGAGGAAGGCCGTCCGAACTGGGGCAAGGACTACGGCTACGTGATTCGGGACGCAAGCGCGGGCGTCCCACTGGGCGGGTATCGCGAGGGCCGTATTCGGTGCCTGGAGAACGGCCGCTGGCGCGAACCGGCCATGCTGCCCTTCCCACGCGGCGCCACGTGGCATCCCCACGTATTCGCCGATGCGGCCGGGACCGTGGCCGTTGCCGCCAAGATCGGGGCCAGCGCTTCGGGCCCGCCGCCAGGCGCGCCCTCGACGTCGTACCACCCTCCCTCGTCTCGCGTGTACTGGGAGTATCGCGTCACTCAACTGAACGGCAACCGCTGGACCGACCCGGTCACTCTGCCCGACAGCAAGGGCCGCATCAGCACGCGCATTCAGGGCGCATTCGGAAAGGACTCGACCCTCTGGTTCGCGTGGCCCACCGACAACCGCTCCATGAAACTCACGCACCGGCCTCTTCGGCAGCAGGTGTTCGCCGGTTCTCTGCGCATCGCCCAGGCCGCACCTCCCGAACTCCGCGACCCCGTCGACGAGCCGGTCGAGGTCAAGCCCGCCCACGCCGACGAGGCCGGCGACGTGCGCGCCATACGGGCGTATACAGCGGCGGTGGGCGGAAAGCGTCTCGGTATCGTGCGCGGTGATTTCCACCGCCACACCGAGTTCAGTTGGGACCGCGGGGGCGAGCCTGACGGCTCGCTGCACGACTTCTATCGCTACATGATCGACGCGGGCGCCATGGACTTTGGCGCTTCCACCGATCATCAGGGCGGCGCGTGGCCGTACTGGTGGTGGCTCTCGCAGAAGATGACCGACCTTTATCACGCCCCTGGCGCGTACATCCCCATCTTCGGCTACGAACGCAGCGCCGTCTTCCCCAACGGCCACCGCAACATGTTCTTCGCCAAACGCTCGGACTCGCGCGTGACGCCGTTCTTCCTGAAGCAGGGCGCGCGCGGCTTCTCGCTTCCGCTCACGCCGCAGGGCGACGAGCCCATCGGGACCGCGGAACTCGTGTCGAACGACACCAAGCTGCTCTATGAAGACATCCGGCCGCGAAACGCGGTCGTCATCTCCCATACCTCCGGCACGCGGATGGGCACCGACTGGCGGGACAACGATCCGGACCTGGAGCCCGTGGTCGAGATCTTCCAGGGCTGCCGCACCAACTACGAACAGTTAGGATCTCCGCACGTCGTGGTTCAAGGCAAAGACGACACCATGATGAAGGTCGCCGGCTACCAGCCGGAAGGCATGGTTTCGAACGCCTGGGCGAAGGGCTACAAGCTGGGCATCATCGCGAGCTCCGATCACTTCTCGACGCACATCTCGTATGCGATGGTCTACACGGCGGACCGCTCGCGGCAGGGCATCCTCGACGCCATTCGCAAACGCCACACCTACGGCGCGACGGACAACATCATCCTCGACGTGCGGATGGGGCCGCACTTCATGGGCGACGAGTTCCCGTTGACCCGCGCATTGCCTTTGAAGGTGAAAGCCCGCGGCACGCGGCCGGTGGTCCGGGTGGACGTGATCAAAGACAGCCAGGTAGTCTATTCGGCCGAACCTAAGAACCAGGACGTCTCCTTCGAGTTCACCGACAAAGGCGATGTCGCGGGCAGGCACTTCTACTATGTGCGGGTGCTGCAGGATGACCAGATGATCGCGTGGTCGAGCCCGATGTTCATCAACTACGGAAAGTAGTAACCGCGATACTCCTCGCCTGCTTCCTTGATACAATGCGCCACACGAAGGGAGGCGCCATGTACTGGCTGCTCACACTCGTCTTTGCTGCCGCGCTGCCGGCGCAGGAGGAGACACGCAATCCACGCACCTCCGCCGAAGACGTCGCGGCCGGCGCCAGGACGTTCCGCTCCCATTGCTCGGAGTGTCACGGCCTGAACGGAGAGGGCGGCCGCGGGCCTAATCTCGCAAGCGGCCAGTTCTTTCACGGCAGCACCGACCGGGAACTTCTCAAGAACATCTCCGACGGGATCGCCGGCACCGAGATGGCGGGACTGTTCTACTCACCCGACCGCGTCTGGCAGATCGTGGCGTATCTGCGCTCGCTCGGTGCGCGGCTGGCGCCTGTTCGCGGGGATGTGTCGCGCGGGTTGGCGATTTTCCGGGCCGATGGTTGCACAGGATGTCATCGCGTCCGGGGCGAGGGTGCGGCGCTGGGTCCCGACCTCACCAAGATCGGCCTCATCCGGTCCCCCGAGCATCTCCGGCGGTCCCTGCTGGAGCCGGATGCCGACGTCCGGCCGCGGTTCTGGTTCGTCTCGGCCACCGGCGAGACCGGCGCAAAGCACGAGGGCTTTCTATTGAACGAGGACACCTATACGGTCCAGTTCCTCGACCTCAAAGAGCAGTTGCGCTCTCTTTCGAAAGCCGGCCTGAGTCATTACGGGGTGAAGAAAACCTCGCGGATGCCGTCGTACCAGACCCGGCTCAGCCCGCAACAAGTGGACGATGTGGTTGCCTATCTCAGTTCCTTGCGAGGTGGTCAATGATCAAGCTATCGATCGTGCTGGCGGCGGTTGCGTCGCTCCCCGCGCAAATCACCTACGAGCGCCTTCTCCGGGCTCCCGAAGAGCCCGCGAACTGGATGACCTACTCCGGCGGCTACCGGGGCTGGCGCTACAGCCAGCTTGACCAGATTCATCGTGGCAACGCGCGCAAGCTCAAGGTCAAGTGGGTGCACCAGATGCCCACCACCCACACCGTCGAGACGACTCCGCTGGTAGTGGACGGCGTGATGTACATCAGCGAGCCTCCCAGCAATGTCGTGGCTCTCGACGCCGAGACGGGCCGCACGTTCTGGCGCTACCGGCGCTCGCTGCCGTCGCGCATCAACGTGTGCTGCGGCCAGGTGAATCGCGGCGTGGCTGTCCTCGGGAACCGCGTCTTTGTCGGGACCGTGGACGCGCACCTGGTCGCGCTCGACGCCAGAACCGGCGACGTGCTCTGGGACGTCGAAGTGGCGGACTACCGCACGGGGCACAGCATCACGGTGGCTCCCCTGATCGTGAAAAACATGGTGATCTCTGGCATCAGCGGCGGCGAGTACGGGATTCGCGGCTTCCTCGACGCCTACGATGCGGCCACCGGCAAACGCCGCTGGCGCTTCTGGACGATTCCCTCCCCCGGCGAACCCGGGAGCGACACCTGGTCCGGCAATGCCTGGAAGACGGGCGGCGGGCCGACCTGGGTCACCGGATCGTTCGACGTGGAGCAGAACCTGATCATCTGGGGCACGGGCAACCCCTCGCCCGATTGGAACGGCGATTCGCGCCCGGGCGACAACCTCTATTCGGACAGCGCCATCGCGCTCGATGCCGATACCGGCAAGCTCAAATGGTATTTCCAGTTCGTGCCCCACGACGTGCACGACTGGGATGCTGTGCAGGTGCCGGTGCTGGTGGACGAAGAGTGGCAGGGCCAGCGCCGCAAGCTGGTCTATTGGGCGCACCGGAACGGCTTCTATTACGTGCTTGACCGGACGAACGGAAAGTTCCTTCTGGGGAAACCGTTCGCGACGCAGACATGGGCGAAGGGTCTGGAGCCGAACGGGCGTCCGATTCGCCTGCCGAACATCGATCCTTCCCCCGAGGGGACCTACGTGTGGCCGGGCGTGCAGGGCGCCACCAACTGGTACTCGCCCAGCTACAATCCCCTGACGCGGTTGTTCTACCTGTCCGTTTGGGAGAACCGCAGCGTGTATCGCAAGGGCGAGCAGGACTACAGTCCGGGCAATCGCTACATCGGCAGCGTGCCCCTCATCGACCTGCCGGACGAACCGGGTCACGGGGCCATTCGGGCGCTGAATCCCAGGACCGGCGATCGCGTGTGGGAATACAGATTACACACCAAGCCGTGGGCCGGAGTGTTGACCACCGCGGGCAAACTCCTGTTTGGCGGCAGCGATGAAGGCCACTTCTTCGCGCTCGACGCGGAGACGGGACGCGAATTGTGGCGGCAAAACTGTGGCGGCATCATTCGGGCGAACGCGGTGACGTTCCTGGACAAAGGCCGGCAGGTGGTCGCGATCGCGGCGGGAAGTGCGATCTTCACGTTTGAACTGGGGCTGTGAGCAACGGACGAAAATGGGTACCGGCCTGACGTCGAAAGTCACTTCGGCAACGCTTCCAGAGCCCACGGCGTAAGCCGTGGGGTTGCGCTTTCTTCAGAGCCGCGACCGTCAGGGAGCGGTGGCGGCGCCGAACGCCTCCGTTCACTGTAATCTAGCCTGGAGGGGATCTTACGTTGCTTACACGAACGCTGCTTGCGTTGTCGCTTTCCGTTTCTGCATGCCTCGCCGCTGGTCTCGAGACCGGCGTCGTGATGCGCTCCGATGGCGCGTCTTTCGACAGCAATAAGTATCCGCAGATGGCCCGGTTGGGCGACGGCCGGCTGTTCACGGTCTTTTCCACCACCGCCAAGGGCGACGGTAACGGCCGAATCTATGGCGTGTTCTCGAGCGATGGCGCCAAAACCTGGAGCGCGCCCAAGGTGCTCATCGAAGATCCGGGCATGAACGACGGCGACCCCAACATCCTGGTGGGCGGCAACAACGTCTGGGTGTTCGGAACGCGCGTCGCGATTCCGAATGACATCCGCAAGTCGGCCGTGATCGTCATCAGGAGCGCGGACAACGGGGCAACCTGGTCCGCGCCCAAACCGATCCCAATCCCGCGACAGTACATCACTGGTAAGCGGCACAACGGCATCCAACTGCAGAATGGCCTCTACGCCGTCGGCATTTCCTGGGATCTGTGGGCCGAGAAAGGCATGGCCGCCCGCACCGAGGGCGAAATGTCCCTTGCCTCCGGCGTGTTGCTCTCCGCCGACGGCGACAACTGGACCTTGCACGGCAACGTGTACGCGCAGGCGGATGACAAAGTCCGGCCGAGTCACACCAACGGGTTGTGCGAGCCGTCCATCGTCGAGTTACACACCGGCGAGATTCTCATGATT
>JBJXGR010000007.1:0-2683 GCA_046160045.1 Bryobacteraceae bacterium
ACGGCGCCCTCCACCTGAAGCGAGCCCGAAGTAGGCAGTGAATCCGATGTGGCCGAACAGACCGAAGCACGCGGTCGCCGGCATCCCCGGGATCTTCGGCAGCTTTGTCAAATCCCCGGCCGGCATCACGGCGTAGTTCTGCCACCCGAGCAGTCCGTGGAGGACATCGCCCGGCTGGAGGGTCTGGTCGCGCGATTCCTCCACGACTCCGATCGCGAGCCACGCATGACTTCCCTTCCCCCAGGCGGACAAAGGGCATGTAAGTGTCCTGCTCGTACACCCATCCGCGGTTGGCTGGGTCCAGCGACAGATAGACGTTTCGGACGAGAGCCTGGCCGGACTCCAACTCCGGCACCTTCTCCTCCCGCCACTCGAAGTCGCACTCCTTGATCAGCCGACCGGCCGGGAAGCAAGCACCCACTGTCGATTCGTTCTCCTATTGTTCCCTGTCAGCGAAGCCTTGTGCGGCGGCCACCGAGGGGCCAATCGCCGGGTCGACCCGGTCCAACCAACCGGGTCCAACCAAAGGAGGCGAGGCGATGGGCACGACCACCGCGCCTGGCCTGGAACGTGAGGGAAAAACGCGCGGATCAGGCTGTTTGAGCTCTCTTCCCTCTCCGCCCCACTCATTCGGGCGGAGTGACCTCACCGAGGAACTCGTTCGCCTTCTGAAAGATTCCGATCGACAGGCAGCCGTTGGGCGAGTAGGCCGAATGCACCGAGCCGGCGTCGCGCCACACGAAGTTCCCCTGGGTGCAAGCTCCGTCGCCGTCAACCAGACTCCCCTCGAGCACCCAAGTCTGCTCGACGCCGCGATGACGGTGGGTCGGCAGCCGCGAACCCGGCGCCATGCGGAAAAGGGCGGTGAACGCGTCGCCCCCGGGTTCCCGCCAAAGGATCTTGATCTCGACGCCGGGAAACTGTGTTGGAGTCCATGCGAGTGCAGCGACATCGAGATAATGAGAGCCGGCTTCGGGTTGGGTCATGAGTGTTATTCTCCACGATTCTTCAGAGATTCGTGACGCCGGCTGCCGACAGTGTCGGTCGAACCCGTGAAACCCGGCCCTCCCGCGGCGACGTATCCGTGGCTGGCGCCAGAACGCTCCGGACTCACCCAGAATGCGTACAGGGAGGCGTTCTGAAGCCGGAGTCGAAACCTCACCGGTTTGCCGGAGAAGCGCGACAGGTCCTTAGGCTCCCTTTCCAAGTCACAGCGGCGAGAGCCCTGTCCGCGCGCACAGGCACGCACCGGGCCGATGTGAAGGGCTCGATCGTGCGTCCCTCCTGGTCCAGCACCTCGACTCGCAAATCGCCCGATCGTGCGTCTGCGTTTCGAGATGCTGAGAAATGCTCACTTCCGCGCGAAAACTTTCCCGGTTCTTCCGCACCTGGGCGGAAGGGGGAAACCGCCAAGAGCGGGTCGGTGCCGGATCGGCGAGAAACGCTCAGGCAGGAGCTGCAACTCATGGGAGGCACTGTGCAACCGACCGCTTTCGACGATTCAGGGCGCCCGGACGCATTCCTCCGACGCGGTGCGGTGGGGCGCCGCCTCTCGCCCGGAGCACCCTGAGGAGCCGAGCCGGAGGATCGTTGGAACCGGATGGGGCGTTTTGTCCAATCCGAGGACAGGAGCATCTACCATCGACGCGCACCGGCTCCTTCTAGACTGAATGCCCACTGTGTTCGGGACACCCTCCACCCCGTACTCGATGTCTATGGCGAATCTGCCGGATGGGTCGTCGCTGCCGTAAAGACGAAGTAGAGCGCCCCTGAAGCCCAGAGGCCTCAGGGGCGTAACTTGCACGGCAGCTGCTGATCTACCCGCCGTAGTGCTTCACGAGGATGGGGCCGATCTGCTCATCGGTGAGCGCCGGCCGCGTCGTCATCGAGATCACCGAGGACCACTCCACCGCGTGGTCGTAACCGGCCTGAGGATTGTCGGACTCATAGACCAGGACGCCGCCGCTGACGTCGCCGAAGTGCCAGCGGCTAATGAGCTTGGCGCCTTCGGGTAGGGGAGCGCCGCCTGCCTTGAGAAACGCCCGCGCGGCTTTCTCCTGTGCGCCCGGGTGGAAATTCCAGATCGATACGAATGTCATGGGATGTGATTTCTTCCTAACCTGCTTGCAGAATCGGTCGACGCAAACGCTGTCGACGTTAAGCAACTCATCCAGTGTACTCGGTCAGGAAAGCGGATAGCTCCTGGATGTCGCGCATCCGGAAGTTGGCCGCGCTGGTAGCGGCGGCGCTACAATGATTTTGCCGGGCGAATCGGAAGCGGCACTGCGGGGGACGCAACCATGCTGAGGGATAGTCCGGTGGGCTCATCGAGACGATGAACGGAGCGCGGCGGCCTCGCTTCCGCGCTCTTCACAGAGACCACATCGGATCGGTAGACCCTCATGCCTTGAAAATCCCCGCCCGAAGGGCGGATGCGCCGGCCTTCGGCCGGCGACCCCACGCCTGAGAACGTGTGCGGCAATCGAGTGCCAGCGCCAGCCCTCCCTTGCGGTCGGGCCTCTGATGGTGCGGGCCATCGGGAGTGGTGAAGGGTGTCGGCAACCCCACGGCTTAGAAGGTGTAAGAAAATCAAACGCGGCCTTTTCAACAGCTTTTCCGCACCTGGAGACCTCGCCAGACGCCCTAGAACGCGCTCTGCGCTGGTGCCGAGGGATTTCATATC
>JBJXGR010000008.1:0-8393 GCA_046160045.1 Bryobacteraceae bacterium
TCGACCTCTGTACGAATCGCCGACCATTCGCCCAGAACCGGCGAGGCGGCACTTCTACGGATAAGGGCGTGATACGTTCAAGTGCATTGTTTCCGACTCACGTGATCCGGCACAAACCCATTCGCAAGAGCCGTTTCGTGCACCGAACGACAGCCGTAACCGGGCGGGCCGCCAAGAGACTCTGACTTCAAAACCCGCGCTATCGGCCGCTCCGGTTCACGGCGTTCGGCCATCCCATCGATCACGAACTGCGACGCAAGGCCTGTTTCGTGTAGTCTCCGGGCATGGACATGAACGGATCGAACAATTGCGCATCGGCCCGCCGTCGGCCCACAACCCGGACATAGCCGAAGTATCGGCCAGCGTCCGCCTGCAACGCCCGGATTTCCTTCTCATTCGCGGGAGCAACCAACTGGAGCCAATCCCGCCAGTACCGCCAGCCGTCCGGCAAGGTATCGGCAAGGCCAACGTCCAGAATGCCACTCCGCTCCCAGTGTCTTCGCCACCATTCGGCCGAGTGAAGGCAATACGGCATTTCTGTGGCCCACCACTCCGCCAGATGGTCAGGAACCTGGCTTTCAATTTCGTGCATGAACCCGGCCAGGGCGATTCCCACGGACCCGCCCGGCTTGACGAACCGGGCCAGGTAGTTCAGGTACAGATCGTCCGTCCCGAAGTACATGAACGAGTCGATGGACACGACCGCATCGAAGAAGCACTCTGAAAATTGTAATGACCGCGCGTCGGCGCGGATAGGGAAGACACCGTCCTCGACGCCAGCATCCCGCACGCGCTGGATGTTTTCGGAGGCGCTGGACCACAGATCGGTCGCCCAGACCTGCACCCCAAACTCTCGGCAAAGAAACACCGATGACAGTGCGCGCCCACAGCCGAGGTCCAGCACTCGCATCCCCGCCTGCAGGTCCATCGCTTCCGTGAGCCATTCTGTTAGCCAAAGTGGATTTGCTCCGCCGCTAACGCCAGCCAGCACCCAATCCGGATGGTAGCCGGAGGCGCGTGGGAATCGCTCGGTGTTCAAACAGTCTTCCGCACTCATGCGCACTCCAGGGCCGAACTCTTGTTTAGGCTGACCTGGATAAAACCGATCCTGGTCGGCCTAAAGACGAACCCGCCAGCAGCGGCCCCGGCTTGGCAGCCATAGTGTTTACGACCGCTTATGGCATTTCCCAAGACCTGCTCTGCTGTCTTAGGCCGACCGGTCGGTCGGCCTAAGCCCGCCGTCGCTGGCCTGATGATCCAAGTCTATACCACATCAGATGAGCGGGAAGTCGGCATCTCGGAGATCTGGCCTCGCCCGCCATTGTGGCTGGATGACGCGCCACTCGGAGGCTGTGGCGGTCGTGTTCGCGTTGACGCACACGTCAACGCCGGCTGTTCCTAGTCTAGCCGTCGGTCCGATTAAGAACGACAAACTCCCTTTCGTCTCGGGGCCCGCCTCCCACATGAGCCAGAAGTCGACATCTCGCACGTCTGACCGTCACGCAACTCCCGGCTGACGCCAGCATCCGGACAGAACGAGGCGTTTGGGATCGGTCCGGACGGCCGACGATTCAGACAGCCCGAACTAAACGCTTCGGGTCTGGGCGCGCGACTGAGGGATTGGCGGCGGCCCCGGGTCAGCCGCCGGCAAGAGACAGCCGAAACGCGACCATTTCCTCCCCATTGCGAACGAGGAGAAGGTCGCCGGCCAGCACCGGGTGGTTCCAGGTCTTGCCCTCCAGCGCCCGGAACCGCGCGATCTCGGTGAACTGGGCCGAGGCCGCTTCGACAAGGGCGAGTTCACCCTCCTCCGACAACACCAGCAACAAGTCCTGGTCAGCCAGCAGGAGCAACTGGCCATGGCCGTAGCGTCCGCCCTTCCACTTGCGCTTGCCATCCTGGAGGTCGATACAAGCGAGGATGCTGCCGTCGAACCCGAAGGCATGGCCATCGTGAACGACGAAGTCATTGAAGTAGGGTTTCAGTCCTCTCGACGTCCACACCTCCTCGACGGTCCATGCGCCCGGCCCATGCGCGACCGCAAGGCGGCGCACGCCGGCTCCTCCGGACATGTCGCTGGTGGTGATCAGGAGGCCGCCATCCTCAGTCAGGGCCGGCTGCAGCATGGTGGAGCCAGGCCAGGGGTGCTTCCACAGTACCCGGCCGTCAGCCGGTGCGACGCTGGTGGCGCCAGCGCCCGTCAACAAGACGACCTGCGCTCGTCCGCCGAGGGTCAACAGGTGCGGTGAACTGTAGCTGGTGCCGCCTTCCTTCGCCATCCAGCGCGGATCGCCAGTCGAGAGGTCGTAGGCGGCGAGGCGGCCGGAGGCCGCGACCATGACAACGTCATCAACCACCAGCGGTGAGCTCGAGAAGCCCCAGCCCGGAACCTTGGCGCCGGTGTCGGAGGCAGCGTTGCGCGTCCACACCACGGCGCCGGTGCCGGCGTCGAGCGCGTTCACGATTCCCGTCGCGCCAAAGGTATAGACGCGTCCGCCGCTCAGGGCCGGGGTCGCCCGAGGACCGGCGCCGGCGTTGGATTCCCAGAAGCGGGCGGCATCGCGGTGGGTCCACACCGGCTGCCCCGAGGTCGCGTTGTAGCAGGCGACGACTTCAAAGTCACCGCGCTGCTCCTGAGTGTAGAGGAGGCCGTCGCGGACCGCGAAGGACGACCAGCCCGGTCCGATAGGCCGGCGCCAGAGTTCGACCGGCGGCGATGAAGCCCAGCCGGTCCTGATCCGCACTCCGGTGACAATGCCATCGCGATGAGGTCCGCGAAAGCCTGGCCAGCCGTCGCCGGCCGGCGCCGCGGCCCGAGCGGGTGGGAGGGCCGCCGGCAGCGCTGCGCGAACGGTGGCCGGGGGCGCCGGGGGCTCGCGCCGTTCCTCAAGAATCGGTTCTGTTGCCGGGGCCGCCGGCAGCGCCGCCCCTTCGCCGCGGGATCCCGCCATTAGCTGCTGCTCGGAAGTCGCCGCCCAGCGCCAGGCGAACTGCGAACGGCCCTCGCCGGTGATGCCATCCGTGCGCAGGAACGCAAAGAGCCCGCAGGCAACCAGGATGGCCGCGACCAGCGTCGCGCGCCGCGGTCCGTCGCCGAGACGGCGGCTGGCCACCGCCCAACCGACCAACGCAAGGCTAAGGACCGGGATGGCCTGGATCACGAACATCATGCCCATCATCCCGGTCGCAATCGAGGCGTGAAGAAGCAGCCGGGTTGCGGCCATCGCGACGATCATGAGGACGATTGCGCCCCAGCGCTCCCACCGGGGCGCCCGGCTGAAGAACGCCCACCACACCAGAACAGCCAATCCGCCCAAGAGCCCGCCGATGAGCGCAAAGGCCGTAGCCTCCGGCATGACGACCGGCACGCCTAGCCGGACCAACCACTGGAGCAAGACGGCGACCACGCCGGGCCACAACCGGAGTCGCCGCTCGTCATTCGGTTCGCCTTTGTCTGTGAAGGTCATCGTGATTTGATACGTCCTCGACCGGCCGCTTGTTCCGTCAACCTGGTCCAGAGTGGTCTTGTCGTCTCTGCTTTTCCTGGGCTCAGTGTTTAACAGTCAAGCGTTGTGGATCAAGTGCAATTCCGGTTGGTTGATGCGCACTCTTCTGTGCAAGCTCATCCACCCGCAGCGGCTTTGAGCAAGCGAATACTCGCTGTGGTGGCGCACGCCGGAAGTAGAAGTCATGCCGACCCTAGATGAGCTAACCTTGAGCACGCCCCAGGTGTGCTGGGACCGCTCACGAATCCCTGCCAGCGGCGATCGGTCAGCACCAGGCGCCCTCCTGGTCGCCTCCTGCACGCAGGCGGATCCGCGATTACTACGTACGCCCTGCCGGTACCACTGGGTAGTGCGCATGACTCATCAGCCGGAGATTCTCGAACAGTGAACGGAAGTGCTCTTCGACCTTCTGCTCGATCGTGTGGAGAGGTCCGTCAAGAACCATCGCCACATATTCCTCATGCCGGCGATATCGCTCCTGAATCGGCGTTTGGCCCGAGTACGCGCGGGCGATCATGAAGATAAACGGATTCATCACCGTGTTCAACGTACGACTCAGGACCTCACGCTGCGACGCTTTCCAGATCGTCTGGTGTAACTCCATGTCGGCGTAAATGAACGCCTCGTTGTCTTCGGCCTCAGCCGCGGCTTTAAGCTTCTGCAGACAGTTCTCCAGAGCCTGCCTGATCGGCCGGCTGAGGTGTCCCCTCATGTAGCGGACCGAGAGCGCCTCAAGCTTCGCCCGGATGCTGAAAACGACTTCGACTTCCTTGGGGGATACGTCTCGTACGAACGTCCCCCTCCGCGGCGTAATGACGATCAGACCGTCTCGCTCGAGTCTCAACACCGCTTCGCGAACCGGCCCCCGGCTGCACCGCAACTGAAGCGCCAGGTCGTCCTCGATGATTCTCTCGCGCGGCTTGAGTTGGCCGTCGAGAATGGCTTGTTTCACGTAACGCTCGACGCGTTCGCTGGCCGAAGTGCGAACCTTGCGCTTTGGTTTCATCGTCGTGGCAGGTATATGCCCGATTATAGCGAACCGCTCACAATCCGAACTCTACCATTCCGTCAACAACGCTGTTGACAAAAAACGGCGCAGGCGGTATATTTGCTAGCCCCCGGAAACTCTGGGCGCCTTAACCCCGAGCACGGGCTTATAACGGCGCCGGCCGTAGTGTGCAGATCCAGTAAAGTTGGCGCGCCTGATCCTCTGCCATCCGGGAACCCGCGCTATTGAGTTGCCCAGGCGTCTTCGTTGTAACGCCGCTCCGGCGACGTGGCAATGCGGATCAGTTCCATGTGGTCGAGCCAATTGAGGCGGCAGTGCGGGCAGTTGTCGATGATCACGTTACCGGGACCGGCATAGGGGTGCGTATCCATGTGGCGGAAACACCTGGGGCACCGGATGTGGCGGCCAAGATCCTTCCATCGCACCGGCGCCGGGTCGCCCGCCGATTGCCGGGAGCGCAATGCCGACACCAGGCCCATAAACGTGTCCACCGTGACCAGGAATCCGCGGCACCGGCCGCAGAAAAGCAACCGGCAGCCGCTCACCGCCGCATGGACCAGCGCCACATGGCACACCGGGCACTCCGATCGATCGACCTCACCCAGCATGCGGACCCCCTCCGCGTCCGCTTCCGGAAGGTGCGTACTCCCGCAGAAGTCGCAGACGAGATAATCCCGGTCTTCCTCTACGCGCATCGGCGCCCCGCAGTTGGTGCAGTTCACGGCCCGTGCCCTCACTCCATAGATCGGCGGAAAGTACCGGGTTATATAGGTCTCGATCGGCATACTCTCTCTGAAGTCGTGCCAACCAGGCGCCGGAACCGGGAAATGGACGAAGATTAACGCCGTGGATGAAATGCGACCCCTCGCTTAGAAGGTGTGCGGAAATCGAGGCCAGCGCCAGCCCTCCCTTGCGGTCGGGCCTCTGATCGTGCGGGCCATCGGGAGTGGTGAAGGGTGTCGGCAACCCCACGGCTTACGCTCGGGGCTGCGGCGCGTTTTCATTTGCTACGGTGGCGGCCGGAGGACTATGGGGCCTCCCTTACGGTCGAGGCATGGAGTATTTGCTCCTGGTCTCGGCGGTCCGGGAAAACAGGCTGCCCCAGGAGGGATCGAGGTAGAGCCAGCGCTGCTGGCTGTATCCACTGGCCTGAATTTCGGGGACGTGCAGCAGTCCGTGTCCTTCGACGCACATGAATTCCGTGCCGTACCACTCGAGGAAGGTATTCGAGGACCGTCCGATGCGGATGGGGTTGGTGAGCAACCGGAGGCATTGGGGGCAACGCTTCCGCTGATCCCGCAGTGCCCACCAAAAGGCCAGAAAGTAGCCGAACAGGAAACCGTGAGTTTGAATCTGCGATGAACTGATTGCGGCCAGATCGAGGATCCCGAAGAAAACGATTGGAATCAGGAGTGCGATCTTGATTGCCAGGAAGATCCAGCGGCGAAGCCTGGTTGCCCCGCGGGGCGAATGGCGAGCGGCGGGGTATTCGCCAAGCGCCGGGGACGTTGCCGCAAGCGCGACCAGGATTGCCAGGACGATCATCAGGAAGTGGACGAGAATCGGCTGCCGCCGGTCGAGCGACGCGCACTCGATGCGATCGTACCCGCCCTGGTCGCCGGGTACAGACATGCTCCATTGCCTGTTGCGCAGAGGGTTGGATGTCGAGAGACGGGCGACGATGAAGCACGGCGTCCGGCGAGTGTTCACCTACGGAACCGCGAAGACGGACTCGATCTTCGAGATCGGCTCCATCACCAAGACGTTCACCGGCCTGGCACTGTCACAGATGGCCGTGAGTGGAAAAGCCAGGCTGGATGAGCCGGTGCGCGAGTTGTTGCCGGGGGGCGTGGTGCGCAAGCCTGCAGGGAGCGAAATCACGCTCGTGGACCTGGCAACGCATCACTCGGGATTGCCGGCAATCCCCAGTAACCTGAAGCGCACCGGGTTGCCTAACCCCGGCGCCGATTATCGCGCAAGCCATCTCTACGACTTCCTGGCAAAGCACGTCATCGCCAGGCCGGCTCACGCTTCCTTCGTCTACAGCAATGCCGGTTATGGCCTGCTCGGGGTAGCCCTCGCGAACCGCTTCGGAGGGACCTACGCCCAACTGGTGCAGGAGACGGTCGCCGGTCCGCTGGGGTTGAGGGATACGGCGGTCTCGCTTTCGCCCGAGCAGCAAAGCCGGATGATCCAGGCATACGACGCCAGGCATCGTCCGGTCGCCCCTTGGGAGTTGGATGCGCTGGCCGGGGCCGGGGCCATCCGCTCGACCGCGGGCGACATGCTCGAGTACCTGGAGGCGCACCTGCATCCGGAACGGCTCGGACCGATGGCCACTGCACTGGTTCAGGCGCGGGAGTTGAAGGCCGAGGTCGGGCCCGGCATGCGGATTGGCCTCGCCTGGATCTACAACACGGATACCGGAATCTATTGGCACAACGGCGCGATCTCCGGATATTCGAGCCACGCGTTCTTCCATCCGAAGGGCGACTACGCGGCGATCATTCTGGTGAACCAGGCGCCGGGGCCCATTGCTTTCTCCGAACTACTGGCCCAGCACATCCGCCAGAGACTGGAAGGCGAGCCGGCGGTTTCGTTCGCCAACGTCGCGATTCCGGCAAGCGGCGGAGTCTCAGGGCTGCTTCGGATGTATGCCGTGTACTGGGCGGTGATGCTCGCTTCCGGCGCCTTCATCTTTTGTTGCGTGCTGGGCGTGCAGGGATTGGCGGCGCAACTGCTGCCGCGGCGGCTGTACCTGCGCGTATCGTCCTGGCTGCAGATGGCCGCGTTTTGCCTGTTCGTGAGCGTGTACTTTCTGCAGCCGATGGTCCCTTCGCCAGACGCGCTGATCGCCGCGCAGAGCCAGGGGCTGGTTGCCTGGTCTCCTTCCTATTGGTTCCTGGGCCTCTTCCAGCAATTGAATGGCTCCGATGCGCTGGCGCCGTTGGCGTGGCGCGCCTGGGCGGGACTGGCGATTGCTCTTGCCGTTACGGCGGCTGCGTATGCCTTGAGCTATTTCCGCACGCTTCGCAAGATCGTGGAGGAGCCCGACATCGCACCAGGATTGCGGGGCGGCGGTTGGTTGCCTGGTTTCGGGAATTCGCTTTCGACGGTCATGGCGCAATTCAGCATTCGCACGCTGATGCGTAGCCGCCAGCACCGCATCATCCTCGCTTTTTATTTGGGAATTGCCTTCGCCCTCACGATCTTTCTCCTGAAGAACCCCGCGGCTCAACGGCAACAGTTTGATGCGCCAGTGAGCGACGCGTGGAATCAGGTGAGCGCGCCGGCGCTCGCGGCGAGCCTGGTGATCATGGGCTTCTGGGTGGTGGGTACCCGTGTGGTGTTCTCGATGCCGGTGGACTTGCAGGCCAACTGGATCTTCCGCGTGACGCCGGTTGCCGGCGGGCCGGAGTTGCTGAAAGCGCGGCGGCGTGCGCTGGTCGGATTATCGGTGGCTCCGTGCTGGGCTGGGTCCGCCATCCTGTTTCTCGGGTTATGGCCGTGGCGGCCGGCCGCCGGTCACCTGATGGTTCTCGCGCTGCTGGGGCTGATCCTCGCGGAAATCTGCCTCCACGGAGTTCAGAAGATTCCCTTCACGTGTTCGTACCTGCCGGGCCGATCGAACTTCCACATGACCTTCTGGCTCTGCATTGGGCTGCTGATGCAAGGTCTGACGAAAGCAGCCGAATTCGAACAGCGGGCGCTCGATCATCCTGCCGCTTACGCCGTGATGCTGGGCATTCTCGGCGCCGGACTCGTCGCGGCGCGATGGCGAACGGCGCGGATCGCCGAATCCACGGAGGGAGAGTTGCAGTTCGAAGAATCGCCGCCGTGGGAGGTCCAGGTGTTGGGGCTGAACCGGGATGGAGCGT
>JBJXGR010000009.1:0-23220 GCA_046160045.1 Bryobacteraceae bacterium
GCCGGCACCGGCGCCGTCGGCATCGAAGCGCTCAGCCGCGGCGCGGCAAGAACCATCTTTCTCGAGAAGCATCACCACGGCGTCCACTTGATTCGGGAGAACCTGCGTTTGTTGGGCCTGGAAGATCGGGCGACGGTCGCGGCAGGGTCGGCCGTCGGCCTCCTCGAACGTTTCCCGGGCGACATCGTTTTTCTCGATCCGCCGTACACTCGCCCAAACGAGTATGAAACGGCGCTGTCGCTGCTGGGCGAGAATCCGCGGCCTCTGGTAATTGTGCAGCACGACCGGCGTCAACGGCTCCGCGACAGCTACGGCGCCCTCCACCGGACGCGTACCCTCACGCACGGTGACAATTCATTGGCTTTTTATCGGCCGCTCGCTGAACCTCAACCCGGCGAGCCAGTGATACACTGACCTGGGACTTACAACTCAATCACATTTGGAGACAGCGATGAACATCGTAAAGACTCTGGCCGTCGGCGCGACGGCTCTCTGGCTGAGCGCGGCGACCCTGACCGCGGCCGACAAAGGAATGATGCACTGCTTCGCCTTCACCGTCATCGACAGCGCGTCTGATGCCGATTGGCAGGCGTTCAAGGCAGCCACCAACGCCATGCCGAAGAAGATGAAAAGCATCAGGAAAGTGTGGCACGGCAAGCTACTGCAGCCGCTGTCGGTGTTCCGTGGGGATGCCGAGACGCGGAAGAAGTTCGCCCCGGGGGTGAACGAGGCCGAGGGGAAGTTCCAGCGCGTGATGCGCCAGCACGGCGTGTGCATGGAGTTCAAGGAATCGGGTGCGGCGGTATTGAAAGCCTACGCCGCCGACCCTTATCACGCCGAGTGGATGAAGGCCTACGTAAAGGTGCGTGTAGCCGGAACCACCACCTACGACATCGTCGTCGAATAGATCACGCGTGGCTCCGGTCTCCGACCGGCGCATCCGGGCAAACGCCCCCTAGAAACAAACCACAGTCCTGAGCGTCATACGCTGGGGCTGCGCGCGTTGTTCATTCGTTTTGGTGGGCGGCGGGCCTGAGAACGTGTAGCGCCTTCCCTGGCTGTGAACAATACCCCGATTCACAAGTGATTTACGATTCTTTTACATAAGTCAGGCCCATTGAGCATACGGTTCCTTCGATAAACGGTCCGAGAGGGAATCATGAGAATCGCATCGACACCTTCACGAACCAGCCTCGACCGGCAAGTTGGGGATGTACGCCGGGAGGCGGTGCCGGCCACAACCGCTCAGGCCGCCGGGCAGCCTCGGCCCGACACCGAACACCTACCCTGCAGTCCGCAAGATGAACTACCCGAACCCGCCCCGCAGGGACCGGGCCCTCTCGATCGCAGCCTCGACGGGCAGATGCAGAAGGCTCGTATAGCCAATCTGCTCCTTCCGCCCTTCCAGGCGCTTCCGATGAAGGTGTATGCCCAGTTCAAAGCCTTGAAGCCCCCGGACGCCGGGATCCAGCAGCCCAAAGCCGACGCCGTGACCCGCTTGAACGACATGCTGACAGCGGCAAAGAAGGCGGCGGAATCCGGCACGGAGGAAGGCCGGCTGGCCGTGGATAAAGTTTTGAAGGAAGCCGTCAAGGTATATGGGATCGGGCAGGATGGCGTCACCGGTCTCGAGTTCGACCCGAAGCTCAGCGACCAGGGCGGGACGATCGGACCACACCCGCGAACGTTCATCGTTATCGGCAGGTCGGCGCTCGATTCCGCGCCGGAGATGGCGAGCACGATCCTGCACGAGTCCTCTCACGTCCAACGCAACAAAGAGTTGGCCGATAACGGGATCGATCGGGCAAAGTTCGGATTCAAGGCGGAGGGCATTTACTCAGCACTCATCGAAATCGAGGGCTATAGCCTCGAGATCAACAACGCCAAGAAGCTTGGGACGTCTCCGGCCTACGTAAAGGGCGCCGAGCAGCTCAAGGAACGGTACCTGCGCGAACTCGAAACGGTTGGCGGAAAGGACTGGAGAGCCCTCGCGGAGAAAGGGCAGTTCAAGCAGGTCCAGGAGAAATTCAGACAGGAAGTGCTGAAGGCGAAGCCCTGAGCCGGTTGGGTGTGGCGCCATGCCCGCTTTTGGGATATAACTGTCCGTAATGAAAGACTGGAAAGCCCTCGCCGCCGCCATGGGCGCGAGAATTACCGAACCCGAGCGCGTCCTGCCCGTGCTCGACGCGCTCGAAAAGAACTTCCGGCCCCTGGTCGCGAAGATCCCGCACGACACGGAACCGCCCCTGGCCTTCCGCCCCTACCAGGAACCGGAGAAGCGCAAGTGACGATCCTCGAAGCCGCCGCCGCGCTTCGGGCGCGCAAGGTCACGGCGAGACAACTTGCCGAGCAGTCGTTCGCCGCGATCGCCGAATTGAATCCACGGCTCAACGCCGTCATCACCGTGATGCAGGACACGGCGATGGCCCAGGCGGCCCGGGCCGACGACGAACTGTCGATCGGCTTGGACCGCGGCCCCTTGCAGGGAATCCCCGTGGCCGTCAAGGATGTCTTCGAAACGCACGGAGTGCGAACCACCTGCGGCTCCAAGCTCTTCGAGAACAATATTCCGGACAAAGACGCTGCCGTGGTGGAAAAACTGCACGCCGCCGGCGCCGTGCTGGTCGGCAAGACTACCATGCACGAGATGGCGTTCGGCATCACCTCCAACAATCCCCATTTCGGCGCGGTCCGGAATCCCTGGAATCCCGACTGCATCCCTGGAGGATCGAGCGGCGGTTCGGGTTCCGCGGTAGCGAGCGGGATGGTGTTGATGGCGATGGGAACCGATACCGGCGGGTCCATCCGCATTCCCGCCGCCTTCTGCGGAACCGTGGGATTGAAGCCAACCTTCGGACGTGTGAGCCGTTACGGCGCGATGCCGCTCGACTTCACGCTGGATCATATGGGGCCGCTCACGCGCTCGGTTCGCGACGCGGCGGTCGTCCTGCAGGCGATTGCCGGACACGACGACCGCGACGATACCTC
Source organism: Bryobacteraceae bacterium (assembly GCA_046160045.1). Lineage (GTDB taxonomy): Bacteria > Acidobacteriota > Terriglobia > Bryobacterales > Bryobacteraceae > CAZGUX01. The sequence continues at coordinate 2,989 of JBJXGR010000009.1, forward strand.
TTCGACAACCGCGGTCGGAAACTACGTTCCGGAAGAGAATCCGAACCTGAAGGGACTGCGTGTCGGGGTTCCCACCAACTACTATTTCGATCGCCTCACGCCCGAAGTCGACAAATGCGTCCGGCACGCGATTCAGCTCGCCGGGCAGGCGGGGGCTGAAGTGACACCCGTCGAAGTGCCGGACATCGACTCGTACAACGTGGTTGCCCGGGTCATCGTCCAATGCGAGGCCTCGGCCCTGATGGAGCCCTATCTCGACCGGCCGGAACTGTTCGGCGCCGATGTGCTGGCGCTGTTTGAGCAGGGACGCCTCCTCTCGGCGCCGGACTACATCAACGCGCAGCGATTGCGCCGCCTGATGCAGCGGGAGTTCCACCAGGTGTGGCGTCACTGCGATTGCCTGCTCACACCGTGCGCCCCTTGCGGCGCCCCGAAGATCGGCGAGGCGACCATCGAGATTCAGGGCGTGGCGGAGGACGTGCGTCTGGCCTCCACGCGCCTGGTGCGCGCCATCAATATGCTGGGTCTGCCCGGTTTGTCGGTTCCCGTCGGACTCGACAAACAGAATCTCCCGGTGGGCCTCCAGATTGTCGGCCGGGCCTTCGATGAGGCGACGGTCCTGCGGGTCGGCCAAGCCATTGAGCATCGGCTAAAGCTGTCGCTGGTCCCGCCGGTGTCGTCGAACCTTTGAGGCCAGGGTCTGATTGCGCGAGAATACCCCGCTAGAACTCCGTGGTCTCGATCAGCTTTGCCGCTTCCGCATTCAACTGGTTCCGCCGGCGCTGTAACTGAGCCCGCTTGTCCCTCAGAGCCGCGATGCGCGTCTCTTGTTCCGCCAGTTGCCGCGCGTAGACCTGCACCTGCTGCTGCTGGTTCGGTACCCTGTTCAGGCTCTCGATGTTCTGCCGCAGCCGCTCCTGGTCCTTCCCGGTCCCGTCGATCTCCTGGTCCGTGTCGCGAAGGTCGCGTTCGGTCTCGGCGATCTGGCGCTTCAGGTCCAGAATGCGCTGCAACTGCTGGCGGCCCGCCGGCGACAGCGCTTTATTGCGCGCGTAAACCGCGATCGCATCCGGCGTCAGCGACGTGACGGCGTATGACTCGTCCAGTACCCTTTCTTCCGACACCACGTACTTCTGCTCGGACGCCGGCGCCAGGGGAACTTCAAAGCGATAGGCGTTCGCCGTTTTCTCCTGCGGCTTGCCTTGCAGAAGCTTGTACTCGGGACGCAACGGATGCTCGAGGATCAGCGTCTTCGCTTTCGCGTCGACGTTCTTCATGGTGTACGTCTTGGTCTCCACAATAGCGTTCCGAACGAGCAGGACGCCCCGATTAAAGGTGATCTGCCGGATATCGTCGGACTTCGAATCGAACCGGGTCGTGATGCGCGTCCCCAGATCCACGGCATAGCTGATCAGCCGCTTGTCGCCGCCTTTGAGTGTTTCGAACAGGGCCTCGCCGCCGTAGGCGCCCTCGTCGAGCACCGTGATTGGGCCGCCGTCCAGAGTCTTTCCGGTGGTGTTGGCCAGTTCGGCGGCGTTGTGGGGATGGGCGGACGATTCGTCGGAGTAGATCAACAGCTTTCGAGCGCCGAATTTCTGCTGCAGGAAGGGCAGCATGGCCGATTCGTTCTTGCGCACGGTGACGGGAGCCGGCATGCGGTATTCGAAAAGGTCTCCCAGTTCGCGCCCCGCGGCCGGTGGGGCAATGGAACTCTGAGCCGCGCGGCCTTCGTCCCGCATCGCTTGAAGCTTCTCGTACGACATCATCCGTGCCGCCTGGGGGGCAGGGGCAGCGGGGGCGTTCGGCCGGAACGCGTCGGCCCTCTTCGCCTCCCCCGCGACCTGGCCGATCGCGCCTTCATGCAGCACCGGTCCCTGCGCGATCTCGTCGGGCAGGTCTGCGACGCGGCGCGTAATGAACTTCGGTTCATATAACCGGCTGATGAAGCTGATCGGACGGCCAGAGACCAGCGAAAGCTGCACCTGACTCCAGTCCTCGCCGGTGGTGTTGTCGACGATCGCCCAGCCTTCCAGCGTCGCCTCGCCGCCCTTGTCGAAGATCAGCCGATAGCTCGATTTCCAGACGGCCGACGGGATCACGTAGTTGACCGCGATCGATCGCGGCTTGGAATCGGTCGAGTCGATGTAGACGCTGCGACGATCCTGCGACCGCGAGTCCGAGAGTGCCATCAGGTAGTCGCGAAACTGTTGTTGGAGTTTGAGGTCGGAAAACTTCACCCCCAGCACGGAGCCAAGGTCCACCGTCTGGATCTCGCCCGAGTCGAGCAGCAAGGTCACCTGTTCGGAAGGACGCTCTTTGTCGCTGCCGGGAATCTGGCGGCCAGACACCACCACCCCGGAGAGCGGAGTGCCTGCCGTCCGTAACTCGACGCGGGACCCTTTCAGTTCGTCCAGCAGTTCGCTCAACGGCTTCCGTTCGCCGATCCGGAACGGGAAATCACCGAGCTTCCGGATCAACGGGAGACTCGAATCGTACCGCAGCGCGGTTACCTTTCCCGATCCCCGCTCTACGACGGTGAGCGATTTCAGCACGTCGTCCATTTCCGACGCCTTGAAGTCGAGCCTTGCCGACGCTCCACCGGTCAATTCCCCGAACCGCTCGAAATATCCGACGCCATGTTTGTACAGAATCACCTGGCGGACCGGCAGGTCGGCTCCCATCACGGTGACGGCTATCAGCAACGCGGGCCAGATCCTCATCACTCACACCTCCTCTCTCCAGATGCCCTGAAACCCAAATGCCTTTCACGCCTGTCGCGTATTTCCCATGGGCGGGCAGAGGAGAGAACACTATTTCAGCTTGACACACCGGCCGCCTTACGGCACACTGCGGATACCTGTACGATATTTGAGGGCTTAAACATACGCCCAGAATGATTTAATCGCGCCCGCCGTTAGTTTGGGCGCGAGTCCGGGAGGGTATTCCCGGGCATTTCGGTGAATCATGGATGGCGGCCGCCTGATCCTCCTGGTAGACGATGATCCGTTGCTTCTCGGGTACGCGCACCGATACCTGGTGCGCCTGGGGTACGAGGTGCTTATGGCCCGATCGCCTGAAGAGGCCACGGCGGCCTTGGCGGATCACGATGTCCCGTTCAGCCTTGCGATCATCGATGTCACGGTCGGGGGAGGGTTGGCCTCGAATTTCGGACGACTGATGCAACAGCAGGATCCGGATCTGCCGATCCTGTACTGGAGCGGCTACTCGATCCCGGAAGAACAACTTCGCGAAGGTCACGCCGGCCGGGTCGGCTTCCTCACCAAACCGTTTCGCCCGCGCCAATTCAAGGAACTCATCGAACAACTGGTCAGGCGGTCATAACTACGGCCCCGCGAGACTCCGCAGAGACTCGGTGTAGGGGGCCCGGGCAACGCCCCGTTCAGTGATGATCGCCGTGACGTAGCGATTCGGCGTCACGTCGAAAGCCGGGTTCTCGACGGGAGTTCCTTCCGGCGCGACCGGCACCCCGAAGACGTGGGTCACCTCGGCGGCCGCCCGTTCTTCTATGGGGATCTGATCGCCGGACTCCAGGGTCAGGTCAAGGGTCGATACCGGTGCCGCGACATAGAACGGCACGCCGTTCTCCTTGGCCAGCACGGCGACGGAATAGGTCCCGACCTTGTTGGCCACGTCGCCGTTGGCCGCGATGCGGTCCGCGCCGACGACGACGCAGCCGATGCGGCCGGACTTGAGAAAGTGGCCGGCCATGTTATCGGTGATGAGAGTGGCGGGGATTCCGTCCTGCTGCAGTTCCCACACGGTCAGCCGGGCGCCCTGCAGGAACGGCCGCGTCTCATCGGCGAAGACATCGATATGCTTCCCCGCGGAGACGGCGGCGCGAATCACCCCCAGCGCCGTTCCATAGCCGGCTGTCGCCAGCGCGCCGGCGTTGCAGTGTGTCAATACGGTCCTGTCATCGGGCACCAGCGGAGCGCCGTGCCGTCCGATCGCCTGGTTGATGGCGATATCTTCGAGCTTGATCCGCTCCGCCTCCGCGACCAGAGTCCGCCGGATCTCGTCGAGAGGGCGCCCGTCGAGCGACGCGTACAGCTTCTTCATCCGGTCGATGGCCCAGAACAGATTGACTGCGGTCGGGCGGGTTCCGGCCAGTGAGTCGCAGATGTGGGCGAACTGCCCGTCGAGATCCTCCGGATCGGCGTGGAGCACGCCTAAGGCGACTCCCATCGCCGCCGAAACCCCGATCGCCGGCGCTCCGCGGATCACCATCGAGCGGATCGCCTCCGCCACCTCGCCGTAGGTCCGGCAGGTGACATAGACTTCCTCTCGCGGCAGGCGAGTCTGGTCGATCATCACGACTCCCTGGGGCGTCCATTGGATGGTTTCCACCATGGTTAACGAATTCCTTTCCCGGCGGCGGCAAACAAGGCGAACAACGTCAGATTGTAGGCGCAGTGCATCAGGGTGGAGGCCAGCGTCGAACCCCGCCGGTGCCGGCACCATCCGAACGCGACGCCGGCCAGAGTGATGAGCACTCCGTGCCGCCACGACATTCCATACTGCGGCAGGTGGAGCACCCCGAAGATCGCGGAGACGGCGACGATTCCGCCGGCGGCGCCGAGGGACCGGACCAGCACCGGCTGCAACAACCCCCGGAAGATCAGTTCTTCGAAGAACGGTCCGAGGGTGACGCCGGCCACGGCGACCACGGCGAACGACAGCGGGTCTCCCAGCAGCTCTTTGATCGGCATGTCGGTATCCGGGGTCTGCAGCAGCGCGCCCATGGCCACAACCGCGACCGCCAGCGAAACGCCGTTCAACGCCGTGGCCAAAACGGGGACACCTTCCGCGGTCCAGCGCAGTGCCGAGCCGAGACTTTGCTCGATGTGCCCGCTGAAGTAGAGACGCAACCCGGCGAACGCGAGCGAATACCCAATCAACTCGCCGGGAACCAACACCAGCGCCTTTCGCGAACTCGGCCAGCCCATCAGCGCGAACAGCCCCTGCACGGACATAAAGGCGAGCAGCATGCACGGCAGGGCGATACCGGCGAAAAAGAACAGGTCCCGATACCCCCACTCCGGTTCCCGCTCCAGAGTCTGGCTCACGACTCACGCTCGATCAACAACGCGGCGATCAGCGGCAAGAGAATCTCGTGGTGCCCTGTAATCGCGATGCCCCGTCCGCCGGCCCCGGCATGCGGGCGCTGAACCACATTCGCCGCGGGCCGGTAGTGCTGGAGAAAATCGAGGTTCACGGTGGTGAAGCGGCGTAGCGGCGTCCCCAGGTTTCGGACCGTCGAGACGGCCTTCAGGAACACCTCCGGCATCACCACCGCCGAACCGACATTGAGGTAAACTCCGCCTTCGTCGAGGCCCTTGGCGATCGAGCAGAACAGGCGGAAGTCTCGATGCGTGGCCGCGCCCAGGGCCGCCGGATCGACGGCTGGGTGAGTGTGTGGGGTGTCGGTTCCGACCGCGACATGGACCGTGACCGGAATGGATGCCTGGTATGCCTGCCAAAGCAGACTGTATCCGGAAAAGCGGGGGTCGGCGAGAGTCTCGAGGCGCTGGCCGAGCGCCTCGCCGATGCCCAGGGATTTCCGGTTGCCCTCGGAGATCGCGAGGTTCATTTCGCGCCCTGTCTCCTCGGCCGAGCCGAACCTCCCGTCCGGGAGCACCGCCTCCACGTCTTCGCTGGTCTGGCCGGCGATCGCAATCTCGAAGTCGTGGATGGCGGCGGAGCCGTTCATGGAGAACGCTGTCGCATACCGCCGCGCCGCAAGATCGGCCAGCAGCGGAGCCATGCCGCACTTGATGACGTGCCCGCCCATGGCCCAGATGATGGCCCGCTGCCGTCGTTTGGCGGATTCGAGCGCCTCCACCACCAGGCGCAGCGAATCGGCCGCCAGAATCCGCGGCATCGAATCGAGAAGTCCCGCCAGCCCACCGCCCGCACGGTAGGACCGCCCGAAATGAGCCGCTTGCACCTTTCCGCCGCGCTCGGCGATTGGAATCGTCTTCAGGCCCGTCAACTCCAGCGGGCGGACCGTATACTTGCTCAAGCTCTGGTTCCGTTCCGCAGGCCCGCCTGCCGCAAGCCCGCCTGCCGCCGGGCCGTACCCGCGCCCGCCTTGGCCAACGCCTGCCCGGTGTAGCTCTCCTTCACGCGCGCGATCGCCTCGGGCGGCCCCGCGGCGACGATGTGCCCGCCGTACTCTCCGCCGTCCGGGCCGAGATCCAGAACCCAATCCGCGGTCTTGATGACGTCGAGATTATGCTCGATTACCACCACCGTGTTGCCTAGTTCCACCAGGCGCTGCAGCACATCCAGCAGTTTGCGGACATCGTCAAAGTGCAATCCGGTAGTGGGCTCGTCGAGCACGTACAGGGTCTTGCCCGTCTGGCGGCGGCTGAGTTCCTTGGCCAGCTTGATCCGCTGGGCTTCGCCCCCCGAGAGCGTCGTCGACGATTGACCCAGGTGAATGTAATCCAGGCCCACATCCATCAGCGTCTGCAGCTTGGCCTTGATTTGCGGAATTCCGCCGAGGACTTCGAGAGCCTGTTCCACGGTGGCGTCCAGCACGTCCGCAATGGAGTGATCGCGATACTTTACCTGCAGCGTCTCGCTGTTATAGCGCCGCCCGCGGCAGATATCGCAGGTGACATAGACATCGGGAAGGAAGTTCATCTCGATCCGCTTCAACCCGTCGCCTTCACACGCCTCGCAGCGGCCGCCCTTGACGTTGAAGCTGAAGCGGCCTGGCTTGTAGCCCCGTTCGCGCGACTCCGGCAGCAGCGCGAAGATATCGCGAATCAGCGAGAACACACCGGTGTACGTCGCGGGGTTCGATCGCGGAGTCCGGCCGATCGGATCCTGGTCGATGCGGATGACCTTGTCGACATGCTCCAGTCCGCCGACCGACGCGTGCGCGCCCGGATAAGCCCCCGAGCCGTTGATGGCGCGAAAGACCGCACGGTGAAGGATATCGTTGACGAGCGTCGATTTGCCGCTTCCGGAGACGCCCGTCACCACCGTGAGCAACCCCATCGGGAACTGAACGTCGATGTCTTTCAGGTTGTGTTCCGCGGCTTTCCGGATCTCGACCCATCGCCCGTCCGGGACGCGCCGCCTTGCGGGAATCGCAATGCTCTTCGCTCCCGAGAGGTATTCCCCGGTGAGCGATTGCGGATTGCGCGCGACGTCGTCCGGCGACCCCGCAGCGACGAGTTTTCCGCCCAGACGCCCGGCGCCGGGCCCGAGATCGATGACGTAATCGGCCCGTTCGATCGTCTCCTGGTCGTGCTCCACCACCAACACCGTGTTGCCCAGGTCGCGCAGTCTCTCCAGGGTCGACAAGAGGCGTTCGTTGTCCCGGGGATGCAGCCCGATGGATGGCTCGTCGAGCACATAGAGGACACCGCGTAACCGCGATCCGATCTGCGTGGCGAGGCGAATCCGCTGGCCCTCGCCGCCGGAAATCGTCGCGGCGGAACGATCGAGACTCAGATAATCGAGCCCCACCTCCGCCAGAAACTCCAGCCGGGCGCGGATCTCGTCGACGATCCTTCCCGCGATCTCCGCCTCCCGCGGCTGCAGTTTCCAGCTTTTCAGGGTCAGCAGGGCCCGCATCACCGAAAGGCCGGTGAACTCGGCGATCGACATGCCTTTGACCCGAACCGCCAGGCTCGAGGGACGCAGCCTCCTGCCCTCGCACACCTTGCAATCGATCATCGACATGTAGTCTTCCATCGCTTCCCGGTCGTCGGAGTAGGCGCGCTCGTACTGCTGCATCAGGGCGTTCACCAGGCCGCCCCGGCCGCGTTCGCCATCGAGCATCAGCGTGCGTTCGTCCTCGGTGAGCTTGCTCCAGGGCGTGCCGATCTTGATCCGCTTGGCGCGCGCGTAATCCTCTACCAGGTATTCGACGGAGTGGTTTTGCAGGGCCCGGAGGAGCGCGCCGCCCAGCAGTGGCTTTGACGGATCGGCGATGACCTTCGCCGGATCGAACGACCACTTGGCCCCCAGCCCGTTGCACTTTTCGCATGCGCCGAACTTGCTGTTGAACGAGAAGGATCGCGGCTCCAACTCCGGGATGCTCATGCCGCACTCCGGGCAGGCGGATTTCTGCGAGTACATTCGTTCATCGCCGCCGGCGATGGCCACCAGGACGATGCCGTTGGCCAGTTTGGTGGCCGTATCGACGGAGGCTTCGAGGCGGCGCTCGATTCCGGGTTTGACCACCAGACGGTCGACCACCACCTCGATCGTGTGATTCTTCCGGCGGTCGAGGAGGATGTCATCGTCGAGCGAGTGCGTCTCGCCGTCGATGCGCGCCGTGACGAAGCCCTGGCGCGCAAGCTTCTCCAGATCCTTCTTGTACTCGCCCTTGCGCCCCCGCACGAAGGGAGCGTAAATCGTGATCTTCTGCTGCGGCGATAGCGACATCACCTGCTGGACAATCTGCTCGGTGGTCTGGCGCGAAATCTCATGGCCGCAGTTCGGGCAATGCGGGATGCCGATCGAGGAGTACAACAGGCGGAGGTAATCGTAGATCTCGGTAATGGTGCCGACGGTGGAGCGCGGGCTTCGGTTGGTGGTTTTTTGCTCGATGGAGATGGCCGGGCTCAGCCCGTCGATGGAATCCACCTCCGGCCGCTCCATCTGGTCGAGGAACTGGCGGGCGTACGGCGAGAGGGTCTCCACGTAGCGACGCTGACCTTCCGCGTAGATGGTGTCGAACGCCAGGGAGGACTTGCCGGAGCCGCTCAAACCGGTGACCACGGTGAACGAGTTCCGTGGAATTTCCACATCCACGTTCTTGAGGTTGTGTTGGCGCGCGCCGTGAACGCTGATGCGGTTGAGCATGAGAGAAGGAGCCGGGGAGGAACTCCCTCATTGTCTCGCGAGAGGCAGCGGCCTGGCAAACGAGTGCCCCTGGGATCAGTCTTCAGAAAGGCCAAGCCGCTCCCTGAAGGCCGGCCTCTTGAGCTTCGCCTCGGATGAAGACCGAGTTTTTGCAGAACGAAGCCAATTCGGGCCGCAAGTGATTGATTTTGCTGGTAGTGACTGGGTTCATTGATCGGCTTCGATTGGCTTCGACCGGCTTCGCTCAAGGGCGGCGTCAGAGGGTGCGGGGGTATTCTCATGTCCAGCCAAAGGTTACCGCGGTGTCAAGGGGGAAGGGATTCCGAGAACTGGCAACACACACATTCGAGGGCACATAGAAATTTGAACCCGGTGTGAATGGTTGGAGCCTGGCAGTCGAATGAGGCGAGAGCCAGACCTATGCCCAAGCGATCGCGATTGTTTCATTCCGGCGCGCCCTTGTGGTGCCAGGCACTGTCCGACCCGACACCCGAAGGGTCGCGATTGTTTCATTCCGGCGCACCCTCGTGGTGCCAGGCACCGTGCGACCCTACTCCCGAAGGGTCGCGGTGTTTCATTCCGGCGCTTCCTGGCGGTGCCAGGCACCGTGTGGCTGGATGTGCCGAAGACCAAGAGTTGCGATTGCGTTCATTTTCGGCACACTTTCGCGGTGCCAGGCGCCGCGATCCACGGCTTACGCCTTGGGCTTCCCATTTCAAGGCCCACTCCACGGCTTTCGCCGTGAGTTCCCACAGCTCAAGGGCAACCCCACGGCGTACGCCGTGGGCTCTTGCGGTCTGAAGGGGTGCATTATGATTGTTCAAAAGCATGGACAAAGACAACGCCACAGCCTTCACGGTGGGCTCCCCGAACCCTGGTAGGGAATTGATGTGAGTATCACCTCTCATCCGCTCAGGACGTGCCTCCTCCTCCTTTCCTTCGGAGGCAACACACCCGCCCAGGAATCGGCTCTGCCGGAGGGCGCCGCTCCGGCACCGATCGCCAGCCGGCACTTCCCCGATCGCGTCCACGAGTTCGTGTGGCGAAACTGGAGCGCCGTTGAACCGGCAAAGCTGGCGAAGATCCTGGGCGCCTCGACTGCGGAGGTCGCGGCGATGGCCGAGTCGATGGGACTGCCTCCTGCCCTGGAGGTGAGCCGCGGCCACCGGAGCCGCGACCAACAGAGCCGCGACCGGGAGGGAGCGGACCCGTCGACTTCCGCAAAACTCCTGAGGGAACGGGGCTACATTACCCTGATCCGCCGCAACTGGCATCTTCTGCCTTATGACCAACTGCTCGAGCTTCTGGAGATGACGCCCGAGCGCCTCGCGTTCGCGCTTCGCGAGGACGACTTCCTCTGGGTGAAACTGGGTAACCTGAAGCCCAAGTGCGAACGGCTGCGATACCGCGTGCCCGACGAAGCGGCGCGGCGTCGGGCAGCCGAGATTCGCAGGGTGGTGGAACAGGATTTCGGCGACCAGATCCGCCGTCCGGCCGAGCCGCGTTTCGATTTCGTACGGCAGTTGAGCAGCCCGATCCGCTCCAAACCGGCGGGGCGTCAGCCCGGTCCACTGAGGCTTGTCTACTCGTATCTGGCGGTGTACGGAGATCCGCTGGCGAACCCCAAACTCGATCCCTATCCGGACGGGTTTCTGGAACGGCTCTCGGCGGTGGGCGTCAATGGAGTCTGGCTTCACGCAGTCCTGCGGGACCTGGCGCCTGGCGGGCCGGCATTTCCGGAGTTTGGCCAGGATTCTGAACGGCGCCTCGTGAACCTCCGGTCATTGGTCAAGCGCGCCGCGCGCCATGGCATCGGGGTCTATTTGTACCTGAATGAGCCGCGCGCGATGCCGCAGTCGTTTTTCAAGACCCGGCCGGAACTGGCCGGCGTGCGGCAGGAGGATTTCAGGGCAATGTGCACGTCGCAGGCCGCGGTCCGGACCTGGATGGCGGATGCCCTGACCCACGTGTTCGCGAAGGTACCCGACCTCGCCGGTGTATACGCGATCACGGCGTCGGAGAACCTGACCAACTGCGCTTCCCTGCGAGGCTGGAAGGAGTGCCCGCGATGCAGAAACCGCACCGATAGCGAGATCATTGCCGAAGTGGTTGCGACGCTCGAAACAGGGGTTCACCGGGGCAATCCAAAGGCCAACGTGATTGTCTCCGACTGGGGCTGGAAGGGCCACGGAGACGCGAAGGAGATCATCGCGCTGCTGCCAAAGTCCGTTTGGCTGATGTCGGTGAGTGAATGGTCGAAACCGATCGAGCGCGGCGGGACCAAAACCACCGTGGGAGAGTATTCGATGTCTGCCGTCGGACCGGGGCCGCGGGCCGTCCCGCACTGGGCCGCCGCCGCTCAAGCCGGGCTGAAGACGGCGGCCGAGATCCAGTTCAACAACACCTGCGAAATCGCGAGCCTGCCCTATCTTCCCGTCATGGACCTGGTGGCCGAGCACCTGCGCAACCTGACACCCTTCAAGCTCGACGGGATGCTGATTGGCTGGACGATGGGCGGGCACCCGTCGCCCAACTTCCAGCTTGCCCAGCGGATGAGCGGCATGCCGGCTCCCGGCCCCGGCGCGGCGCTGGACGCGCTTGCCCGCGAGCGGTTCGGACCGAAAGGATGGGCTCACGGACGGAAAGCTTGGACGCTGACGAGCGACGCGTTCCGGGAGTACCCGTTCCATATCAGCGTCGTCTACACCTCGCCGGTCCAAATGGGCCCGGCGAATCCGATCTATCCATCGAAGACCGGCTATCGGGCAACGATGTGGGGCCTTCCGTACGACGATCTGGATCGATGGCGCGGTCCCTACCCTGGTGATGTCTTCGCCGCCCAGTTCCAGAAGGTCGCCGATGCCTGGGCGCCTGGCCTTCGAGAGTTGGAAGCAGCCGTGGACGCGGCGTCCCCTGACCGTCGCAGCGAAGTTCGGGCAGACCTGCGATACGCGCGGGCGGCGGCGATTCATTTCCAGTCCGTCGCCAACCAGGCGCGTTTCGTGATGGCCCGCGACGCTCTGGTTTCGAACAAGCCGTCAGCCGGCGAGCGAAGCCGGTTGCGCCTCGAAATCAAGCGGCTGTTGGAATCCGAGATCGCCCTGGCGCGGGAACTGTTCACGCTGGTGCGGGAGGATTCGCGGATCGGGTTTGAGCCCTCGTGCCACTACTTCTACCTGCCGTTGGATTTGGTGGAGAAAGTGATCAACTGCCGCTGGCTGTTGAATCAAATGCCCGGAGCGGTCTCGTTGGGAGGTCTGTTAAAGTTGAATGATTGGACACCGTAGTTCGCTCCACCTTCTACATCACACGCATGCTCGAGGTGAACCGGGTCATGGCTCGCCAGGCCGCGAAGTTCGCCTGGCGGCGGTTCCGGAAACAGGATCCTCGCGGCCCCGAACTTGTGCGCGAAGCCTTTGAGGAATTGGGCGGTAGTTTCCTGAAGTTCGGCCAGATCCTTTCTCTGCAGATCGATACGCTGCCCAAAGAATACTGCGACTCTCTCCTGGCCTTGCTCGACCGCGTCCCTCAATTCCCGCCCGAGCAAGTCGACGAGGTAGTCCGCGAAGAGCTGAGTGCGCTGCCGCTCGAGATCTATGCCGAGTTCGACCACCGCGCCGTAGCCTCCGCCTCCATCGGACAGGTCCACCGGGCCCGGTTGAAGGACGGAACCCCCGTCGCGGTGAAAGTGCAGCGGCCGGGCATCCGCATCGTCTTTGAACGCGACAATGCGCTGCTGCGCTTCTTCGTCCGGCTGATTCTTTTTTTCCGCATCACCAGCTTTTACTTCATGCGCGATCCGGTGCGCGAACTCTCAACCTGGACGCAGGACGAACTCGACTACCGGCGCGAGGCGGCCTACGCGCAACTGCTGGGAGACAACGCCCGGTCCACTCCTACCGAACGAGTGCCGAGAATCTACTGGGACCTCACCCGCATGCGGGTTCTGACCATGGACTTTCTGGAGGGTCCGAGCGTTTCCTCTTACCTCCGGATGGTCGAAAGCAACGATGAGGCTGGCTTGGCCGCGCTCAGGGAAAAGGGATTCGTTCCGGAAGTCTTCAGTTCGAATGTCATCTCCAACTTTCTCAGCGATGCCTTCCGGTTTGGCGTGTTCCACGCGGATCTCCATCCGGCCAATCTGCTCATTCTGCCGAACAATGTCGTCGGCTACGTCGATTTCGGCATCGTGGCGACACTCACCGGGGAAGCAAGGCGCAAGCAAATCGAACTAACCCTGGCGTACTCGAGCGGCAATCCCGAGTCGATCTACGAGGGATTTCTCAACATCTGTATCGTCGGGCCGGACGCCGACCTGGATGGCATGCGGAAGCGGATTGGGGAAATGGCGGAGGATTGGTATGCCGAGCCGGCAATTGCGGGCAAGGTCCGTTTCCGCGTCACCGTCACCAAGACGATGATGGATCTTCTGACCATCTGCCAGAACTATGGAGTCCTGGTGGACCGGGAGATGATCAAGTACATCCGGTCGACGATCCTGGCGGACGGGATGGTTAGCCGTTTGGCTCCGAGCGTGGACCTGGCCGCGATTCTTCGCCACGTGGTTGAAGACTATCTGGAAGAAGAAGCACGGCGAAAGATCTTCTCACGCGACGGCTCACTCGCGCTGCTCTCCGACCTCGCCCTGTGGCTCCAGACGGGCCCGGCGGGAATTCTGCACGCGCTGAACCTGTTCGAGCGCCGTCAATTCCAGGTGCATGCCAGCGTCAGCGCTCCGCGTGACAAGGACTCGGCGCTGCGGACGCGAACGATCGCCGCCGGTGTGATTTGGGCTGTGGCCACGCTGGCGTTGGGGTTGTTCACCGGCCGCGATTTTTGGGTCCCGTTTCGTTTTCCCGCTATGTTGGCAGGCGGATTTCTGGCACTATGGACCATGTGGCTCCTGAGGATGCTACAGCGCCTGGGCGCCACGTAATCGTCGATTTTTCCGGCGCCGGAGGGACGATTTCGGTTCCTGGCGTCCGCTGGTTTCAGTTACAATGATCATCGGGTGAGGAGGAAACCTGGAATGCAAGAACTGATTGTCTCAATGATGCGCCTGTCGGCTGCCATGACCCTGTTTGGCATGCAACAGATTCAGAATGCAGTTGGCGCGGCGGCGGATACGCACCACACACTTGAGAAATTTCGAAAGGCGCTGGACTCGATGACCGACGCCATGGCGAAGGAGATGGACGAGTCGAAAACGGCGGCCCTGGACAGCATGACAAAAGTGCAAACCGATATTATCAACCGGACCTGGGATGCCATGAACGTGGAGTCGTTCGATCCGCGGGAGATGATGTCGACCATGGCCGATTTGACCAAGAAGACATCGGATTCCCTGGCCGACTTGGTGGTCAAGAGCGAGTCCAAGTCGGACTCCGAACCAAAAGCCGCCGCGAATGCGGTTAAGGACGTCGTGGCAGCCGCGGCGAAAAACTAACGGAATTGAAATTCTCTGACACCGCCGAGGGCCGCCACGGTTCCTCGGCGGTTGTTGTCTCCGCTTGACCGAAACCGCCCCTACCCGAGTCATCCCGCCGGCCGAAGCTGTCGGCCTGTTCCAGCGTCTCGGTTTGCGCACCCGGGGCCGCGGTGCCGTGATCGACGGCGCCCGGTTTCCGCTGTCATCCAGGTTTTGCGATGCGCTGGAGCAACTTGGCGGCCTTTACACCGCCTTCGGCCGCTTTCTGATGTGGCGGTCGGATATCCTCCGTTCCGATGCCCTCCTGCGCCTTCGCGAGATCCGGTCGCGGGTCGCTCCGATCCCTGCCGGTGAAGCCGCCCTTCGGCTGAATCGACACGGCGAACCCCACGCAGCCCTCGCCGCCCAGATGCAGCCCGATCCATGCTGGTCGACCTTTTCCCGCTGTGCTTTCCGCTCCGAGCACGAGGGCCGATCCGTGGTGGTCGAATTCGCGCGCGAGCCGTTTCCCGACGCAGCGTTTCGTGAACTCGAAAGAAACCTGCTGCTCCTCCAGGAGGAGTCCTTCCGCCCGGCCTTCACGAGCGCTGTTTTTGCGCAATTCCGTGCCTGGATGGAACTGTCGAGTTCCCTTGGCCGGGAGCGTTCTTACCTCGAATCGTTGAACGAGGTCCGCACGCTGGTCGCCTACCCCAAGGTCGTGGCGGAGTTGTGCCGCGATGAGGTGCTCGTGTTCGAATGGATTGAGGGTGAACCGATTGCGGCCGGAATTGCCAAGGGTTCCGCGGAAGACGTCGGCCGGCTCGCCGAGTGCATCCTGGAACAGATCTGCATTATTGCCGCAGTTGACGGCGACCTGGACTTGGATGCCATTGTCCGTATCGGCGACGGCAGCTTGGCCGTCCGCCATGTCGACCGTTTCGTGCCCATCCCCGCGGCGCTTGCGAGCGCCAGCCACAAGTACGTCTCGGCGGTTCTGGCCTCCGATGCGCCGGGCGCGGCGCACCTCCTCGTCAAGCTATCCTATGGCCGAACGGCGCTTCACTATGAGACGCGACTGCTCGACGAGCTTTCCAACCTTGAGCCCGAACTCAAGGTGAATGTTCAGTTTCCGGCTTCGGCCGGCGTTTTTGAGAGCAACTGGCGGGCGATCGTGCGTTCCGGTCTGCCGAAACCGCTGTTCCTGGACATCCTCCATCGCAATCTGGTCGCCGTCGGCTACTGGAATGCCGAATTGGCCAAGCCGGATGAGGGCCGGGTACCGGACCTCCTGGCCGAAGCACAGTGGCCCGTGCTGAGGCGCCTGCTCCGTACTCGTGTCAACGACCTGTTCTCGCGCGAGGTCGCCTCGGAATGGTTCATCGGCGCCGGCTTGCTCGCTTTCGAAGGAATTCGCCAGGCAAACCGGTTGGTCGACCAGGTACGGCAGAACGAAGTTGCCGTGGGCGTGGATCTCCAGACCCCCCCAGAGGATCAGCGCCGCTTTCGCCGCGCCGTCCGTTCCAGGATCGGATTGGGGATGCTGCTCATTGGTTTTCTTGTGTCGCTCCGCTTCGCCGCAATCGCCGGCCAGCCTTGGAATACGTTTTGGGCCGTGATTGCCGCTAGCGCCGCCGCTGCGTTGTTTTGGATTGTCTCGCGTCTCGAGTAGAATTCGATGTCGTGGAAGTTGAAGGAGTTCACGCCGCTCGCTCCTCCGAAATGAAAGACCTCGTCACCAAGATCGAGTTCTTCTCCAATCTTGACGAAAAGGTCGTCAAGCGGATCGCAGACGCATGCATCATGCGGCAGTACCCCAAAAACGAGACTATCGTGCGCCAGGGCGAAATGGGCCGGGGCGTGTACGTGATCTCGCGGGGCCGGGTGCGCGTGGAACGGGAACAGACCGCCAAGAAAGTGCAGGTAGCCGAACTAGGCCCCGAGCAATGCTTCGGTGAAATGTCCCTGCTTGACAGTGAACCCGGTTCGGCCACCGTGACCGCCAACGAAGACACCGAGTGCCTGCTGCTGACCCGCGACCGTTTCGTCAAACTGATGAACAAGTATCCGGAAATCCCGATCCGGACGGCGCGCGTTCTTGCCGAGCGCCTGCGGGTGGCCCACGAGAAACTGACGCCGGCTTCGGCAGCGACTCCGCCGGGCGCCGCAGTTGGCAAGTCCGCTGCCGTCCCTGCGACCGGGACGAACGGCCAGCCGCCATCGGTCCCGAAACCCGACGCAGATTCATCCCCCGCTGCCGACGGAACAAAAGCAAAAATCCAGAAATCCCTCATCAACACCTTTTCCGCCCTTTATACGGTGAAGGCGATGACCCGATTTTCGGTGGCCGTCCTGGGTTGCCCAGTCCGGGGTGTGGCCCAGGGGGCGGTGGACGCCTGGACGGTCGGCGACGTGAAGGTCTATATCTTCCCGACCGGGCGGCCCGCCCGTTTGGACATTCAGGCCGAACATCCGGCAACGTTCTCGCTACACGTGTTTGCCCCGCACAACGACGAGGCCGTCCGCTTTGCCCCGGTGGCCATTCAGCCTGGACAGAACGCCCGGCTTACCATCGCGTCGGGTACGATCCGGCTGGAGCAGGGCGGAACGTCCTTCACCCACTCGTGACTCAAGCCTGGGGTGCGGGAACCGGCGCGCGAAGCCAGCGGCGGAGAACCCGTTCGATTTCCTCGATTCGAACGGGCTTGGCGACGTAATCGTCCATGCCGGCGGCCAGGCACCTCTCTCGATCGCCGGATAGTGCGTTGGCCGTCATCGCGATGATCGGAGTGCGCGACCCATCTCCTTCCTGGTCCCGGATTCGTCGCGTCGCCTCAAACCCATCCATCTCCGGCATCGAGCAATCCATGAATACTGCGTCGAAAGGCGCGTTTCTGAGGGCATCGACCGCTTCTTTGCCGGTTGCCGCCAAGTCCACGCGGCAGCCCAGGCGGTTCAGGAGCATCAGCCCGACCTTCTGATTGACGTGATTGTCTTCGACCAGCAGCACCCGGGCTCGAGGGCTGTAACCGACCGTTCTCGGAGCGTCTCCCTCGAGAGTAACGGCACCGGCGGCTTTGACCGTTTCCCGGATCACGGCAGTCACGGCTTCGTGGAGTTGTTGACCACTGAACGGGCGGGTCAGCAGGCGCACGGGCCGCAACAACCCATCTTCCCGTGCTAACACGACTGGTTGCGACGCGATCAGGATCACCGGCGTCTGCTCCGTCTCCGGCTTCAGTCTCGACAAAAAAGCGACACCATCCATCTCGGGAAGCCGATGCTCGATGAGGATCAGACCGAACCGCCGCTTCTGCCGGACTGCCTCTTGGAGCAGCCCGACCGCTTCCTGCGGGTCGATTGCGCATTCCGGATGGAGTCCCATCCGGTCCAGTTGCAGGTGTAGCTGCAGCCGCCCGGCATCATCCACCCCAGCGTTGCTCAGGATCAGGACACGCATTCCGTTCGCTGGCCGGACGGCGTCGGGCGGGGAAAGGCTGAGCGCGAGTTGGACGGTGAACCAGAAGGTCGACCCCACGCCCGGTTCGCTCTCCACGCCGACTTGGCCGCCCATCAATTCGGCCAGACGTTTGGAAATGGCGAGCCCTAACCCTGTACCTCCAAACCGGCGTGTCGTGGAAGCGTCGGCCTGAGTAAAGGGCCGGAACAGAATTGCGCGCGTTTCCGGTGGAATCCCGATCCCGGTATCGGTCACCGAGAAGCGGACCAGCACCCTTCCGTCTTCGCTGCTCACGGGCTCGACCTTGACGGAAACCCCTCCGGAATTCGTGAACTTGATGGCGTTGCTGAGATAGTTCAGCAGGATCTGCCGGATTCTGCCAGCGTCACCCCTCACACCAATCGGCGTCGCCGGATCTACCCAAACCGACACGGCCAGCCGCTTTCGCATCGCATCGGTGGTGATCAGGTCTACGACCCGGCCGATCACCTCGTTCAGGGTGAATTCGGAATCCTCCAGGTTCACGCCGCCCGCCTCGATCTTCGAGAAATCGAGGATGTCATTGATAATCGCCAGCAGCGCGTCCCCCGAAGTTCGGATCGTATCCACGCATTCCTGCTGCAGGGTCGACAGCGGCGTCTCCGATAACACGCTGGCCATCCCGATGAATGCGTTCATCGGCGTGCGGATCTCATGACTCATCGTGGCCAGGAATTCGCTCTTCGCGCTGGTTGCCGCCTCGGCCCGCTTGTTCGCGGTTCGAAGATCCTCCACCACTTCGCCCAGCCTGCGAACATTCCGTTCATGCTCGGCCGCGTAGGCTACCAGCGCCCGTTCAGTCAGCTTCCGCTCCGTGACGTTCTGCATAGATCCGAACAGTCGCGTCACACGCCCGCCATGGAACTCGGTTTTGCCGATGATCCGCGCCCAGATTCGTTTGCCGCCGGTTTGCAGCATCTCCAGTTCCAGATCCCATCCTGTACCCAGTTCCATCGCCCGCCGCCGGGCCGCTTCGATAACCTTCCGGCTCTCCAGAGTGTAGAACTGCAAGGTATTGGCGAGGTCCGGGCAGAACAGCAGCGGATCGATTTCGAGAATCCGGTAAGTCTCTGCGCTCCAATTAACCGTCCCGCGAACACAATCAATCTCCCAGCCCCCGATGCGGGCGGCTGCCTGCGTCTGTTCAAGCAGGAGTTCCTGCCTCTTGCGGTCCGTCACGTCGTGGGCCACCGCCAGGATCACGCCGGCGGCCGGATCCGAGGCTGCATTCCAATTTAACCAGTGAATGGATCCGTCCCGGGCGATATACCGGTTCTCAAAGGTGGCGGTCTCGCCGGCCAGCGACGACGCCAGGCGCCGGGATTCTTCGAGAGTCTTGGGTATGTCGTCGGCGTGGACGAAGTGGGCGATGGGCTGGGCGAGCAGTTCCTCGCGCGAGTAGCCGAGCAGACGCGACCATTGCGGGCCGACCTCCCGGAAGTACCCGTCAAAGCCGGCGATGGCCGGCAGACTGCTCGACATCTCAAACAGCCGGCGGTAACTTTCATTCCTGTTCATGGCGCGGCGCAGCCGCGCGTCCAGGCGTTTCTTTTCGGTAACGTCCGCGGCAATGGCCAGAAACCCGGTAATCCTTTCCTCCGCGTCGACGAGCGCCGTCAGTGAGACCTGCGCCGGAAATGGCGATCCGTCCTTACGGGTGAGAGTCCATTCGCGCTCATCAGGGCGCCCACTGCTCGCCCGGGCGACCAGTCTTTCGAACTGCGGTCCGCTTTCGGGCCCTTGGACCTTCAAACGCGATTCCAACTCGTCCCGGCTGTAGAAGGACAGCAGCGGCAGTTTTTCCACGACCTGCGAGCGGTCGTAACCAAGGATCCGCTCCGCCGCCGCACTGAACATCACGACCGTCCCGGCGGAGTCCGTCACGATCACGGCGCGATTCGTGCTGTTTAGCATCGCGTTCTGGAGGCGGGCAGCTTCGCCGAGCCGCGCCTCGGCCAGCTGTCTCGTCCCCGCGCTCTGACTCACGGCGATCGTCGTGCGCCCCTCAGAGGAGCGATCGAAACGTGTCAGTCCGGCCGCAAACTCGGTGCCGTCCTGGCGTCGCGCCGTGATTTGGTCCACCGATCCCTCGCTGGAATCGAATCCCGCAGGGATCAGAAGGGTCACGTTCTGTCCGGCTAACTCTTCGGGCCGGTACCCGAAGACGCGGCCAGCCGCGGCATTACATTCCTCGATTGTCCCCCCCTCATCGATCGTGAGGATGGCCTCCTGCCAGAAATCCACGAACCGGGAAAACTCTTTATCCGCCCGTTGCCGGGCCGCCTCCGCCCCCTGGCGAAGCCCGTCAGCTCGCCTTGCCGCCAGCGCCGGCGCGATCGTCCGGGCGACGAACTGGAGATCCTCCGCTTCGCGATTTGTGTACGCTGTCTGCCGATTTGCCACCTGGATCGAACCGATCACCTGCCGCCGAAAAACGATGTCCGAATCCATCGACCGGCCATCGGGACCCTGCTTTCCT
>JBJXGR010000010.1:0-23199 GCA_046160045.1 Bryobacteraceae bacterium
GCTGCCACCTCGCGATGACCGCCGCAAGACTCGAGGTCAAGATGGATCGCTACTCCTTTCTTGTAGGGCTCTTTCATCCCCGACAACATGCCGGTTTATCCCGGCGCTCGGACGTCCCCAGGTTTCCGAAGAGTACCTCTACGGCTACAACGCGGCGGGCGAGCTTTCGACGGTGACGTACCCGTCGATCGCGACGGCGGCGCAGTATTTCTACGACACTGGCCACCTGCTGCGCGAGACAAAGACCCGCGCGGCGTGACTGCGGCGACGACGGCCTACGATGGGTCGGGGCGGTTGCAGTCGGTGACCAATATCGACGGGACCACCAGCTACGCTTACAACGTGGCGGCTCGGACGACCACGATCACGTATCCGGACACGGGCGTGGAGGTGATCGAGACCGATGCGCAGGGCAACGTGGTGCGGCGCGTCGACGGGCTCAACCGGACGACTACTTACACGTTCGATGCGAACAATAACCTGTTGACGGAAACTAATCCGCTCAGCAAGACCTGGACCTACACGTACGATGCGAACGGGTTCCGGACGTCGGTGAAGAACCCGCTGAACCAGATCGATTCGGTGACGTACAACGCCTACGGCGGGCCGACGGCGGTCACCAATGCGCTCAGCCAGACGCAGACCGTGACCTACGACGCTTCGTTCCGCGTGAAGACGATCACGGATTCGCTGGGGCAGATCGCGGACTTCAGCTACAACCCGCAGGGGCTGCCGCTGACCATGAAGGACGCGCGGGCGAACACGTCGAGCTACGGGTATGACGCCTACGGCAACCGGACCTCCTACGCCGATCCGGAGGGGCGGACGACGAACGCGACGTTCAACGCGTTCGGGCAAAAGCTGACCGAGACGGACGCTCGGGGGAATAAAACAACCTCTACCTATGATGATTTACCCTTTTCGGGTCACCCTTTTCGGGGTCAAAGACCAAGGTTCCAGTTTCTTGGCCGATACGCCACTCGGGGTCAAAGACCATGGTTCCTCCATGGTTCCTCCACTCGGGGTCAAAGACCGTGGTTCCGATTTCCGGCAGCGCCCCCGGATTTTCCGGTGAGCCGGGCGGTCTACGCGAAAGCCGCGCGGCGGTCCAGCCCTTTTCGACAAAGCTCAATGGCTGACCCGGTCGCGGACTACATCACCGTTCCGCAGAGCGGGTGTCCCCCCGGAGAGAGTTTCGTCCAGTCACGCCGCCCGCCGTTTCTCCTCATCCTCCCGCGCGATCCGCTCCGCCACCTCGATCAGCGCCTCCTCCGCCCCGGGGAACCGCCGTAGCACTTCCCGTAGCGTTCCGTTTCCAGCCGCCGTTCGCGCTCGCTCTCCGCCACCGCCCGCCGCCTTCCTCTGTCCCGCCTCCAGTGACCACAGCCGCGACAGTTCCTTCATCGCCTCCAGCGCCACCCGCGGTTTCTTCCGCTCGTGCCGCCCGTACATCACCGTCATCACTTCCCGCATCCAGTCCAACCTCTGGAGCAATTCGTCCTGCCGTTCCGCGTCCTCCTCGGTCCGCGTTCGCCCCGCCGCCAGTTCACGGGTCAGGTGCTCGGTCCGGTGTCGCGACAGTGCGCTCTTCGACACCTCATACCACCCTACCCGGCGATTCGTCCCTTCCATCGGCGTCATTTCCATCGCGTTCCGCTCCGGGTGCCGGCATGTCGTACATTTGGGTTCCTGCATCGTTTTCGATTACCCGCCAACAGTCTCTCACGCGTGTCTACCAAACTCCCGTCTCCGCGTGGCTCTCTCGCAGCGCCGAATGATCTTGAATTCCAGCCTGTCAATCACTCAGTTCACAATGGTCGTATAAATATATTTCGTCCCCCCCAATCACTTGGAAAAACCGGCGCCCGCCTCCTCCGTCCCCTCCCCCGACAATGAAGGCGGGAAAAGACTCAAATGCTGGCTTCCGACATGGCGTCCGTTGAGCCCGCGGCTCGGCTCTACAATCAGGGTATGATTCTCCGTCGCATCGGGTTGCCACTCCTGCTGGTCCTGCCACTCATGGGCGAGATCCACAAGATGACGCTCAGGCAGGCCGTGGAACGGGCGATCGAGCAGAATCCGGATCTCGCGCTGGCGAGGCTCGATCAGCGAACCGCCACCGAAAGTGTGCACATCGCCCGCGACCCGTTCACCCCGCGCATCGCCGTGGGCAGCGGCCTCGCCTACAACAATGGCTTTCCGCTCAGCATCGAAGGAGCCGCTCCCAGCGTGTTTCAGGCGCAGGCCAATCAGTTCATTTACAATCGCCCACAATCGTACACTGTGGCCAAGGCCAAGGAGCAGGCGCGCGGCGCCACGATCCAGGCGGCGTCCAAGCAGGATGAAGTTGTGTATCGTGTGGCTTCGGCTTTCCTGGACGCCGAGCGGACGGAGAAGCAACTCGCCGTGGCCAAGAAGCAGGTGGAGAGCCTGGAGACGGTAGCTCGCACGGT
This sequence comes from Bryobacteraceae bacterium, assembly GCA_046160045.1. Lineage (GTDB taxonomy): Bacteria > Acidobacteriota > Terriglobia > Bryobacterales > Bryobacteraceae > CAZGUX01. The sequence continues at coordinate 2,454 of JBJXGR010000010.1, forward strand.
GGCCGGCCGCGTGGCCGATGGACGCGAACTGGAGATCGAGAACAAACGCGCCCGCTACACCGTGGCCCGCGCCCGGCAGCGGGTGACCATGATCGAATCCGACATCGTGCAGGCGCAATCGAAGCTGGCGGTGGGCTTGGGGATGGATGCCGGCGACCGGGTGCAGCCGATGGAGGAACTCCGGGATGCCGTCGCGCTTCCTCAATCGGAGGATCAGGCGGTGGAACTGGCCCTGAGAGCCAGCAAGGACCTGCGCAAGATTGAATCCGATCTGATGGCGGAAGGCCTGGATATCCGGGCGCAGAAGGCGGCCCGCCTGCCCCGCGTGGACCTGATTGCCAAATACGGGTTGCTGGCGCGATTCAACAACTACGAGGATTTTTTCCGTTCGTTTCAGCGGCATAACTACCTGCTGGGAATGTCGTTCCAGATTCCGGTGATGGTGGGACCGGCCGTCTCCGCCCTCTCTTCGCAATCGGAGATCAACGCTGCCAAGCTCCGCGTCCAGCGGAATTCGATTCGGCACCAGATCAGCCTGGACGTTCGCAAGGCGTGGCGCGACATCAAGGAAGCCGAGGGCGCGGGTGAAGTCGGCAAACTCGATCTGGAGGTGGCGCGCGAACAGGTCTCCATTCTGCTGGCGCAGTACACGGAAGGCCGCGCGTCGCTGAAGCTGATTGAAGAAGCGCGATTCGCCGAAAACGAAAAGTGGATCGCCTACTATGAAGCGCAATATGGAGTGGAACGCACGCGGCTGAACCTCCTCCGGCAGACCGGCGAGCTGATGGCGCTGGTGAAATAGGCGGCAGCCAGTCGGCAGCGCCGTATAATGTCCCTTGTGAAGAAGTTCTACATCGAGACCTTTGGCTGCCAGATGAACGCCCACGACTCGGAGAAGGTCGTTGGCACGCTCGTGAGCCGCGGCTATTCCCAGGTGGAAACACCGGAGACGGCGGATTACGTTTTTTACAACACCTGCAGCATTCGCGACAAAGCGGAACAGAAGGTCTTCAGCCGCCTCCAGCAGTTCAAGCGGGATGCGGGCAAGGGCAAGCTCTTCGCGGTGCTGGGCTGCGTGGCCCAACAGGAGGGCGAGAAGATCTTCGAGCGCGCGCCGCACGTCAGCCTGGTGGCCGGTTCGGCCAGCTACGGGCGGTTGCCGGAGTTGCTGGTGCGGCTGGAAGCTGGCGACCGGCGGGTTACAGGCCTGAGTCTCGACACGGAGGACGCCTTTGAGACCCCACTCACCCGTAGGGACAATCCGCACCGCGCTTATATCACCATCATTGAAGGCTGCGACAAATCCTGCGCTTACTGCGTGGTTCCGTTCACGCGCGGCCCGGAGCGCAGCCGTCTGAGCGCGAGCGTGATGAGGGAAGCGTACGAGCTTGCCGGCGCCGGCTACAGTGAGATCCAGTTGCTCGGCCAGAACGTCAACAGCTATCGGGACCCTTCTCCGGCCGGCTGGAACTTCGCGACGCTGTTGCGCAACGTAGCCCAGGTCCCCGGAATCCGGCGCGTCCGCTTCACCACGTCCCACCCGCGCGACTTCGGGCAGGACATCGTCGACGCCATCAACGATCACGAAACCCTGTGCAATCAGGTCCACCTTCCGGTGCAGTCGGGATCGAACCGGGTGCTCGAACGAATGCAGAGGCTCTATACCCGCGACGAGTACATGCGCCGCATCGACTGGCTCAAGCGCTCTCCGCGCAACATCGCTCTGAGCACCGACATCATCGTCGGCTTCCCGGGTGAGACGGAGGAGGATTTTCTCGACACGGTTCGACTCCTGGACGGCGTGGGTTACGATTCCATCTTTAGCTTCAAGTATTCGCCGCGGCCGAATACCTCCGCCCTCAGCCTGTCCGACGTTGTCCCCGACGAGGAAAAGCAGCGCCGCCTGGTGACGGTACAGGAGCGCCAGCGCTCCATCCAGATCCGCCGCAACTCCGAGATGATCGGCTCCATTCAGGAGGTATTGGTGGAGGGCCGGAATCACTCCCTGGGCCAGTGGATTGGCCGGACTTCGCAGAACCGGCCGCTCAATTTCACGCATGCGGAAGGGGGCGAATCACTGCTGGGCTCGTACCTGCTGGTACTGGTGACGCGGAGCGGGCCGAACTCCCTGGTCGGGGAGGCGGTTCCCTCCTGAGCCGTGTGCTCTAATGAAATCTGAGGGAGGTCTGCGGTGGAACTCGAAATGAAAATTCGCGGCCTGATGATGGATCCGGTCACCAACATGCCCATCGTCATCCTGAAGGACGTCAACGGGAATGGCGTCCTGCCGATCTGGGTGGGTATTTATGAAGCCAACGCGATCGCGTTGGAAATCGAAAAGGTGACCACCCAGCGCCCGATGACGCACGACCTCATCAAGAGCCTGCTGATCGGCCTCAATACTGGGATCCGAAAAGTCGTGGTCAGCGAACTGCGCGAGGACACGTTCTATGCCGTCATCTGGCTGGAGCGCGACGGCCAGCTCATCAGCGTCGATTCCCGTCCGAGCGATGCCTTGGCCCTGGCTCTTCGGCTGGATTGCCCAATCTATGTCGAGGATGCGGTTCTGAAGTCCTCCAAGCTCTCGGCGGCAACCACGGACCGGATCAACAACGAGGATTTGCGGCGCTGGCTCGAAGGTCTTCCGGACGAAGACATGGGCCGTTACAAGATGTAGCCGCCGTGATCCCACAACTGGAAAAGCTGGCGGCCGCGGGGATCGAACTTGTGCCGGCAGCGAGTCTTCCCAATCACTTCCTCTTCATGCGTGAGGGGTTTGTCTCGCTGGTGGAGCGTCGCGGCGACGCCTTTGGGTCCATTGGTTGTCCGGCCCTGGTCACCGAGCACGGTTTAGCCCTGTTGTTGTGGCGCGGAGAGAAAGCCGTCTTTGTTGCCAAGGACCACGAGCAGCCCGCTTCCGAGGAACAGGTAGGAGCGTTGAGGCGCTTTGCCGACGACCTCGCGGCAGCGCTGGCTCATTGAAGCGCTCAGCTTTCAGCAAAGATAAGCGCCAAGGCTGAAAGCTGCGGTCAATGGCTGAAAACAACCGTATGGAGATCAAAGCCGGAATCCGACCGCTGGCCGGATTCTGTTGGGCTATCCCGCCTGGCAGGGGAGTATACCAAAAGGCTGCCCGCTGATAGCTGACCGCTGATAGCTGACCGCTGATAGCTAAGCGCCGACCGCCGAATCACCCACAAGTTTTCCCCACAATGGCCGATTACTTCAATGAGTATGGCACGCATCTGGTTCGTGCTCACGCTCGCTGCGGTTGGATTTCCGCAGACGCGTCCGGCGGTCGCACCGGAAGTCACGACAACTAGCATTCCCGCCAATCTGCCTGTCCAGAAGATCGGTTCAAACGACCTGATCGGCGTGACAGTGTACGATTCGCCAGAATTCAGCCGCACCATCCGCGTGGCGGGCGACGGCACGATTCGTTTCCCGATGATGAAGCGGTTCGTCCAGGCTTCGGGGAAGTTTCCCGCTGAGTTGGAATCGGCTGTCGCCGAGGCACTGAAAACGGAGCAGTTGATTGTCGATCCGTTTGTCACTGTGACCATCGTGGAGTATCACAGCCGCCCGATCAGCGTCGCCGGAGCGGTGCGGCATCCCGTGACGTTTCAGGCGGTCGGCACCGTGACCCTGCTCGAGGCGCTATCCCGGGCTGAGGGCCTCGCTTCCGATGCCGGCTCGGAGATCCTGGTCAGCCGTCCGTCCGTGCCTGCGCCGGGAAAGGAGAAGGTTCCACCCTTTGTTCAGCGGATCCCCGTCAAAGGGCTGATCGACGCAGCCGATGCGGAGCTAAACGTCTCGCTGCACGGAGGAGAGGAAATCCGGGTCCCTGAAGTCGGGAAGGTGTTCGTCGTGGGCAATGTCCGTAAGCCCGGATCGTTTCCTCTCCGGGATGACTCCGACTCGAGCATTTTGAAAATGCTGGCTCTCTCCGAAGGACTTACGCCGTTCGCGGGCAAGCAGGCTTTCATCTACCGCCGCGAGGCGGGCTCCACATCCAAGAACGAGATCCCGGTCGAACTCAAGAAGATCCTCGATCGCAAGGCTCCCGATGTACCCCTGCAGGCCAATGATGTTGTCTACGTGCCGGACAACTCCGGCCGGCGAGCCGCTCTCACTACCATCGAGCGCCTGGTGCTGTTCGGAACGACGGCCGGCGCCGCCGCCCTGGTTCTCCGCTGACGGTAGCGGCCGGTCGGGTAGCGTTCCAACATTTGACGAGGAATTGTGATGCCTGAAGAACTCAACCGAAATCTCCCGGTGCTTTCGGAGCCGGTGCGAACTCCTGACGCGACCCGTTTCTCGCCGTTCGCGGCGCCTGAGCCCGTGCCGGAAGACACCTCCGTCCCGCTGCAGCACCATCTGTGGGTCCTGAAGCGGCACCGCTGGCGGATTGCGGCCTTCGTTGCCGCCTGCATGATCGCGACCCTGATCGCCTCTTCGCGCCTGCAACCTGTGTACGAATCGGTGGCGACCATCGATGTTGACCGCCAGATACCCACGGGCGTCATTGGTCAGGACTCGACTCGCAGCAACACCAACGACAGCGATCAGTTCCTCGCCACTCAGATCAAGCTCATCCAGTCTGACTCCGTTCTTCGTCCGGTGGCCCGGAAATACCGCTTGCTGGAAGCCGACAAAGACGACGGGCAGCCCACTACCGACGAAGACCGCGAGGCGCCGGTTGTGCTCAGACAACTTCGTGTCGAGCGGCCGCGCAATACCTATTTGATCCTGGTCGGGTATCGGTCCACCGATCCACGCCTCGCGGCGGATGTCGCCAACGCCGTCACGCACTCCTACCTGGAACACACCTTTAATATCCGTTATCGATCCACGGTCGGACTCTCATCCTTCATGGAGAAACAACTCGAAGAGCTGAAGGCGAAGGTGGAAACCTCGACCGCCGCCCTGCTGCAGTTCGAGCGGGAGATGAATGTCATCAACCCCGAGCAAAAAACCAGCATCATCTCGGCCCGCCTCTTGCAGTTGAATACCGAGTACACCTCCGCCCAAGCGGAACGCGTGAACAAGGAAGCGGCCTACCAGTCCGTGCGCTCCGGATCGATGGAAGCGGCCCAGGTCTCCTCGCAAGGCGAGTCTGTGCGGAGGCTGACCGAGAAAGTGAACGATGCGGAAACCCGATTTGCCGAAGTGCAGGCCCACTTCGGCTTGAACCATCCCGAGCATAAGAAGGCCGCCGCGCAACTGGCCGAGACGGTTCGTATGCTTCAGTCGACGCGGGACAACACCGCGCGTCGCGTGGACGTGGAATACCGCCAGGCCTTGAATCGGGAGCAGATGCTCCGTGCCGCGGTTGGCGAGCAGAAAGCGGAGTTCGATCGGCTGAACTCGCGATCCCTGGAATATCAGACCCTCAAGCGGGAGGCGGAAGCGGACAAGAAGCTCTATGAAGAACTCGTTCGCAAGATCAAGGAGGCCGGCATCAACGCCAGTTTTCAGAACAGTGCTATCCGTATCGCGGATGTGGGCCGCCCCGCCAATGAGCCAATCTACCCGAGGATCAAGCTGAATCTGCTGCTGGCGCTCTTCGCCTCGCTCCTCCTCGCCATCTCGGTAGCGCTCGTCACTGACGTGCTGGACAACACCATCCGGGATCCGGAACAGGCCATGAGGGTCCTGGCGACGGATGTCGTCGGCAGCCTGCCTGTCGTCAAGAACTGGCGGAGCCTGCCTCCTGTTGTCGCCGGAGACCAGGAACTCGTCCGGGCATCGAGTTCTGAACCGGACGCCTCGGGCTACGACGAGGCCATTCGCACGCTGAGGAACTCGATCCTGCTGGCCGATTTTGACCGCCGGCTTCGCTCCCTGCTGATTACCAGCGCGGCCCCGGGCGAGGGCAAGTCCACGATCGCGGTCCGGCTGGCGATGGCTCATGCCGAACAGCATCGCAAAACCTTACTCATCGACGGCGACCTGCGGCGGCCAAGCGTGCACCGCAAGCTGGGAATCTCCGCCTCCATCGGCCTGACCAACGTCGTCCTGTCCGACATGCCGTGGCGCGAGGCCATCACGAAGATCGAAGGGACCACCGACATCGACGTGATCACCGCCGGCCCCCTTCTGCGTCGCGCCTCCGATCTGATCGAGAAGCGTCTGATGGAAATCCTCGAAGAAGCCACCGCCGAATACGATCTGGTCATCCTGGACGCTCCCCCTTTGCTGGGCTTCGCCGAATGCCTCCATATGGCCGCTTCGGTCGATGGCGTTGTTGTAGTGGGCCGAGCGGGCCAGACCAGCCGGAAAGCGATCGCCAGCACCCTGTCGACACTCAACCGGCTCCGCGCCAACGTCGTCGGGTTGGTCCTCAATGGCGTTCACAAGGAGATGAGCGACGGCTACTACTACTACGGCCACTATCGCAAGTATTACCGTCCTCATGGAGCGGAAGCGTGAGTTCCGATCGTTACAAAGGCGAGAAGGCCGGCGCGCCGCGGGACTCGCTCCGGAATCCGGTCGGATTCGCCGGTGGCGGCGGGTCGCGCGTCTCCGAGCCGGCCGAGCCCAAGGTGATGACCGTTCTCACACGTCTTGGCGCTGGAGGCCCTCCCGTGCAGGCGGTGCTGCTGCTGCGTGAGATGTCCAGCCTTGGCCGTAACTGGACCTTGGTTGCCGGCTCCTGCGGAAAGGGTGAGGCGGACATGTCCTACCTCCTGCGGCCGACCGACCGGGTCTGCCGTATTCCGGCCATGACGCGTGCCGTGGCGCCACACAAGGATGCCGTCGCCCTGTGGCATCTCTATCGTCTGTTTCGGCGCGAGCGCCCCGATCTTGTTCACACTCACACCGCCAAGGCCGGCGTGCTCGGTCGTCTCGCCGCCCGCCTGGCAGGCGTTCCCGTCGTTCTGCACACCTTTCATGGAAACGTCCTCTCCGGCTACTTTCCTGCCCCGCTCAACCAGATCATTCTCCTGGTGGAAAGGCTGATGGCGGGACTCTCGGACGCAGTCTGCGTTCTTTCGCCCCAGCAGGCCGACGAGATTTCCGGCCGCTTCCGCGTTGCGCCGTCCGACAAGGTGCGAGTTGTGCCTCTTGGACTGGATCTCGCTCCGTGGCGCAGCATCGGGCCGGCTTCGGACGATCCCGCCCGCGGACTGACCGTCGGATGGCTCGGCCGCCTCGTCCCGGTGAAGGATGTCCCGTTGCTCTGCGCGGTCGTCCGGAAGGTCGTGCTGCGGTTGCCGCGCGTCCGTTTCCTCATCGCTGGCGATGGTACGGAGCGTGCCCTGGTCGATTCCCTGCAGCGCGAATGCGGAGCCGATCGCTGCGAATTCCTCGGCTGGCGGGAGGACGTCGCACCCGTCATTCAGCGATGCCATCTGCTTCTGTTGACATCGCGAAACGAAGGAACTCCCATTTCGCTGATCCAGGGCATGGCGGCGGGCCGGCCATTCCTCTCGACTCCTGCCGGCGGCGTGGCGGACATGGTTCAGGGTGCCCCGGTTCACGATTCGGGCGTCACCTGGTTCGAGAACGCCGCCCTTTGTTCCGCCGAACCAGATTCGTTTGTGCGAGCGCTCGAAACGCTTTCCGCCCGTCCTGACCGGCTGGCAGGGATGAGTTCCGCCTGCCTTTCAGTGGCAATGCGATTCGACGTCAACAATCTCATTCGGACGACGGAGCAACTCTATTCGGAACTGCTTCAGTCAAAGGCTTCACCTCGGCTGTCGCGAGTACCAGGCCTTTTGGAAGCACTTGCCGGCTTCCTCCGGACAGGTCGTGCGCCGGGCGCACTTCACAATCCCGTGCTCTCGGCTTCCGTCAAGTGCGAGTCTAACGTCGAGACCGTTTGTGGACGATGGATGAAATGAGGTCGCACGACGCTCGGTTCAAGTCGCCGATGCAGCGGACGATCCAGGATCGCCGATAGGGGGGTGTCGTTTTGGTTTCGATACTGGTCTTGCTTGCCATCTCCTTTGCGGTCAGTCTTGCGCTAACACCGATTTGCAGGGATGCCTTTCTGCGAGCCGGGCTGGTCGACCGGCCCGACGCTCAGCGCAAGCTGCATGGCAAGCCAATTCCTCGCGTGGGGGGCATTCCGATCGCTGTTGCCTATGTTCTCTCGCTCATCGCCATGCTGGTCCTTCCACTCGCAGGCAGACCAGTGTTGGGGGAGCACTTGCCGGCAATGTGGCGCCTCATGCCCGCCGTGCTGCTGATCTTCCTGACCGGCATGGTTGATGATCTCTACAATATTGGACCGAAACAAAAGCTTGCCGGACAACTGGGGGCCGCAATCCTGGCGTGGCTCGGCGGTGCGCGCATCCTGGGTGTAGCCGGGTTCGGTCTTCCGGAGTGGATCAGCTTGCCGGTCACGATTATCTGGTTGATCGGATGCGCCAACGCCTTCAACCTGATTGATGGCACCGACGGGCTGGCGGCCGGTCTCGGGCTTTTCGCCACGCTGGCAACCCTTGGCGCCGCTTTTCTCAAGGACACCTTTCTCCTCGCACTCGCAACTGCCCCGTTGGCTGGCGCCCTTCTCGGCTTTCTCCGATACAACTTCCCTCCGGCCTCCATCTTTCTCGGAGACTCCGGCAGTCTGTTAATCGGGTTTCTGCTGGGCGCCTTCGGCGCACTCTGGAGCCAGAAGGCAGTCACGGCCGTCGGAATGGCCGCTCCCCTCATGGTCCTCGCAATCCCGATTCTCGACGTGTTGCTGACGATTGCGCGCCGCGCCCTTCGCGGGCGTCCCATTTTCAGCGGAGATCGCGGCCACATTCATCACAGGCTGCTCGATCGCGGTCTCACTCCCCGCGCCGTCGCGCTGGTGCTCTACGCGATCTGTGGGATCGGCGCCTTCTCTTCGCTCATCGCCAGCGCCCTCGACAACCACTATTCGACTGCGGTGTTTGCCGCCTTCTGCGTGGTCATGGCATGGGGTGTCCGCAGTCTTCGCTATGTGGAGTTCGACGCCGTGGGTTCAGTTCTGCGAGGACGCCTCCTCCGGCGGATCATGATCGAGCAGATCCAGTTGGGACAGCTGAGGGAATCGCTCCGCCGCGCCGCCACCCCGCTCGATTGCTGGCAGGCTATCCGAGAGACGGCTCGAATCCTGGGGGTCGATCGGGTGCAGATGCACCTCATGAACGAGCGCTTTGCCGATGACGGCGGCGCGCTCGGCGGCGCGCCTTGTGTCTTGCGCGTTGTCATAGGGGAACAACACTGGATGGATTGCCGGTTCCGTGTCGAGTCGATGGGCAATACACACAGCCTCATTCCGTTCTCCAGACTGGTCTGCGATGAGCTCCTGGAGCGACTCCCGTTCCTACGCCCCTCTCTCAGGGTCGACCCGCAGTTGCTCCAACTGGCTCAGAACCTCTCGGCCCTGGCCAGGCAGCCGGGCGTCGAGACGACTCCTCCCGTCGTTGCCTCCCTGCCGGCGCATCCCAGGCAACCGGTTCTGCCGTCCTGGTCGCGCGTCGGATAAACTGATCGCGTGATACGAGGCGTTGTTCTGTTCGCGATCGCGTTGTGGCTGCCGGTCACCGCTCCCGCCCAGACCGTCCGGATTTTTTCCGAGTTGCAGCGGGTGGATCCTTTCGGCCAGATCGTCGCCGCCGACCGAGGGGCCGCTTCGAGGGAGATCCTCTCCCCGCAGGTCGCGCGCGGCGCATTCTCCTCGTTTCTCGTCGCCGTCCGCCCGCCCAAACAAGGCCCGGTGACGATTCACATCGGACAGAATCCGCAAGACACGGTCCGATGCTCGCTGTACAAAGCGTCGTTCTCGCAAAGTCCGCAAGGCTGGATTCCCGACCGGCTCGATGCCGTCCCCCAACCCTTTGTGTTCGACCTGGCTACCACCGCCACGGTTCCTGGCCAGACAGCGGTTGTTCTCTGGCTGGATGTGTGGGTCCCCGCATTGGCCACCCCGGAACGAATACGGCTGGAGGTGCAAATGAACTGGGCCGACCGGTGGATCATCGCTCCGACGGAAGTGCGTATTGGAGAGCCGGTTGTGCCGAAACCGGCGCTGGGTCCGCTGCAATTGCCTCCAGTGGATCAACCACTGGATGCCGCCGTCTTCTCTCAATGGCGGCGCCGGTTTTGCCAGTCGAAACAGGCCCAGAGCCCCGACGAACGCGCTGGATTGCACACGATCCGCGGGATGGTTGCACGGAACGCCGCGCAGGATATCGCCTTTGCCAGGAAGCGCCGTTCCGCGGACGCGCGGATCGCAGACGATCTTTGCTCGGGAAAAAGGCCGCCGGGGGCCACCAGTCCCGAATGGTATCTGCGGCTCCGCACCGATCTTTGGAAGTGAACCGCTAGGGCAACAGGAGAGCCATGGTCTCGTCGCGTCCGGGCGCGGACGCTTGCGCGCCCATCCGGGTCACGGAAATCGCCGCGGCCGCGTTGGCGAATCGAGCCGCCTGGTCCATCGGCTGTCCCTCGCACAGCGCCACAGCCAGCGCCGCATTAAAGGTATCCCCGGCAGCTGTCGAATCCACCGCCTCGACGGGAAAGGAAGGAATGTGCCGCGAGATCTCGTCGCTCTCGACGTAGCAGCCGCGGTCGCCCAGCTTGAGAATCACGGTCCGGCAACCCAGGCTTCGCAATTGCGAGGAGAGCCCCGGACAATCCTCGACCGAGACTCGGGCCGGCGGCCGTCCCAGCAGCAGCAGGGCCTCGCTTTCATTGGGCGTCAGGATATCCACATGCTCGAACAGTTCGCGACGCAACGGTTGCGCCGGCGCCGGATCGAGGACGGTCCGTAAGCCCTCCTGGCGGGCCACTCCCAACGCGGCCTCGACCGTCTGGATCGGCGATTCCAGTTGAAGCAGCGCCCATCCCGCGCCGCGAAACACACTGCGCATCGCTTCCACGTCGCCTGTGCCCAGGTCCCCGTTGGCGCCCGCGGCGACGACAATCGAGTTCTGTCCCAACCGGTCAACCCAGATCAGCGCCACCCCGGTGGGCTCGCCCCGGCTCGCGTGCACCGCGGAGACGTCCACCCCGGCCGACGATAAACTGGCTTTCAAATGGTCCGCGAACAGGTCGTATCCCACGCGGCCGATCATCGCCACGCTGCCGCCCAACCGGGCGGCGGCGTACGCCTGGTTGGCTCCCTTTCCGCCGGGAATCATCTGGAAGCCGCGCCCGAGAACGGTTTCGCCCGGAGACGGCAGGTGCTCCACCTGAACGACGAAGTCCATGTTCAGGCTGCCCACCACAACGATGCGGACCGAGGTCGGCACGGGAGTCTTCAGGCGCTGGCCCCGGTATCAATGCCGAGTTTCCTCAGCTCCTCGGCGTAATACCGGCGGTGCAGCAGATCCCACTCTTCGCTGCCTTCGGGGACGCTCCGTTTCAGCGTGCGGATCTTGTCGCGGGCCGCCTTATCGGAGCGCTCTTCGGTCTGCAGTATGCCGCTCACCAGCCGCACAACCTCCAGTCGGACCTCGTTCTGGTCCTTGCGGAACCGGACCTGCTTCGCTTTCCGGAGAGACGCGATCAGCTTATGCGAAATGTCCGTGATCTTGTCGCGCGACAGCTTCATGCCGTCACCCGTGTCCCGTCCCGACGCCCGAATCACCTTCCGCTGCGCGATCAGAGTGTTTTTGATTTTGCGGAACATCTCCTGGTAGCTTACGGACTCGCGCCGCATATAATCGCTATATTGCTCCAGAATGTCCCGCACCTCGTCGTTCAGCCGGTCCTCCATCTCCAGTTCCTCCAAAAGGAGGTTGTTGGTGATTTCGATCAGAACCTGCGGATTGGGGGTCTCGACAAAGGTGGGTGTCAGCTTGCCGACCACCTGACGGGACAAGTAGGCTACGAATTCCCTGGCGAGCAGCATCCCTTATGTCAACTGGCTCCTGTATGATCCACGCTAGTGTATCACGTTGGATACCCGCGGCGTCCATGATGCTGGTCTCTCTGATCAGCTACGTCGACCGCAACACTCTCGCGCTGCTCGCTCCCACCATTCTCGAGGAGACCGGACTGAGCGCCCAGGACTACGGCCTCATCGTTTCGGCCTTTTCCGTCTTCTACATGCTGGGCAATCCGGTGTGGGGCGCGCTGCTCGACCGCATCGGTCTGCGCACGGGAATGCTGGCCGCGGTCTCGTTCTGGAGCCTTGCTTCCACAGCCCACGCCTGGGCCTCCGGCTTCTGGGGATTCGCCTTCGCCCGGGCCGCTCTCGGTTTCGGAGAAGGCGCCACCTTTCCCGGTGGACTCCGCACCGTGACCCAGACGTTGAATTTCACCGAACAGTCGCGAGGGATTGCCGTCTCCTACAGCGGCGGATCCCTGGGAGCTATGATCACCCCGCTCGTCATCACGCCCGTCGTCCTGTGGTGGGGATGGCGATCCGCGTTCCTGTTCACCGGCCTGATCGGAGCCGCGTGGCTTCTGATGTGGTTCTTCGTCAGCCGCCGCGCCGACATTCGCCTTCCCCGCCCCACCCGCCAAGCCGACGCCGGGCCGGTGGCCATCCGCTACGGGGATCCGCGCGTCTGGGGATTCATCCTCGCGTACTCCCTCGGCGCCCTGCCGCTCGGCTTTGTGAACTATGGCACCTCCATCTACCTCAACCGGGTCCACAACATTTCGCAGGCCGATCTCGGCAAGCTCCTGTGGATTCCTCCGTTCGGTTGGGAGGTCGGCTACTTCGTGTGGGGCTGGTGGCTCGACCGCCTTGCGCGGCAGGGCGTCGGCCCCTACTTTGCCGCCCGCCGCGTCATGTTCCTCTGTGTCTTTCTCAGTTTTCCGCTCGCACTCGTGCCCTTCCTCGATCCGCTCTGGCTCATCATGCTGGAATTATTCTTCGCCATGTTCGTCACCGTGGGCTTTGTGCTCCCGTCGGTGAATTACGCGGTCCATACGTTCACCACCACCAACTCGGGCCTGATTGCCGGAATTGGTGCCGGCTCTTTCGGCGCGTCCGTCGCCCTGTTCATGCCCTTGTTCGGCCGGTTCTTTGACCAGAACCTCTATTGGGCGGCGTTCGGCATCTCCGCATTCCTGCCCATCATCGGATACATCAGTTGGCGCCTGATCCACCCGCGCCCCGACCAGGCGTCCCTTTCCTATCAACCGCAGCAGCGCGCGGTATGACGTACCCTATACCTCACGCGACAACAGCGCTACCCTACGAGCAATGCGATTGCCCTCGATTGTTGTTGCCGCCCTCATCTCTTCGGCTCTGGCGTCGGCCGACAACCAGGAGTGGCTTCCGCTTTTCAATGGCCGCGACCTCACCGGCTGGTCCGTCAAGATCACTGGCTACAACCTGACCGACAACTTCGCCAACACCTTTCGCGTCGAAAACGGCGTTCTCAAGGTCGCCTACGACGGCTACGACGAGTTCAAAGGCCGCTTCGGCCACATCTTCTATCGCCACAAGTTCTCGTACTATCGTCTTCGCGCGGAGTATCGATTCACGGGCCAGCAGGCGACAGGCGGCCCCTCGTGGGCCTTCCGCAACAGCGGCCTCATGATTCACTGCCAGGATCCGGCGACCATTGGCAAAGACCAGGAGTTCCCCATCTCGATCGAGGTGCAGCTTTTGGGCGGCAACGGCATCACCGAGCGAACCACCGCCAACGTCTGCTCGCCCGGAACTCACATCGTGATGAACGGCGCCCTCGTCACCAAGCACTGCAACAATTCAACGTCCAAGACCTATCACGGCGACCAGTGGGTCACGGTCGAGGTGGAAGTGCTGGGCGACACCACCATCCGCCACATCGTCGACGCCAGAACCGTGCTCGAATACGACAAGCCGCAGATCGGCGGCAGCGGCATGAAGGGCGTACCTCCCGGCCCCAATCGTGACGGTGAACTCCTCAGCGAAGGCTACATTTCCCTGCAGAGTGAGAGCCACCCCATCGAATTCCGGAGGGTCGAACTGCTCAACCTCGCCGGGTGCAAAGACCCGAGGGCAACCAATTTCAAGAGCTACTATGTGAAAGCCGACCCGGCGTCCTGCCGGTACTGACCGCTTCCGGTTTCGTGCGAATTCTGATACGAAAGAGTCATGTCCTCATCCGATACCAGCCGCCGTGCGTTTCTCGGTGTTTCCGCCGCCGCCGCAGGCGCCCTTTCCGCCTCGCCGGCCTCGGCCGCCGCCAAGACATGGGAAGGGATCTTCGTGATCATGCAGACGCCCTTCCTCGACACGCTCGAGGTCGACGAAGAGTCACTGCGCCGCGAAGCCGACTTCCTGGCGCGCGGGCGCATTCACGGCATGGTCTGGCCTGCCGGCGCCGGCGAAACCAAGTCCCTCTCGCACAGCGAGCGGATCAGATTCTCCGAGGCCGTGGTGAAGGAAGCCCGTGGCCGGTCCACCGTGCTGATCGGCGTGCACGGCGCCAACAAGTTCGAGGCGATGGAATATACGCGCCATGCCGAGAAGATCGGGGCCGACGGCCTGCATGCCCTCGGTCCCAGCGATGACGCTGCGGACCCGGAGATTCTGACGGACTATTTCATGTCCATCGCCTCCGTCTCCAAACTGCCACTTTCGATTCAGGTCTCGAATGCCGGCATGAGCAGCGAGTTCCTTCTGAAACTCGCCGAGAAAGTGCCGACCTTCAAGATCGCCAAGCTCGAGGGCTCGCGCGTCACTCACGACGTCACCAAGTTCGTCAAGCAGGCCAAGGACCGGCTAATCCCGTCCACCGGCGGCGGGGCCATGAACCTCTACCAGGAGATGGCCCGGGGTTCGGGCGGAACCATGGCGGGCGCGGGCTTCGCCGACATTCAAACCGAGATCTGGGACCTGTATCACGCAGGGAAGCTGAAGGAAGCGAGGGAACTGTTCGCCAAGTATCTGATGACGGCGGTCCTCGAGCGGCAGACCGGGTACGTGATCCAGAAGGAAGTCCTGCGCCGGCGCGGCATCTTCCGCACGGTGGTGATGCGCAACACGCGGAAGTTCAGCATGGATGCCGCCGACGTCCGCGAACTCGACGAGTTGATGGAAATGCTGCGGCCGCACTTCCGCGTGTAGCCGCGCGGTCGGTTTTCTGATATCTATACTCTTGATGCTTCCACTCCTGGGTATCATTCTGCTGTCGTCGTGCCTGTACGCGGCCGGACCCGTCACGATCGATCTTCTTCCGCCCGGACCGGGCAATCCTCGCAATACCGAGGGTGACTTTGTCCAGTTGAAGGATGGCCGCCTTCTCTTCGTCTACTCCCGATTCTCGGGCGGCGGAGAAGACCACTCTACCGCCGACCTCGCCGCCCGATACTCGAGCGACGGGGGGCTTACCTGGACGCAGCAGGACGCCAAGTTCATCTCGAACGAAGGCACCATGAACGTGATGTCGGTGAACTTCCTGCGCCTGGCGACGGGCGAGATTGCCTTGTTCTACGCGCGGAAGAACTCCATGCTCGATTGCCGCACCTACATGCGGATTTCCAAGAACGAAGGCAAGACGTGGAGCAAGCCCCGCCTCGCCATCCCCGAAATCGGCTATTACGTTCTCAACAACGACCGTGCCTATCAACTCAAATCCGGAAGAATCATTCTGCCGGTGGCCCTTCATCGGAACGAAACCAACGACCCCACGAAGTTCAACAGCCGCGGCGTAGCCATGGCCTACCTCTCCGACAACAAGGGCAAGACCTGGCGCCGCAGCAAGACCGTGCTGGAGAACCCATCACCCGATCGCGCGGGGCTGCAGGAGCCTGGCGTCATCGAACTCAAGGACGGACGCGTCCTGATGTACATGCGGACTGGCATGGGCAGCCAGTATTACTCTTATTCCAGTGACGGTGGGGAGACCTGGTCGCCGGTGGAGCCGTCCAGCCTCTTGTCACCGGTGTCTCCGGCCACCATCGGGCGCATCCCCGAAACCGGGGACTTGCTGGCGGTGTGGAACGATCACTCGAACGTGAGCGCCGACATCAAGAACCGCAAGCGCACGCCGCTGACGGTCGCGATCTCTCGCGATGAAGGCCGGACGTGGCAGAAAGCGAAGAACATCGCCGACGATCCCGCAGGCTGGTATTGCTACACGGCGGTGGAGTTTGTGGGCGACCGCGTGATCCTCGGCTACAACGCCGGCGGGTCGGGCCTGCCGCACCTGAGCCGGTCGGTGATGACGTCCTTCGATCTCGACTGGTTGTATCAATAGGCAGGGGTACTCCTCAAACGCAGAGGTCCCACGAGTCCCTGATTCCGTAGCAAACCGATTCTGCTACCCTGACTAATTCCTATGCGAATCGTCAGGGCCATCTCTGCTCTCGTGGCTCTGCATATGACGTCCTTGGCTGTCACGCCGTTCACCGGACGCGTGCGCGATTCATCCGGCGCACCTGTCGCCGGGGGGACAGTGCAGATAGTCACCCTGAGAGGCGGAACCAGCATCGGGGCCGTCCTCCTGCAGACACAGACTCTCGACGACGGCACGTTCCGCTGGCCTTCGGTGGAGGAACCTCCATTCCGGATCCGCGTTACCGCGCCGGGCTTTGCTGTCCGCGAACTCGCGATTTCTTCCATGCCGACGGGCGCCGTTGAGGTAATGCTGGCGCCAGAATCCGCGTACAGCAGCGTGACGGTTTCGGCGACGCCCACGACTCGCGGAATCGCCGAAGACAGTCTCGAGTCCCCGCACGTGGCCATCGTCCGCGCGGAAGACCGGCTGAGAGAGCAGCCGCTGCCGACACTGGGACACGCGCTGGCCAACGAGCCCGGAATCCTGCTACAGCAGAGCACCTGGGGCCAGGTGTCTCCGTTTCTACGCGGCCTCACCGGTTACCAGGTGCTCAATCTGGTGGACGGCGTCCGGTTCAATAACTCGACGTTCCGCTCCGGCCCGAATCAGTATCTGGCCTATATGGAGCCAAGCCAAGCACAGCGTGTGGAGGCTGTTCTGGGGCCGACCGGCGTCGCGTGGGGCAGCGATGCGCTGGGCGGCGCCATCAACGTCGACACCGCGCAGCCGAGCTTTGTTTCGGCGAACGGTTCCCCCGAACTGCACGGCCAATTCCAACTGGGCGGTTCCAGCGCCGACCTGTCTGGAACCGGCAGCGGCCAACTCGCCCTCTCGACGCCTCGCTTCTTCTGGCTAGGCGGATTATCCGGCCGCCGCCACAATGATCTGCGCACCGGTGGCGGTGTCGATTCCCGCAACGTGTACCGCAGGTTGTTCGGCATGCACCCGGACGCCATCCGCGACCTGATCGGCGATCGCCAACAGGACAGCAGCTTTCAACAGTATGGCGTCGAGGGCCGATTCGCGGCAAGGCTGCGGGCAGACCAGATTCTGACTTTCCATTATCAGCGAGGCGTCCAGGAGGGCGTCGATGGGTACAAGGATCTGCTCGGCGGCCTTGGCCGGGTCATCTCGACGTTCGAGCCCCAGGAACTCAACTGGCTTTATGCGAGATACGAGAAGTTCCGCCTCGGTTGGCTGGATTCCCTCAACGGCACGTTCTCGTTCAACGGCCAGACGGATGGCGGCCGGCGGCAGAATCTCTCATTTTCCGACCCGCTCACCACCGACTTCGCGCGCGTGAATGTCCTCGGGTATGCCGGGCAGGCTACCACCCATGCCGGTTCGCGGCTACTGGCTTCCTTTGGCGGAGAGATCTATAGCGAGCACATCGACTCCACGCGCGAAGTGCTGAACCCTGTCAACGGTGTTGTCACACGCCCGCGTCCGCTATACCCCAACCACTCGCGCTACCAGAATCTCGGCGCTTTCGCGCAGGGCAGCTACCGGATCCTGCCATCTGTACGCGCCGCCGCCGGCGTCCGGGTCACGGGCGTTCGATTCGCCACCGTCGAAGACCGCGCGTCGAGCATCCCCGAATCCTCACAATGGTTTCGCGACGTCACTTTCCAGAGCAGTTTGCAGTGGCAGGTCGCGGGACCTTTCAGCATTCACGGGGTGATCAGCCGCGGTTTTCGCGCGCCGAACCTGAACGACCTTGGCGCGCTTGGCTTGAACGACCTCGGGTACGAGGTTCCCGCATCTGAAGCGATTCCGGCCGGCGCGTTGCTTTCCACCGATGCCGGCGAAGGAGCCCTTTCGAAAGGGAGGGCGCTCAGCCGTCTGGCGCCGGAATCATTGATGAACTATGAGTTTGGCCTGCGTGTCCGCACCAGACGAGTCTACGGACGCGCCCAATTTTTCGAAGCCGAGCTTTTCGACCCGATTGTTCGCCGTACGCTTCTCTTTCCAGCCGCCAACGCGCCCACCAGTTTGGCGGGGCTGCCGGTGACGCCCATTGCCCAGACGGCGGCGCAACGTGAGGACGGCCTAGTCACGGTTGCGACAGCGATCGACCCGCGCGCGGTGAAGGCGTTCGTCAACGACGGCCGATCCCGCTACTACGGCGTGGAGGCAATGGGCGGTGTGCCGATCACCGGCCGCCTCGCGCTCGAGGGCAACTACAGCTACATCATGGGACGGGATCTTTTCCCGAACCGCAACATCCGCCGCCTGCCTCCAGCCATGGGCGCGGCACGCCTCCGCTACACTCCTTCGGGCCGCCGCCCGTGGGTAGAAATCTCGATGACTTCGGCCCGGGAACAGACGCGTCTGAGCGGCGGCGACCGCGATGACGAGCGCATTGGAGCCTCGTTCCGCAGGGCCGATATCGCCTCGTTCTTTCGCGGCTCGCGAGTGGCCGTGCAGACCGATGCGGCATCCGGAGTCTTTCGGCCCACGGGCGAGACTCTCCTCCAGATTCAGAATCGCGTGCTGCCGATCGGAGCGACGATCCACGGCGTGCGCGTGGTCGACGATAGCTCGCGCGTCCCCTTCTACCTGTCGACAGCGGGGTGGGCGACCATCGGCGTGCGTTCCGGCTTTCCGCTGGGCGAGCGCTGGCAGTTAAACCTTGCGCTTGAGAACATCCTCAACAAGAACTACCGGTACCACGGCTCGGGCGTGGACTCTCCCGGCGTGAGCGCCTGGCTGGCCGTCCGGTTCTTCTTCTGAAGGTTCGAATCGGCGTGCCTCAGAGCGCCGCGCTTCATCGGCTCAGCGCGCCCGTCCACCACGATGAGTGGGGGATAGACATCAGGTACGACAAAGATCACCCGCCAATGTCGGTTTCGACCATGCCTTGTGGCTTTCGCGAGCGCGCGTCCGCACTGAAGCCGAACCTCAAACCGTGAATCCTCCAGCCCCACGACGAGAGCGTCCGCAGCCCGCCGTCCGGGAACTGAACCGATGATTCTGGTGATTCTCCGCCGGACAGACACCTCCAGCGAGGAGTTGTCATCAGGTCCGTGGCTGAAGCCCGCCCCCGGTATGGTCTGTATTGGCAACCGCGTGTTTCGCGGCCTCAATCCAGATCGATATCCCGCTTGGGCGGGGGCGTGTCCGGGCTTTCCTTGGCCTGTTTGAACAGTTCGTCGAATTTCTTCTCCAGCACCTGGTTGTGCACCTTGTGCTGTTCGAAGCTTTTCTGAAACAGTTCTTCGCGCCGGCCGGCCGCGCCCTTGAGCTTTTCCACCTCGGCGGCGAGGTCTTCGATCATCTTCGGTTTCTCTGGTTCCTTGTGCCAGATGACGGCCCTCGTTTCCGGATCCACTTTGAGCTTCGAGTGGCAGCAGGGACACTCGACTTCGAACAAGCCTTTGCGCATATCGGCTAATATGCTAACAGCACCGGAAGGAGAGATGGTATGAACCGAAGAATCTTTGTGGGCGGCGCGGTGGCGGCGACGGGCGTGCGAGCAGTAGGACGCGCGGCGGCGAAGTCGGGAGACATCCCCAGGCGGGTCTTTGGCAGGACCGGGGTCTCGCTGACCGTGATCGGCCAGGCCGGCGGGCGATTCCCGCTGATCAACAGGGACGAAGCCCGTGCGGTGGTGCGGCGCGCGTACGATCTGGGTATTAACTACTTCGACAATGCACACGCCTACTGGAATGGCCGGTCCGAGGAGGTGTATGGCGATGTGCTCCCGCCGTTCCGGAAGGACGTGTTCATTACGACCAAGTCGGCCGGCCGGACCCGCAAGGATGCCGAGGCACAACTTCACCTCTCCCTGAAGCGGTTGAAAACCGACTACGTCGACCTCTGGCAGATCCACGCGGTCAGCGAGATGTCGGATGTGGAGACGATCTTCGGGCCGGGCGGCGCGATCGAAGCGTTCGAGGCAGCCAAGAAAGCCGGCAAGTGCCGGTTCTTCGGCTTCACGGGACACCGCGATCCGTATGTGCACCTGGAGATGCTGAAGCGCTACCAGGGCTACGACACCATCCTGATGCCGCTCCATGCCGCCGACCCGAGCTATCTGAGTTTCGAGCGCCTGGCATTACCGGTTGCGGTGGACCGCAAGCTGGGCATCCAGGGCATGAAGAACTTCGGCAATGCAAAGCTGCTGAGCGTGCTCAGTGCGAAGGAGTGCCTGAGCTATGTCCTGAGTCTTCCGGTTCACTGCACCACGATTGGCGCCACCACGATCGGCCAACTGGAAGACGATGTACGGATCGCGCAGAACTTCAAACCGTATACGCCCGAGGAGATGGACGAACTTCGCAAGCGGGCATCGTCGATGAAGGGGCCGATTACGGAGGACTGGAAACGCAACATCGAGGTGCGCGCCGACCTCGATACGCGGCCCCGGCACGTTGAGGCGTAGTCGTTTCTCGAGTTAGGAAAAATGGTACCGCATGGATGGAAGGACGAATTGTCTTTCCATCCTGAACAGCTTCACCCACCTCGGCAGTCCTGCTGTCTGTTAGACCGCCCGCCCCCCATTTGCGTCGACCCGCGTGATCTGAACGGCCGCTGCG
>JBJXGR010000011.1:0-46083 GCA_046160045.1 Bryobacteraceae bacterium
CGAATCGTTCGAGGCGTGGCTTGGCCGCTCCGAATACCGGAACGTTCGCGACCCGCTGTACCCGGGCGCGGAACTCACCTACCTGTCGTTCGATGGGAACCGCGTCGAAGCGAGGCACTCCGGCGACGTCCGGTTGCCGGAAGGCGTCACCATGGGCGAAGGCACAACACCTTCCAGGCGCGGTCTGCGATTCGGGAAAGGCGCGAATCTCGATATTCCCGGCATCGAATTCATGAACGGCGACCGTCCCTTTTCCATCGCTGTGTCGTTCTTCTTCCCCAAGAACGAGGACACGTTCGTGATCGCCAGCCAGTCCGACCCGAAGGACAAGAATCGCGGGTGGGCCATCGAAATCTCGGGACGCGTCTCGCTGCTTCGCCTGACCGGTGACGAAGGCAAGGCGATCACCGTGCGCGCCGGACACCTGGAGCAGTTGAAACAGGGGACCTGGAACCACCTGGTGTTCACCTACGACGGGAGCCGCGAACAGCCGGGACTGGCCATGTATTGGAACGGGCGCGCCATTCCGACACAGGGACGCGGCGATCAGAACACCACGCTGAAAGGGACGCTCTGGACCGGACAGCGCCTCCGCCTGGGCAATGAAGGTAAGCGCTATTTCGAGAACGGAACCATCGCCGACTTCCGGATCTTCAATCGTGCGATCACCGAAGAGGAGGCTGCCGTCGCCGCGGCCTGGCCCGCGATGGAAGCCGCGAAGGAGAAGACGCCCGAACGATTCACCGCGGAGGAGCGCACGGCGCTGCGGCGCTACTTCCTGAATCACCGTGACGCCGCCTACCAGGGCATGGGCGAGCAACTGGCCGCGTACACGACGGAACGCCGCGAGATCCGCAAGCGCGGCGCCATCACCCTGGTGATGGAAGAAAAGAAGGACTCGACACCCTTCGCCCACATCCTGCAGCGCGGCATGTACGACCGGCCGGGCGAGCGCGTGGAACCCAAGGTGCCCGCCGCGCTGCCACCGATGACTTCCTCCATGCCGCGCAACCGGCTAGGTCTGGCGCAGTGGCTGGTCGATCCATCCAACCCGCTGACCTCGCGGGTCACGGTCAACCGCTTCTGGCAGGAGATCTTTGGGACCGGCATTGTCAAAACCAGTGAAGACTTCGGCTCGCAGGGGCAGCCGCCCTCGCATCCGGAACTGCTCGACTGGCTGGCGGTCGACTTCCGCGAGTCGGGTTGGGACATCAAGCGCCTCTTCAAGTCGGTTCTGCTGTCGGCGGCATACCGGCAGGCCGCGGTCACGAGTCCGGAGAAAATCGAGAAGGACCCCGACAACCGGCTGCTGTCGCGGGGCCCGCGATTTCGGATGGAGGGTGAGATGGTTCGCGACTACGCTTTGGCCGCCGGCGGGTTGCTGGTTCCCACCATCGGCGGTCCGAGCGTCAAACCGTATCAACCCGACGGCGTCTGGGAGGCGGTGGCAATGAACGGCAGCAACACCCGGAATTACAAGCGCGATCCCGGCGGCAAGCTGTACCGGCGTAGCATGTACTGGTTCTGGAAGCGGAGCGCGCCGCCCGCCTCGATGGACATCTTCAACGCGCCGACGCGCGAGAGTTGCACGGTTCGCCGCGAACGCACCAACACGCCGCTGCAGGCGCTGGTCACCATGAACGATCCTCAGTTCGTGGAGGCCGCACGAAGCCTGGCGCAGATGGCGTTGCACACCGCGCGCGGCGACGTCGACCGCCAGTTCGACTTCATGACCGGCCGTCTGATCGCACGGTCGTTCAGCGAGAAAGAGCGCGGCGTGGCGCGGAAGGCCTATCAGGACTATCTGCGCTATTACGATTCGCACCCCGGGGACGCGGCAAAGTTGCTGGCGACAGGCGAGTCGAAGGCCGACCCCTCGCTGCCCAAACCCGAATTCGCCGCCATGACCCTGCTGGCTAATCAGATGTTGAATCTGGACGAAGCGCTGACCAAGTAGGAGACTTCCGATGCACCCTTCCGACCGCACCGTCCTCAACGAAACCAGACGGCAGTTCTTTGCCCGCGGGGCGCGAGGCCTGGGCTCGATCGCGCTGGCGAACCTGATCGGCGAAGAGGCGCGAGCCGCGTCCGCCGCGCGCGTGGAAGCGGCCGGCGGCGTCGCCGGACTGCCTCACTTTCCCCCCAGGGTCAAAAGGGCGATCTACCTGCACATGGTCGGCGCGCCGCCGCAGATCGAACTATTCGACTACAAGCCGCAGATGAAGGAGTGGTTCGACAAGGACCTGCCGGATTCCATCCGCCGCGGCCAGCGGCTGACC
This sequence comes from Bryobacteraceae bacterium, assembly GCA_046160045.1. Lineage (GTDB taxonomy): Bacteria > Acidobacteriota > Terriglobia > Bryobacterales > Bryobacteraceae > CAZGUX01. Next base: position 2,280 of record JBJXGR010000011.1, read on the forward strand.
ACCATGACCTCCGGCCAGAGCCGCTTTCCGATCGCGCCGTCCATCTTCAAGTTCCAGCAGCACGGAAAAAGCGGCGCCTGGCTTTCGGAACTTCTGCCGCACACCGCGAAGATGGCCGACGACATCGCCATCATCCGGTCGATGCACACGGAAGCCATCAACCACGAACCGGCCATCACGTTCATCCAGACGGGCAACATGATTGCCGGCAAGCCCTGCATCGGATCCTGGATGGCGTATGGCCTCGGCAGTATGAACCGCGACCTGCCTACCTTCGTAGTCATGAACGCCAGCCACACGCACCCTCGGGCCAACGTGCAGGCGATCTCCGCCCGGTTGTGGAGCGCGGGATTTCTCTCGGCGCAGCATTCCGGAGTTGCGCTTCGCTCCGGCGGCGACCCGGTGCTGTACATCAACAACCCCGAGGGAGTGCCTCCCCAAATGCGCCGCCGCATGCTGGATTCCCTGGGCGAACTGAACCAGATCCAGCTTGACCAGATTGGCGATCCGGAGACGCGCGTCCGCATCGCCCAATACGAAATGGCGTTCCGCATGCAGTCTTCGGTGCCTGAATTGACCGATCTGTCCAAGGAAAGCGAAAGCGTCTATCAGATGTACGGCCCCGAAGCGAGAAAACCGGGGACATTCGCCTACAGCGCGCTGATGGCGCGCCGCCTGGTCGAGCGCGGGGTACGGTTCGTTCAGATCTATCATCGCGGATGGGACGTGCACGGCATTCTGCCGGAGGTTCTGCCCAGCCAGTGCAAAGACGTCGACCAGCCTTGCTGGGCACTGGTTCAGGATCTGAAGCAGCGGGGACTCCTCGAGGACACGCTCGTCATCTGGGGCGGCGAGTTCGGGCGGACCATCTACTCACAGGGAAAACTGACCGCAACCGATTATGGCCGGGACCACCACCCGCGGTGCTTCAGCCTGTGGCTGGCGGGCGGCGGCATCAAAGGCGGCGTGGTGCACGGCGAGACCGACGAGTTCTCGTACAACATCGTCAAGGACCCCGTCCACGTCCGCGACTTCCAAGCCACCTTGATGCACTTGTTTGGCATCGACCACGTCCGTTTCACCTACAAGTATCAGGGTCTCGACCAGCGTCTGACGGGTGTGGAACCGGCCGCTCCGGTCAAAGCTATCCTGACTTGAATCCATCCGGGCCGGCCGGGGATGCATCCAACTCGTTGATGCGATCCCTTCTCTTGTTGATACCCGGCGTCGCGATGGCTCTGACCGTCGGCGAACCGCTCCCCCTTCTGCGCGGCCAGTTCCTCGACGGTGAGGCCGCGGTCCTGCCGGAGGCGGCACAAGGCAAGGTAGCCCTTCTGGCCTTCGGTTTCACCTACGATTCCCGATTTGCCGTGGAGGCGTGGTCCAAGCGATTCCGCAGCGAGTTCGGCAAGGACTCCCGCGCCACCTTCTTCGAGATTCCCATGATCGGCGGCATGGCTCGCATGGGCCGCTGGTTTATCGATAGCGGCATGCGGCGCGGCACTCCGAAGGAAGACTACCGTCACGTGATTACGGTCTATGGCGGAACCGGGCCGTGGAAAGAGCGCTTCGGCTATCGGGATCCGAAGTGGGCCTATCTGATTCTGCTCGACCCGTCTGGCAAGGTGGCTTGGCGTCACAGCGGGATGTTCGACGACGCCGTCTATGCCGACCTTGCTCGCGTCTCCGGCCAACTGCTCGCTGCAAAAAAGTAGATCCGCCTCGATACGCTGACATCTATAAAGGCAGGGCGGCAGTAGCGCCTGACCGATCTCTCAACCCCCCATGAATTTGGAGTGAACGATGAAAACGCTGAAAGCTGTTGTGTGTTCGCTGGTCGTTCTGGGCAGCCTCGCTCTAGCCCAGACCCCAAATGCAAGAATCCGGGTAATGCATGCATCCCCAGATGCCCCCGCCGTGGACGTGCTTGTCGACGGCTCAAAAGTTCTGGCCTCTCTTCCATTCCGCGAGTTCTCGGAATATCTGAGCCTTCCCGCAAAGAGCTACGACGTTCGCGTGAACGTTGCCGGCACGTCTACCACGGTGCTACAGGCCAACCCAACACTGGCTGCGGGCCGGGACTATACCGTCATTGCCGTTGGCCGCGTTTCCGGAGGCGACAACCCGCTCTCGATCCTGCTGCTCGAGGATTCAAACGCAGAACCGGTCGCGGGTCAGGTGAAGTTTCGGGTTGTTCACGCAGCCCCAGGCGCTCCCGCCGTCGATGTATACGTGACAACGCCGTTTGAGGCCCTGGACGCGAAGAATCCCGTGCTCTCGAACGTACCTTTCAAGGTGGCGTCGGATTACCTGGCGGTCCCAATCCAGATGTACCAGGCTCGTGTGGCGGTGGCCGGGACCAAGACCGTCGCCATCGACAGCCACCGCATCGCCACATGGGGAGGCATGATCCGCACGGTCGTTGCCGTGGACAATCGAGGGGGAGGCGCCCCGTTCGACGTAATCCTCCTGCCCGACCGCAACTGAAGACAAACGGGGCCGGCTGCAACTGCCGGCCCTTTTCCTCCTTACAACCTCCTCAGTAGGATGCCTGATTGTTCGCGCGGGAGCGCAAACTGACAATAGAGTGCATGCGTCCCCCCGCACTTGCCCTGTTGTGTGCCATCCCCCTGCTGGCGCAGAATCCCGCGGTCACCGTCAGCATTGACGCTTCCGCCAATCGCCGCCCCATCAACCCCAACATCTACGGTGTCGCCTACGCCTCGTCGGCAGTCCTCACGGAACTGAACATCCCCCTGCATCGCCTGGGCGGGAATAACACGACCCGCTACAACTGGCAATTGAACGCGGACAATCGCGCCAACGACTGGTATTACGAGAGCATCGGGGACTCCAGCGGCACTCCTGGCGAACGGGGTGACTCCTTCATTCAGACGTCGAAATCCGCCGGCGCTCAGCCGATGATCACGATTCCCATCATCGACTGGGTGGCCAAACTGGGCCCGAACCGCTGGAAACTCGCCAGCTATTCGCAGGCCAAATACGGGCAGCAGACCGGCAACGACTGGCAATGGTTTCCCGACGCGGGCAACGGCATCCTCCGGTCGAACAACCAGCCCATCACCACCAACGACCCGAACGATTCGAACATCCCCAACAACTCGTCGTTCCAGGCACAGTGGGTCCAGGCGATCGTCAATCGCTGGGGCCTTGCTTCCGCCGGAGGACTCCGCTACTACATCCTCGACAACGAACCCAGTATCTGGCACTCGACTCACCGCGACGTTCATCCGGCGGGCGCCCGTATGGCCGAAATCCGGGACAAGATCCTCGACTACTCGAACCACATCAAACGCATCGATCCCGGCGCTTTGGTGGTGGGGCCGGAAGAGTGGGGTTGGAGTGGATATCTCCTCAGCGGGTACGACCAGCAGTACGGGGGCCAGACCGGCAACTGGAGCAATCTCCCGGACCGCGCGGCCAACGGCGGAACGGACTACTTGCCGTGGCTGCTCGCTCAACTGAAGCAGAACAACGTCGCGGGCGGTCTTCGCCCCCTCGACGTCTTCACCGTGCACTTCTACCCCCAGGGGGGCGAATTCTCGGATGATACTTCGACCTCGACGCAGCAGAGGCGCAATCGGTCCACGCGATCGCTGTGGGATCCCGCTTACGTGGATCCGACCTGGATCAACGACACGGTGAAGTTGATCCCGCGCCTCAGAAACTGGGCGGACACGCATTACTACCCTGGAACCCCCATCGGCATCACCGAGTACAACTGGGGAGCCGAATCTCACATCAACGGTGCAACCACCCAGGCCGATATCCTGGGCATCTTTGGCAGGGAAGGGCTCGACCTGGCCGCGCGCTGGACGACTCCGGACGCCTCGACTCCCACCTATAAGGCGATCAAGATCTACCGCAACTACGACGGCAACCGTTCGGCATTCGGAGAAACCAGCGTGAAGGCCGCCGCGCCAAATCCGGACAATGTCTCCGCGTTCGCCGCTCTCCGCGCCGCCGATGGCGCGCTTACGGTCATCGTCATCAACAAGTACCTGACCGGATCCACACCCTTGACCGTCTCCCTCGCCAACTTCTCCGGGAACGGCGCCGCGCGTGTCTATCAGTTGACGTCAGCCAACTCCATCGCCCGGCTCAGCGACCTGAGCTACACCGCCGGCACCTTGACCGCGACCCTCCCCTTGCAGAGCATCACTTTGTTTGTCCTGCCTCCGGCGATATCGAATGCGCCGCCCACCGCGGTCCCCACTGCGACTCCGGCTTCCGGAACCGCGCCCCTGACCGTCCTCTTCAGCGGTAGCGGTTCCTCGGACTCCGACGGAACGGTCAGTTCCTACGCCTGGAACTTTGGCGACAACACCACGGGATCGGGCGTCTCCGTCTCTCACACCTATACTCAGGCCGGAACCTACACCGCAAGATTGACCGTCACCGACAACGCCGGCGCATCGGCATCCGCGACCGTGGCGATCTCCGTCAGCCCCGGTTCCATCGTGATTGCGCCGCCTGCCAATCTCAGCGTCTCGGTTCTCTGAGAGCGCGCCCGGCAGACATCCGTCGCGTCGAGGCATTCAACTCGACGGTGCTGTGGGACTGCCGCGAGCGCGAGCGGACGTGTCCTCCAGACCCGCCGGTAACGGGAAGTGGCGACGTTGACGCGGCCCCTCCCGCGCCGGGCCAACGCGGCGCAAACCGAAAATGGCAGAACGAAGCCAATTTTGCTCGGAAGCAGTTGATTTGTCACGACGGGAATTGGGTTCGCCAGTGGGTTCAATCGGCTTTGCTTGGCTTTGCCTCGCCGCCGGGAATCGACTGTCCTGACGGTTGCACCGAAGGCCGGACGGCTCCGATGCACCGGGAAGCGGCCCGGGTTTGGGTTCTGGGGACCCGCGTGTACCTCGCTTTGGAATGGATCTGAAGAAAATGGTGGCCATGTCCAGCCAAAGAATACCGCCGTGTCAAGGGACGCCAACTTCCGAAACCGGCAACTCTATAGATTCAGGCTACTTAGAAAATGGCGACCCTTGTTATTCGACCACACAGTCCCGCGGGTCCGTTACCGGGACGCATGAAAAAAGTTGCGCTGACTATCGCCCTGCGGCCTCGCCGGGCTTCGCCCGGTGGGCCGGCCAGGGGGCCGGCCCGCGGTCCGGGGGGACCGCCCCACTTTTCGCGCCGTTCGGGATCGCCACCCGTCGGACCCTCCTTCCAGGTCTCCAGCTGAAAACCAGGGACATCACGAAAGGGGTGGGCGTCCATGCTGGTGGGCAAGCTATTGATTCGATTCCAGTGCCGTTGACAGAAAGCCGGAAACGCGTTGGACGGCCCGGTCCTCCCCAGCGTGGTGCCCGGATTCCGCTCCCTCTTGATGTCTTCCTGACAATTCCGGGTTCATGCCGGTCGCCGAAGGTCATTCGGCCGCCGCCTTACACACGGAGAAGATGAATTGCGGTACGTCTTCCTTTCGAATTGGAATCGGACACATTCCGACGTCACGGATGCCATTCTTGTTGCGCTCGAACGCCTCTCCCGTTAACAACCAATAACCGTTATAGGGGGTGTGCCGCACCTTGATCTGAAGCCTTTCCAGGAGATCCAGAATCGAACCATCGTCCCCTGATAGAGTCAGGAATAGACCGATTTTTGAGCTCAGCCCCTTCTGAACCTCGGCCGACCAGCCCTCGTCGATTCGTGCACGTTTCGCCCGATAAGACTTGTCGCTCAAAATAATGGAAGGCAGCGAGGCTGAGTCTTCCCAGACTTGTGGCAACCTACCGTGCACGTAATTGATTTCGACGTCCGCGCGGGTTGATAGATCCGTCGAATTCACCCGGGGACAAACAGCCAATCCGAGCATTCTTAAGTATTGCTCCAAGAGGTCGTCATAGTTGTAGGTGACCACAGAATCAATTCGACCACGATGAGCACCCGTTACCAGGGCCGCAACACTCAACAATAAGGGTGACTGCCGCAGTTGGCCGAGGAGTGAAGTAGCCGCGTCCCGATATAGCGCCTCGTGGACTTGCCGGACGTATTTTTCCGAGCTGTCGTCCATATCGTTGATCAGTTTCGTCAGATCCGTTGGTGTAAGCCCCGGCAGGCTGTCCATGAAGTCTTTGTCGGTATCTCTCGACAACACCCTGGCGATCAGGGTTTTCCATTCTGGCAAACCGAACCCGCTCGATGCCCCCGCGCCTAGAAATAGACGCAGGACGCCCTTCCTCAGCAACGACCCAATTCTATCGACCGCGAGAAATGGATTCTGCAGGTAGTCATCGTAGCCATAGTTACTCACTCGGCAGCCTCAATCGCTGCCGAATGGAGTATCGGAACATTGCTCGTCACTGAAACAACAGTTTTCATTCCCTCAATTCCGTCTAGCAATTTGAATAGCCGTGTGAGTTGTCGAAGGCCTGGCCCCACTGATACTTTAAAATTGCCGTGGCGGTCAGTCGTAGCTCCTGACTTTTTCACACCATCGCTGAATAAAGCGAATCCTAAAAGAACAGGGGTAACTACAAGCGCAGAGCTTTTGCGATCTATGACCGGACGGACAAGGTCGCCGTAGATTTCTGTCGCTCCCAGGTTCGCGCCTGTGAGACGTATTTGTTCGAGATCTCGACGTCGATCTGCTGGATCGTCATAGGCAAGATGGCAACGGGTAACGATGATTGAATTGTCTTCGTCGTTCGAACCTGGAAATTCCATACGCCCTTGAGTTCCGAGCTTTACCACCATATTCGTAATGTTGAGTGTCTCGTATACGATGCGCTTGCCTGCGAGCGCTCGGTCTATTTTGGGAAAGTAATCTCTAGCTACGCCATAGAAGGGCGCGGCGATGATAAAATGCTTACTCCGATTTACTACGAATATGTCGTAGAAGTAGTGTTCGCGGCTTCTGACGATCTTACTGCGCGGAATCTGAATTTCAACACCATCAGGGTTGGTGGTTGTCCTGACAGCCCTGTGGTACCGCTCCGGGGATAAGATGAACCCGTGGTAAACCAAAATCTCGCCGCCGTCGACAGTCGCCCTCTCGTGCTTCCATTCATCCCCCAGCAAACGTCCGATCGCAGAGAGGACGTCTGTCGCGGCAGCGCTCGTTCGAACGACTTCTGCGATGTACGGTTGATTTGAAAAATCAGGTATTAACATTTGACTGATCTCCTGAGCTCGAAATCACCATGCTGTTCCAGGCTGTAAGCCATTGGAGATCGCCAATGGCAGGTTCGCCGGACAATTGACGAACTAATGCGTTCAATGAGTAACGGATGGGACTCACCACTTTCCCGGCCTCACCAAAAACGTAAATACTCGCTGAGTACTCAGTCGCGACTGTTGAACCGTCAGCAAAAGGGTCCGTTTCGAGCCTGTCTATCGCACTCGCTACCGATCGAGACGCAAAGTATCGGCGGACCTGATCGATCAGATAGTATGCAGGTTTGAAACGCGCAAAACATTGTTCTCGTTGTTCCTTGAGGAGGCGTCGCACCTCTGCAAAAAGCGCCGATTTAAAACCGACAACCTCCAGCGACTCTAATCCTTCTTCCAGAATTTCAACAGCGCCATCGAAAGCTGCGCGAGGAGCCGTACCTGTTCCGCAGGCAATTGTTACCAACGTGCGCACGAGATATTCGAGCGGCCTGGCGACTGGAGCGGCAACCGTGGTCCAGGATGCCCACAGCGACATCACGTAGAGCTTCGCCTGGGCGGCGTAAGCAAAGTAGAAGTCGTGAAAATGGACAAATATTTCCGTAGCGAGGCGCTTGTGCTTAAGATAGGCAGTATGGAACTCATCCCGGCTGACCTGAAGTTCGCTCTCGCCGCGTCGGGTTTTCCCGGCTGTCGCCTCTCGTTCCATCGCCAGGCAATAGTTCAAAACCGCGTTCCGAATTCCTGCAGCCAATGAGACGTTCGATCTCTTTTCATTCCGATACCAATCGTTAAACTGCTGATAAAAACTGTCCCACTGAAATGATGGGTTATCGTCTTCCCACGTCGTACCGAAAAGGGCCTGAAAGATGTCGCGTACCCGCGAATGCATCATTTCGTGCGATAGCGTCATTAGGGTCCAAGCGGGAAGGGATTCTGCAGTTAACGACTCAGATGCGGCAGTTATAGAAAACTTGGTTTCCTTGAATCCGTGCCGAAGGCTGAAGTGGACAAGAAGCGGGACATCATCGTCGTCGTGGAATTCGCCCCCATGGTCGAATTCCTCAGCAGCTGATAGCGTGAAGGCATATTCAGGTCCTGATTCGTACGTCGCGATATTGTGAGGAACCGGTGCATTTTTGGTAGAGTACTGTTTCTCAATGATGGAGGCAGCGCTTCGCTTCTTGAAAGCACTTTCGACGTATCGGGCGAACTTGGTGAGGGCGCGGATTGCACCGCCTATTCCAAGTAGTGAGTGATGTGGGAACGGCGAACGGTTCGAGATTATGGGTACCGCTCCCGAGGTTCCCTGAGTGACAGAATACGAAAGCGACGCGCTGATCTCGACGAGAGCCGAGATAATGGCGTTGCCTTGCTGCAATTTAGCTATGCTAGTTTTGTCTTTGGACACTTCAATGTGCCGGGCGATCAGCTCTTTTGTTAGGTGCAATATCCTGACCAGGGTCAGTTTTTCCTCTGGAAAATACGCTCCGTAAGAAACCCACAGCGTTGCGACGCTGGCGGTGATCTGCTCGATGTAAACATCCAGAACGTCATCGCCAACAGCTGAAAGCGGCGGCGGTACGGTCCCTGAACTCGGTTGTGACTCAAGATGAAATTTTGGAGCAGCCAGCTGGCCATCTCGAATGGACCAGAACTCCATAGCCGAACAGCCAATGAGCTTCTTGACCATCACGGCTCGTTCCCAAGTGCAGTTGAGCATCAGTATCGATGCCAGACCTTCGGTAAAGAAGGTCGCCTCAAGCTCGGCCAAGGTTAAATCAGGCTTGATCCTTCCCAATGCCTGATAGGGTCGCGCTCCGAAAAAGAAAGCGACTGTTGTGAGTATCGACGGAGGCGATGGAGGCATCTCATCCTGGACAAGGTAGGCAGGCAGGATGGGACTATATCGCACGTCAACTGCACATTCCATGGAATTGTGAAGCGCGACAAGCGGAATGTCAGCCTCAATCTTTACCCTATATTTGGCCGGCACATCTTCGGTGAGGACCAGATAATAGGTAAATCGACTCATTCGACGGTTTCAGTTCGGAGCGCTACTCGACCCACTCAAGCGTTCCATCCTCTCGCTCGAGCAGCTCTAGGTAGTAGCGGAGAACTGCTTCCTCAGACGACGCAACACGGACGACCTCGGGAATGTCACCGCGTGCGTAACGTTTTTGAGCCGAGTAGTTCTGGGGAGCTCCATGTTTGTGGTCTGGAACCTCTGGAATGCCGCTGTGCTCGAAGGCTTCCGTGCAGATCATATCGAGCAGGTGTTTGGGACGAATCATCTTTCGCTTCCGTGAGGGGATAATTGTGAGTTTCTCATACTTAAGGCTTTAGTGTCAAGATGATGCGGCCTCCGCCGGGGCGCGACATAAGAGTGAGGCTTTCGGGACGAAGGGGACAGACGGACTGTCTCAGACTGCTGTCGATCCGCCGCCCCCTTGCCTCTTGCGACGTTGCGGCCCAAGCGCTCCTCGACCCCAAACGCCTCCCACTGTACAGTGCTACCCCCGAATCTTCCGGTACGCCGCCAGGCAGCGCTCCGCCGTGTCCACCGGTGGATAGTCGCTGCCTTCCTGTTCAATCATGTAGCACTCGATGCCCCCGGATTTCTCCGCCGCCGCGAAGATCTTCTTCCACGGTGCGACTCCCTCGCCCAACAGCACCCGGTAGCCTTTATCGGGATCCGACGACCAGTCCTTGCAGTGCATCGACACGATGCGGCCGGGATTCTTCTTGATCCACTCCACGGGGTCCGAACCGGCATCCATGCAGGTGCCGACGTCCAATTGAAGGACAACGTCCTTGGTCGTATTCTTGGCAAGGATCTCCATCGGGCGGACGCCGTTCACCGGCAGAAACTCCGTCTTGTGATTGTGAAAGCCCGCGCGAATCCCGGCCGCTTTCAGTTTCTCCGCCCCGCTGTTCAAGCGCTCGGCGACGGTCTTCCAGCCGTCCGGGTTTTCGACTTTGCCGGCGCCGGCCATTACCACAAGCCTTGAGCCGAGAATCGTATTCAGTTCAATGGCGCGGCTGATGTTCTCGGGGTCGTACACTTTGGAACTGTTATGGGTCGACGGGCAGCGCACGCCCAGGTCGTCCAGTAGCTTGCGGACCTCCCTGGTGTAGGCCGGGGTCCAGTCGAAATACGGCGAATAGAACTCCACGCACTGGTAGCCCATTTTGGCGACCGCGCGGACAGTACCCATCAGATCCTGTTTGAGTTCATTGCGAACGGAATAAAGCTCCAGGCCGACCGGCACGGGTTTGCCGCGTGCAGCCGCGGAGGCAAGAGCGCCGGACGCGCTCATCGCAAGAAAAGAACGGCGGGAACAGGGAAGATGCATTCTGCCGAAACCATAGCACAGGGAAAAAGCGGTGGACAGGGGACCAATCAGCCTTCGATCCCCAGGGTATCGCAAGCTTGCCGCATGCGCAGGATGCTCCACGCGAGCGCTTCCACGGGCGTCGGATAGCCGTACAGGTCCAGCGTCATCGTGCCGCGATACCGGATCTCTCGAAACGCGCCAAGGACGGCTTGAATGTCCATCCGGCCCCGCCCCACCGGAAAGTGCAGTTCGGACGTCTGTTGGTCGGAGTCCGAAAAGTGAAGGTGGCGGATGCGGCCGCCGAGCGCGTAAATGGCGTCCACGTAGTCGCTTTGACGGCCGACGCCGTAATGGCAGAAATCATACGTGATGCCGAAGTGCGCCGGGTCGAGCGCGTCGCACAATTTGATGAGAAACCGGTCGCTCATCCCCACGGTGAATGGATGCGGTTCGGCCAGAAGGCGCATTCCATAAGGCTTGGCATAGTCGATCGCCGCGCGGAGGATCTCCACCAGGCGCGGCAGCAGGCGGCTCAACCACTCCGATTCTCCACTGCCCGCGGGAGCGCGCCCCTCCCAGATCAGGACGTCACCAGTGCCCAGTGAACGCGCAAAGTCGATGTCCGCCTTCAGTCCGGTCAACGTTGCTTCCGCCTCGGCCTCCGTGCCGAAGGGCTGAAAATAGGCCTCGCCGACGACATTCAGCCCGCCCATGCCGAGCCCGATGCCCTTCGCATAGGCCGCAAACGCGCGGCGCAATTCGTCGGTCTTGGCCTGCTTCAGGTGGTGGACCCACATTTCAACGCTCGAAAAGCCGGCCTCGCGAAAAATGTCCATCGCCTGCTCGACCTGGTAGTCCGCGAGCGTGATCGTACTTCCCCTCACCGTGGTTCTCCAGAGCAAACGCCCAACGTGGCAGCGGTGGCTTCAATCTGCCTCCAGGTAGCATCATCGATGGGAATGCCTTCTTTCAGCCGCTGCTCGCGTTTGCGGAAGTCAGCCTCTCCCGGCAGGAACACCTCGTCGAATCCGGGCGCCGCGGGCGTTGATTTGATGTATCCCGCCAATTCCTCGACCATCCCGGAAAACTCCGCCGGATCGACAAATGCGGAGATATCGATCACCAGAAAGCCCAGCCCGTTGCCTGGCTGAGGTTTCGAGACCGGCGACCCTCCCAACAGGCCTCCCAGCACTTCCACCAACAGGGACAGCGCAAAGCCGCGATATCCGCGCCGGCCACCGAGAGGCAGGATGGCTCCGCGAGGCGGGCCATAGAAGTCCGCCGGATCATTGCTCGGACTGCCCTCGGCATTCAGGATCCATCCGTCCGGCAGGGGTTGGCCCTGGTTTCGAAGCAACCGGATCGCTCCTTCAGAAGCTTCGGCGGTGGAGAAGTCGGCCACCATCGGATAGGCGGAGTTTCCGGGGACAGCGAACGAGATCGGATTCGTGGCCAGGCGCCCTTCGCGTCCTCCCCACGGGGTGACAAAATGGCCGTGCCGCGGCGAATTGCAGACCCCGATGGCCAGAAACCCTTGCATGGCCGCCCGCGTCGTATAGGCGCCCAATCGTCCCGCGTGGTTGCAGCAGCGCGCCACCACCGTGGCCGTCTTCCACCGCCGGGCCTTCTCAATGGCAGTGTCAATTGCTCTCAACCCGCCCACCTGGCCAAAGGTCCAGCCGCAGTCGACCACAGCCGTCGTCTCGGTCTCGTGCGAGACCACAACCTGCGCTCCCGGCCGGATCGAACCATTGCGGATCTCCTCGACATACTGCGGAATCCGCATGACGCCGTGGGTGTCGTACCCCATCAGGCTGGCCGATACGAGATGTTCTGCCACGATCTCCGCCTCCCCTCGGGGCGCCCCCGCCGCTTCGAAAACATCCTCCGCGAGCCGGTGCAGCCGTTCGGGGCCAAAAGTCAAGGACATAGGTTTCCCGGCCAGTTTAGCGCTTAAGCGATGGTGAGGAGAGGAGGGTTCCCGGGTACACAAACCGTTCCGGGAGCGCCACGGATCGAGTTTGCATTTAGCATAAAAGAATCGTGGAGAAACTTGGCATCCTTGGCGCCGGCGGAGCGATCGGACAGGCTGTCGCCGGGGAGGCGCGGCGCCGGTCCCTGGCCTTTTGTGTGATCGGGCGGTCGAGCGCAAAACTCGAGGCGGCGTTTCCCGGCGCCGAGGTCCGGGTGGCCGATGTGGGGACCGAGAGCGAAGCGAGTAGCGCGCTGGAAGGCGTCCACACCGCGATCTATGCGGTGGGCGTTCCCTATCACGAATTCCGGCTCCATCCGGTGTTGATGCGGGCGACCTTGAGCGCCGCCAGGCACGCGGGGGTGCGGCGGCTGATCGTCATTTCCAGTGTCTACAGTTATGGCGTTCCCCAAACCCCGCGCGTGGCGGAAACGCATCCGCGGACCCCGGCGGCTTTCAAAGGGAAAATGCGAAAAGAGCAGGAAGACGCCGCCCTCGCAGCCGACGATGCTGGCGGCTTGCGTACGCTGGTTCTGCGATTGCCCGACTTCTATGGACCTCACACCGAGGTCAGCATCGCGGGCGTCGTGCTCGGCGCGGCGCTGCGTAACGTGGCCGCGCCCTGGCTGGGACCGCCCGACCTGCCGCACGAGTTCATCTTCGTGCCCGACGCCGCCGGGGTGATTCTGGATCTTGCCGGACGCGACGACGTGTGGGGCCAGGCCTGGAACCTGGGTGGCGCCGGGACCATCACGCCGCGTCAGTTTATCGAAACCACCTACCGCGAGCTTGGTTTGCGTCCGCGGATGCGCAATGGGGGGAAGTGGTTCCTGCGTCTGGGCGGGCTGTTCAGCAAGGTGATGGGTGAGTTGCGCGAGATGTACTACCTGCAGGAAACGCCCGTGATCCTGGACGATTCGCGGCTGGCTGCTCGCCTCGGGCCGTTGCCCAAGACTCCCTATGCGGAGGGAATCGCCCGGACCGTCAATTGGGCCCGAGCCGAGATGGCAAGCCGCAGCCGGTAAGTCATTTCGATACAATGAATGGTCCACCACGGAAGGACTTGTCACCAGTGACCTCCAGCCAGGGCGCTGTCGCGATTTACCCGGGTACGTTCGACCCCATCACCAACGGGCACCTCGACCTGATTGCCCGCGGCGCCCGCCTGTTTGACAGGCTGACGGTAGCCGTGCTCAAGAACGACTCAAAGCAGCCGCTGTTCAGCGTGGAGGATCGCGTGGCCATGTTGGGCGAGGCCGTCCAGGGGTTTGCTAATGTGGAGGTAGGTTTTTTCGACGGGCTTCTGGTTCATTACGCCGCGCAGAAAGGCGCTTCTGTGATTCTGCGTGGGATCCGGGCCATTTCCGATTACGAGTACGAACTTCAAATGGCTCTGATGAACCGGCGGCTGCATCCCGAGATTGAGACCGTCTTCCTGATGGCCGGAGAAGCGTACTCGTTTGTCAGCGCGAAGATGGTGAAAGAAGTGTTCAGCCTGGGAGGCAATATCTCCGGGCTGGTTCCCCCATTTGTCGAGGCCCGGTTGCGCGACCGCGTCCGGCCCCTCCGGTAGTGATAACGGACTTATGTCAGTCGCAGAACGAATTTCTTCCATCAGTGTTTCGTCCACGATGAAAGTCGCCGCCGACGCCGAGCGTCTGCGGTTGCAAGGCGTGGACGTCGTCGACTTCGGAGCCGGCGAGCCGGACTTCCCCACCCCCGATAACATCAAGCAGGCGGCCATCCGCGCGCTCGATCAGAACTTCACCAAGTACACCGCGGCAGGCGGCACTCTGGAGTTGAAGCAGGCGATCTGTGAACGCCACAAGGCCGATTTCGGCACCGATTACACGGCAGCCGAATGCATCGTCTCGGTCGGCGGCAAGCACGTCATCTTCAACCTCACGCAGACCGTGATTAACCCCGGCGACGAGGTGATTATTCCGGTCCCCTTTTGGGTGACCTACAAAGATGTCGTCAACTATGCGGGCGGCAGGTGCGTGTTCGTCGAGACCGACGAGGCGGCCGGTTTCACCCTGACGGCTGGCATGGTGGAGAAACACCTCACGCCTCAGACTCGGATGATGGTGATCAACTCGCCGTCGAATCCCTCGGGCGCGGTTCTCGACAAAGAGAACTTCATCAAAATCTTCGAGATGGCGAGGGCGCGCAAGATCTTCCTGTTGACGGACGAATGCTATTGCCACTTCCTGTATGACAGCGATCCGTTCTCGATCGCCTCCATCCCGGATGCGAAGAGCACCGTGTTGGTGGCCGGCACCATGTCGAAGACGTACTCTATGACCGGCTGGCGCGTCGGGTTTGCGCTGGCGCCGCCACAGTTCATCACGGCGATGACCAAGCTGCAAAGCCACTCGACGTCGAACCCCACGTCGATCGCGCAGAAAGCGGCGGTGGAGGCGATGCGGGGACCGCAGGAGTCGGTTCGGGAGATGCTGGCTGAGTACCGCCGCCGCCGCGATTTTGTCGTCTCGCGCCTGCGGCAGATCCCGGGCGTGACCTGCGCCGAGCCCCGCGGGGCCTTCTATGCGTACCCCAACATCTCCTGCGCGTTCGGCCGCAACGGCATCGACAACACGCTGCAGTTCGCCGAAAAGCTGCTGAACGAAGGTCACGTTGCGGTGGTCCCGGGCGAAGCCTTCGGCACCGCGCACCATGTCCGCATTTCGTACGCCACCTCGATGAAGGAACTCGAGCGCGGCCTCGACCGGCTGCACCAGTTCATCGTCCGGTAGCCGGCCATGCCCGTGACGCGGCTGGCGCCGTCCTTTCGTGAGAAAGTCTGGGGAAGCCCGCGGCTGGAGCCGTGGTTCCCCAACGCCGGGCACAAGATCGGTGAGGTCTGGTTCGAGCACGCGCCGCCCCTGCCGATTCTGATCAAGTTTCTGTACACGACGGAGAGCCTGTCGGTGCAGGTGCATCCCTCGGGTCCGTGCGGCGTCGGCAAGACCGAGATGTGGCACATTCTGCGCGCCGAGCGGGGCGCGCAAATCGCGCTCGGATTGAAAGAGCGGGTGTCGAAAGAACGGTTCCGCGAGGCCGCCCTGACGGGGGAAATCGAGCAACTGCTGGGCTGGTTTCCGGTGGCGCCTGGGGAGACCTACTTTGTCTCTGCGGGCACCGTGCACGCCATCGGTGCGGGCATCACGTTGTGCGAGATCCAGCAGAACTCCGACATCACCTACCGCGTGTACGACTATGGCCGGCCCCGTGAACTACACCTGGAGCAGGCGATCGGGGTGTCGGTACTGGATCGGTATTCGGGCCAGTCGCAACCGCATCCGGTTTCGCCGGGCCATGAGCTGCTGGCCGAATGCGAATGGTTCCGGACGGAACGGATCGATGTCGCGGAAGCCGTCTCGCACGAAGCGCGGCAAGGCGAAGTGCTTGTCTGCCTTCGCGGCAAAGGCTCTCTGGACGGCGAGCCCTTCTCGTTGGGCGATGTGTTCCATGTTGCCGGCACGCCGCTATTGCGGATCGAGCCGTCGGAGCCTGCTCAGTTCCTGCGCACTTTCGTGCCGTAGTCAGGACAGGCTCCAGGGTTTGCGCATGGGCCGGGACATCATCTTGCGGGCCTCGTCGTCGCCAGTGAGGGTTTCCTTTGCGGGATCCCAGTGGAGGGTACGCCCCGTCCTCACGGCGAGGTCGCACAGGTGGCTGATGAGGTCGCTGCCGACGGCGCTTTCGACGACGCCGACGGGATCGGTTCTCTTACGGACCGAGCGGACCCAGCTCAACTGATGGGAGTCGCTCACCACCAGGCGCTTTTCGTTCGGTCCGATCTCGGACGTGATCAGCGAGGCGGGGTGCGCGGCTACCTTCTCGTACCCGATCGCGACCCAGCCTTTTGACCCGATGAAGATGGCGGCATTGTGCACGAAATCGACGCCCGGCCGCGCCAGGTCCGGGTGTGGAGCGTCCGCGTATTTGCGGTAGGTCTCGTTGTCGACCATCTGCAGCACCAGTCCGTTCGAGTAGGTGCAGCGCACGTCCCACTCGTAGACGCAGTTGAACAGGCCGCTCTGTGGCAGCTTCCCCGTGCCTTCGTATTTCACCGGTATGGCGAGCCCGGCGTGATCGGCCCACCACTGGACCTGGTCGAGTGGATGCGCGGCCCAACCCGCCAGGAATCCGATGCAGTAGTCGTAGATGTGGAAGATACCGTTGCGCTGGCCGCTGACCAGGCAGCGGTCGTGGCAGAAAGGAGCCTCGGGCGCGGGGCCCAGCCAGAGATCGTAGTCGAAGCCCTTGGGCACGGGTAATACGGGCGTGGCCGAGCCGCCGATTTCCGAGCAGGGCGCGACGACCCAGATCTTGCGAATGTCGCCGATGCGTCCGTTCAGCACCAGTTCGACAGCATGCCGCGCCTCGGCCGTCGAACGGCGCTCGGCGCCGTATTGGAAGATGCGGTGGCGGCCCCGTACGGCCTTGCGCGCCGCCAGGTCCTGTTCGATCGAGAGACCGAGCGGCTTTTCGGTGTGCATGTCCTTGCCCGCCTTGGCAGCCGCGATGGTAATGGGCACGTGCCAGTGGTCGGGCGTGGCGATGTGGACGGCATCGATGTCTCTGCGGCGCAGCACTTCGCGGAAATCGGCATAGGCCTGAATGCCCCGGTTGACGCCGCTCGGTTTCCGCTGCCCGTAGATCTTCTCGAAGACGTCCCTGGCGCGAAGGCGGCGGTCTTCCTGCGGGTCGCACATGGCCACCAACTCGCATTCGCTGGAGCGGGTGTAGTGGCGGCTTTCGCCGACACCACGGCCGCCGGCACCGATGAGGGCCAAGGTAATCCGGTCACTGGGCGGAGTGGCGCCGCGGCCGAGCGTGCGTGCCGGGACAATCAGCGGCGCGGCGGCGGCGCCCATCAGGACCTGGCGGCGGGTGAGGGTGTGCATCTGGAGTCTCCGTTCGGAGTGGTACCGCACGGCAACATCCGCGTCAAGGCATCCGGAGGCAGCCCCTTAGCGTCGAAGCAAGTACCCGGACGCGGCACTGGCGGTCACGGATCCAATCATCAGCTCTCGCCTCTCCCCGTCCTGATAGAAGATCAGCGGCTCTTTCGCCCGATGGTCACGCAGCCAGACGGTCCGCCGGTCCGGCATTACCCACACCCATCCATCCACCCGCCGGGCGGCAACGTCGACATCCGTCACCCCAACCGAAATCCCCGGCGCAACCTGCCCGCTATGGCCCTTAATGATCTGAAAGGCTACCCTGCCAGGAGGATCCGCAGCCCCGGCGACCGCAGGCAGAATCTGTTTTTCAGGCGGCTGTTCCACTTCAGGGGGCTTCTCCATTTTGGGAGACTGCTCCCGATCGGACGGCTGCTGCCGCCGCGCCTCTGCGAGGGTCTGCCGCAGGGGATACTGTGACACCTGGCGCGCTTTAACGATGAAGCGGTCCGGCGCGGAACCAATATAGTCGAACGGATAACAGGTAACCAGGGTGAGTTCAGGATAGCGCCCAGCCCTCAACACGTCGACCGCATCCGGTTTCACAACGTCGGTGGACACGACTTCGTATCCATAGCGCGCCTCCCTGGTCTCGAACTCAATCAGGTCGTTGACGCGAATCTTCGCCAAGCCCTGAAAGAAAGTATCGCGGTGACCTGCCACTCCGACGTTGCCGTTCTGTCCGGGAAGGGTCGTCCCGCGAATGTGGCCGGTCGCCAGCGCCAGCGTGCGTTCCGTGGTCCCTTCCCGCACGGTGGTCATCACTTGAAGACGTGGAATCGTCAGACGGCCGATCAATCCGTCATTGGGGGGTGTGGAAGGATGGGCAGGCTGGCCACGCTGTGGAAGGGGCCGCCGCTCCAAGGCGGAAAGGCCTAACCACGACTGGATGGCGCCACTGATGCGGTTCTGTTGTTCACGGATGTAGTCGGTGACAGCGGCCCCCTCTCCTTGGGATTCGCGCTCGAAGACCCAGTTATCCCAACTCTGGCCGAGGGTGAACATCGCCAAGTAGGTCAGCCAGACGCCGACAGCGGCGGTTCCCATCACCAGCAGAGTGCGCTCCAGCCACCGCGTCAGCCTACCTGAGGGAGTCTCTCTCGTCATAGCGGTAACCACTCCGTGTGTGCACCGTCAGTTTTCTCTGACCCGGATCGCGCACGCGTACCCGAATCCTCCGCAGCGAGCCCGTTCGCCGGTGCACCGCGGGGATGTACCCGATGGTGTACCGCGTACGGATCTCGCGCGCGACCCGCCGGCACACGCCCGCCAGCTCTTCCGGGCCCGACGGCAGATAGATTTCCCCTCCACTCGTCTTGGCGAGCCAACGCAGGAAACCTGGATCGCGGTCCGGGTCTCCCTCCTCGTACAGTCCAATCGGGTAGATGGTCGCGGGACTGCGTTCCACCATCTCGGCGGTTTCCCGGCGATTGTGCCGGCTTGCGGTATCACCGCCATCGCTGATCAGCACCAGGGCCTTCTTGTCCCGCCGTCCCAGCCGCAAGTGCTCCAGCCCTTCCCACAACACGTCATAGAGCGCTGTCTTTCCGCCGGGAACTTCTCGCGCCAGGGCTACCAGCAACTCCCGCGTGTTGTTGGAAAAAGGCACCCCGTTCGGAAGGCCCGCCGACACTCTTTCGTTGAAGTGGAGAATGAAGATCTCATCCATGCGATTGCTTTCTTCAATGAGAGTGCGCGCCGCCGCCACAACTTCTTGCCGTTTGGGAGTCATGCTGCGGCTTTCATCCAACAATATGCCCACGGTCACGGGACGATCTTCAGGATCGAAGATCGTTATGTTCTGCGGTTGTCCATCTTCGAAGACGCTGAAGTTCTCCTTACGCAAGCCCGGAACGAAGCGTCCCTGATCGCCCTTTACGCTCACGTCCAACAACACCAGGACCACCTCGCTTCGGAATGTGGAGTCCTGTTCGGATCTCAACAGTCCTGAAAGCAAGGCACCGGCGCTCACGCCTGCCAACTTGCGAACTGCGGAGCGCCGGTCCATTTTCTGAATCCCCGATTATGTCAGGCGATTGATGCGCGAGAGGCCATAGGCGGCGAGCAAAAGGAACCCCCCTGCCCCGATCAACGGAAAAGGCGTGGCGGTCTGAGGGAGTTCCTTCGGTTCCTCCGCAGGAGGCGGCTCGGGTTGTGCCTGAGGCGGTGGCGGCGGTGGGGCGGCCTGAGCAAGGGTCGCCGGTTCCTCCTTTGCTGCTGGCTCGATTGCCGCCTGAGGTTCCGGCTCCGCGGGTTGGGTAACCACGGGCGGAGGCGGGGGCTCAGGCGGAAGCGTGACTGGAGGCGCCGCCGCCAGAGCGATTTGCCTCAGCTCCCTGGGATATCGGAACTCCTGGCCGAAGTTGTCGCCGGGATAAAACCACGCTCGCATCGCCCTGGCTGACCCCGGTGGTGTTTCGTAAAAAGTGAAGCGCGACTCGCCGGTTGGCTGCAGCCGGTAGTTGGGAATTGCCAGGACCGTGTTGATCAGGCGATCCTGGTCGCCCTTGAATATCTGGACAATGTGCCGGTCTGAACTCGAGTTCATTAGTTTGAACACGTAAGTCCCGGGGTCAAGATAGGTCTCTTCCACCTGGATAGGCTCATATACAGTAAGGACCGTCTTTTTGTCCCAGACGTCCGCCCTCGCACGAACTGCGATGACACCTATCCCGATCACCATCGCGCAGGTCGCGGCCAGCGTAATTCGGGATCCGATTCGACGATTTGCTTTCATGCAGATACTCCTATTTGTGAGAATCGTGAGCCGTAGCTCGAAGGCCTGACCACAACCGGGTAGCACCTGGCATACCATCCGGCGCTAGGAGCGTAAAATCAACACCCTTCGCCCCGGACGGATTAAGTAGTGGGTATTTTTTACGCGGACCATTCACACACGGAACTTATTGCCCCCTGCGTCCAGAGGATTTTTGTCTAATGGTGAAACGGATGCTGCGAAAGAACCATCTCCGTAGGGAGAGGAGGTACTATGAGACGCGAAAAACGCACGCTCGTAATGGTGGCCGTTGTCGCAACGGCACTCGCGGGGTGTGGAGGTGGGAAGGTTGTCGTACTGCCGCCAAGTCCCGCTCCCGCACCTGCAGCACTCGCACCTTCGGCGGCCCCTGTCTCATCGCTGGTGGTGACGACAGTTCCCCCGATACCGGCCGCGCCTGCGAGGGTTACCGTGACTGGCCCAAGCCCAGGTCCGGACTACATCCGTGTCGAAGGCTACTATAACTGGCTGGGCGACCACTACGAGTGGGTGTCGCCTACGTGGGTAAAGATTCCTCATGCAGGTGCCACCTACGTTCCTGGCCATTGGCGATCCACCACGAGCGGCTATCAGTGGTTTCCCGGCCACTGGCAATAGCCGCACGTTGTAGAGACTGGAGTGTGGCATCGGGTGTCTCCGGCAACGACCAGCCACGGGACGCATTCCCTGCGGCTGCCTTCGCCGGCTCACGTCGGCCTCGCAAAGGGCTGTTAAACTCCGGCGCACACTAAAGCCGACGCTACGAGGCTGGACCAAGCCGGCAAATCGTCCGGAATTCCGCGTGGGTGAAGCGTTGATCGGCAATCGAACCGAAGTTTCAGCGCCGCCCACGCGGCGGCCGGGACTTGGTACAATTCCGCCACGATGCCTAAAGGAGACTTGCTGGTTCGAATTTGCACCCTGACGGGAGAGCCCTTACGCGACCGCGTCGACATTGGCTTGAAACCGCTGACGGGAGAATCGGGCACCGGCGGCGAAGCGATGAAACTTTCCGTCAAGCTGGGGTCGGAAACCGACCTCACCATCACCGGAATCACCTGCCGCGGCGGGCCGGGAACGATGTACCGAATGGTCGTGTCGGCGCCTCATTATCGCGATTACAGCTTCTTTCAATTAATCCGGGAGAATGTGGTGAACACGGCGAGCGACGACGTCGAGTTTTGGGTGAAGCCGGGAGACGTCCGCGAGATTCGAGAACCCGGTTTTGACGATCTGCCCGAGCACCTTCAGGCAATCCTCGCGGACGCTGACGTCCGCGCCGTAAAGCCGGAGGATCAGGACCTGTCGGGCGCCTCAGGGGCCTCTCTCTACCGCAAGCTTGGGCCGTTGCGGAAGGCCTGCCTGCTGAATATCGCGAAGAAAGCGGCTCATCCGACGGCCGACAGCGTCTTCCCGTTCATCGGCGCACTTCTTCTGTGCCGGCAGGATCGTTTCTTCGCGGCAGTGGATTCGTCACTGCCGGAACGGCTCCGTGGCAGTCCCGAGTACAAGTCCGCGCCGGAGGCGCTGCATGAACCTTTGCCCGGTTTTCAACTCGCCGAGGGCAGTTTCAAGACGCGCGATGCGCACGCCAATCTCCAGGTGACCTTCATGCGCAGTACTCAGACAAACGATCTGGCCGCGGACATTGATATCGACGAGTTCTCCGGGATCGAGCACGGATTCGAGGTGATTCGCAACGCGG
Organism: Bryobacteraceae bacterium; assembly: GCA_046160045.1. Lineage (GTDB taxonomy): Bacteria > Acidobacteriota > Terriglobia > Bryobacterales > Bryobacteraceae > CAZGUX01. The sequence goes on from JBJXGR010000011.1 coordinate 24,160, forward strand.
TCTTCCGAAAAAGGACCAACCCGTACCTGATCCGGGAGTTCCTGCTGAACGCGGACTTGAGGGAGCATTCGCTCGATCCCGGCTACCGGTTCGTCTTTTGAGCGCCGCCGGATCGAGCGACCTGACGAAACTTTGTACGGGCGAGGCCATCGTCTAAGCAGGCCCTTCCGCCCCGGCATCGAGGCTCTCTACGTCGACCCGCACCATCGCTTTCCCCCCCAGCCCGCGCCCAAAACTGCTTCGAGGCCACCCCTGCAGCGGCAATCATGAGCGATACATTCAATGTGTAGGCCCGGAACCTGATACTCTGGAACATCGAAGCCCATACAGATTCGAGGTGAGTTCCGTTGGCTGAAGTTCACTTACATGACGGCGAAAGCCTGGAGAGCGCGCTCAGACGCTTTAAGCGAAAGGTCCTGCAAGAGGAAATCATCAAAGACGTCAAGAGCCACGCGTTCTATTTGAAGCCGGGCCAGAAGAAGCGTCTCAAGTCGGCGCTGGCGCGGAAACGCGACCGCAAGAAGCGTTCCAGGGATCGTGATTCCGATCAGAATCGGTCGTAGGCGAAGGATGTCGCTGGGCAGGCTAACGGCGTGACCCAAGGTCAACTTCGGGACGCGCCTTTAGCCAGGCGCAATTACGGGTCTTTGATCCAGTCACTGTTCAATCCGACAATTGCATCGTTGACAGCGTCTCACAGAGCGCTCCGGCTTCTGTAATCCTGCGGCAACGTTTCAACAAGTTTGAGTTCGACGGGTCCCTTTCCGTCGATCGGGGGTCGAGCGCACAATCCAATTTGCCGCCCCGCCTTGTCTGAAGGATCTTAGCGCTGCCTCAGCAGTTGATCGGTGAACTCAAACAGGGCCTGAGTGGCCGGATCTCCGGGGACGCCCAGATCCCGATCGAGCTTGACGTGGTCGGTTCCTTCGGCACCGAACAGCCTGGCGGGAACGCCTGCTTGATCGAGCGCCGCCCACAGACGGTAGGCTTGGGCGGTGGTATCGGTGTGATCGGCTACATGGAGGAGCAGGAATGGCGGTATGCCTCGATTGGGCGCGACATGATTCACCGCGGAGAGTTCGCGCTGCCGTTCGAGGTTGCCGAACTTCTCGGGATGGCCCATCTTCGGCGGGGGCTGTTTGAGGCTCTTGCGGCGGGCGGTCGCCGTGGCGACCTGCAGTGGCACGTCATAAGTGTCGCCGTCGACGGGCACGCAACCTTTGAGGCTCGTCCGCGTCACACTTTCCGCCTCGATGTACCGGCTGTCGGCGCACAGCAGAGCCGCCAGTTGCCCACCAGCGGAATGTCCCATGAGGAAAATGCGATTGGGGTCGCCGCCGTAGCGGGAGATGTTCGCATGGACCCATCCGACCGACTTCGCCACATCGCGCACGATCGTGTCCATGATCACGTGGGGCACGAAGCGATAGTTGACGGGCACGAAGACGAAACCCTTTTCGGCAAACGCCGCCGCCTTGTGGTGCATCTCGTTCTTGCTGCCCCGCATCCAGCCGCCGCCATGAACCCACACAACGACGGGAAGGTTCGACCCGGTTGGCGGCGCGTACACATCGAGCAACTGGCGCTCGTTTCGGGGCTCGGCGTAGGCGATGTCGCGTTCGACGCGAGTTGTCGTCTGAGCCGGCGCCGCGGCAGGCAGGAAGGCCGCGCACGAGGTCGCGAGGAATAAGAGCCGGTGCATTCGCAGAATCCTTTCGATGCTGATCATGATACAGAAGTCCCTGGCCGGCGACACACCCTTCTTGAACCTCGCCGTCGTTAGGGCACAAAGTAGCCGTTGATGTCGACGATCAGATCGGTACGGCCGGTGACGAATACGTTGATCGAGCCGTCGGCGCCGGCGGGAACGATCGCCGCATTGGCGACGATCCGTCCTTCAAATGAATTCAGCGTCGAGACCAACGGCTGAACCTTGCCGCTGGGCCAAACGGTGACGTAATACAGGGGTCCGGCGGGCACAACGGTGATGTTCAGCGAGTAGGCCCGGGCGCTGCCGGGAATGCCACAAGCGCTCGAGGGAATCGGCAGGTTCCGGATGGACTGTGCGGCGGGAGTGGGCGGGCCGAAGGCGCCGGTGGTTCCTTGCCCCGCTCTCGTATCAGCGACGCGGCACGGCGTCACCGCGACGAACCGGAAAGGTCCCGCGCCCGTTGGAGGCGCATCCCCGCTCAACTCCAAAGTGAAGGTTCCCGTCTCCATCTGATAGGTGGTCACCTCGATCGTAAAGGTGCCAGCAGCGGGTAAGGTCAAGACACCGGAATCCATCGGTATCCGGGAATTGAGGTTGCCGCCGCCATCGTCGTCCTCGGCCACGATATTCCCGGCCGGACCGAGCAGGAAGAGGTAGGTGTCCATCGTCGGCGAGTTCAGCGTGATGGAGATCTTCTGGCCGGCAATCCCGGAGAAGACATATCGCTTCGCGTAGGCCCGCGGCTGGGCCACGTCAAAGGGGCGGGGGAAGGTCGACCGGCAGTCCGTTTCCACAAGCGAACTGGTCACCTTCTGGCCGATGACGAGGCTCGACGTGCCACAGACCGCGGCCGCCAGTCGCCCATGGGCCGAGAGCACTACCGCCGCGGCCATCAGAAAGCGGATCGTTCCGGCTCCCACCTTGATTCCCCTCGGGGCGGCCCCAGTCGGCACCAGGCGAAAGCCCTCCCTCGCGGTCGGGCCTCGGATTATGCCACGACTGATTTTCGCATGGGGCCCGCGGCGGCGAAATAGTGGTTAACCCTGAAACTCCGCCGAGTCGTCGCGTATGACTATGGGGTCTTCCGGCGGCTATCTGGATCGAGGCCGCGCCAGGAACATGAACTGATAGCCAAACAAGGTGGGCCAAACGACCGTCGCCAGACGCAGCAACCGGTTGAGGACCCGCATCACGGGATTCTCCGCCGTCAGCCCAAGCGCCAGCTCCAGGGGGATGACCGTGATCATTTCGGAGACGATTTCGTAGCCCGTCTCGCGCAGCAGCGCCCGCGCGGACTTTCGGGTAAAGAAGCGCAAGTGGGTCCGGTCCAGGATTCCCCGAGCCGTGTAGTCGAACCGGCCCGACAGCAGCAGCAGCCGCACCGTGATGTTGGCGACATTAGGAAGCGAGACCAGCACTTTGCCGTCGCTGTCCAGGACCCGGGAGCACTGGGCCAGAACCTTCTCCGGATTCGGTAGGTGCTCGAGCACGTCCATCAGCAGCACCAGGTCAAATCGCTTCCCGGCGCTCTCCGCATAGTGGCGGACCCGGTCCAGTCCGTGGTCGAGATCCCCGGCGAAATAGCATTCCATCGCGTCGGCGTGCTTCGGCTGATCGAGCAGATCCACGCCCACGACGCGGTGGCCCATCGACGCCAGACGCGAGGCGATAAAACCCTCACCGCAGCCCAGTTCGAGAATCCGCTGGTTGCGGCCCGCCGTATGCCAGAGAAAGTCGTGACTGGAATACCGGCTCGTCTTGATCGGGTAGTGAACCCAGTATTCTTCGAATTCGGGCGCGGCCTCGATCGAATTCACGGTTCGGCGGTAGCGCAGGACGGCCCGCACCACGTCCCGGGCATATCGCATCCCGTTGACGTAGCAGATCTCGCCGCCGTAGTACGTGGGAATCGGAACTTCCCGAATCCGCATCCCCTGGTGCCGCAGTTTGACGATAATCTCGGTGTCGAAGTGAAAATCGTCCGTCATCTTCGACAGATCGAGTTTCCTCAAGGCGTGCAGGTTATAGGCGCGGTACCCGGAGTGAAACTCGCTGAGATTCATTCCCAGCGCCCGGTTCTCGAAGAATGTCAGTATCCGGTTCCCGACAAACTTGTAGAGCGGCATCCCACCCTGCAGGGGACCGCCGTAGTCGGGCATCATGCGCGACCCGAACACCGCATCCGCCTCGTCCTCGACAATCGGCCGGTACATCGACGCCAGGATCTCCGGCGCGTACTGCCCGTCTCCGTGCAGCAGAATGACAATGTCAAAGCCTTTGTCGATGAAGTACTGATATCCGCGCTTCTGGTTGCCGCCGTAGCCCTGGTTCCGGGCATTTCTGAGGACGGTCAGCTTTTCGCCCGCGCGCTGGTCGGCGGCCTTGAAACCCAGCGCCAGTTCGTAGGTGTGATCCTGGCTCGAGTCGTCGAAGATCGCCACTTCCGCGACGTTGTCCCACACGTCGGGCGGAATTCGCTTCAGGACCTTGTTGACTAGAGTCGTGACCGCGTTGTAGGCCACCACCAGAATGCCGATCTTCCTGCCCTTTGCGTCCGCGATCGCCGATTGAGCGGTGACCCGGCTTGCGGCTTTCTCCACTGCGGCATTCATGGCTTTGCTGCTAGTGTAACAGCCTCGGTGATTCGCCGTAGATACGCTATCGAGCTTGCGTCACCTCGCTGGCGGCCGGCTCCTTTCGGATGCGCCGGTATTCGGCTTTCGCCCAACTGCCGAGTGCGATACGATCCGCAGGGCTCAGGAGGGAATAGGGGTGCAGGAGGGTGTACTGGCGGGGAGGCATTCGGTGAGCCGCCGCCGAACTGGCCAGGCTGGCCATGAATCCCAGCCTCTTGCCCTTGGACGACTGTTCCCATTCGGAGAGGTTGAAGATGCTTCGTCCGCGGTTGACGTCCCGTTGGATCATCCAACGCACTGGGGCAAAATGCGCATACCAAGGCCACCGCGTGTAATTGGTGTGGCAGTCGACGCAGGAGCGCTCGAAGATGGTAGCCACCTCCCGTGGGGGGTGTAAGCCTCCGAGAACCGGACCAGAGCTGGGATTGGTGGGAAGAGGCCGTAGGCACAACAAGATCCCGACAACCGGCAGGCCCGCCAGCCACCACCTCCCGCGCAGAAAATTCATCCATCTGTGTGCCATTCGAAGCGCACCTCCTTGAGACCGTTACGCGGGTTTAGCCCTAGAGCAAGTTCCCGACACCACCAGACAGGGCATGCCAGAGGCCAAAGTAAAGCGGCGCGTTTGGCCCTACTGCCCGCCATCGCAGCCGCCGATAGGAGCCAAGACTCATGCCCGTCTCGAATCGCGTCCGCCGGATCGTGTTGTCGCTGCTCCTGTTGATTCCCTGTTTCTGGACGGCCCGGATACAGTCGACCGATCTTGGCAGCCACATTTATAATGCCTGGCTGACTCAACTCGTGAAGGCTGGCCAAGCGCCGGGCCTGGAGTTGGCATCGCCCAGCACCAACGTCCTGTTCGACTGGATGCTGGAATCGCTGCTAGGGCCGCTTGGGCCCGATCTGGCACAGGGTATGGCAGTCTCTTTCGCGGTGCTGGTGTTCTTTTGGGGAGCGTTTGCCTTCCTCCAAGCCCTGACCGTGGATGGCCCCTGGGCCCTGGCTCCTTCCCTGGCGATGCTGACCTACGGCTGGGTTTTTCACATGGGTCTGTTCAACTTTTACCTGTCGGCGGGAATGTCGCTGGTGGCGTTGGCAGGGGCATGGAAGGGCTCCCGGGCCGGAATGGCCGCCGCGCTACCGATCCTCGCGCTGGCCTGGACGGCTCATTCGCTGCCGGTGGCATGGGCCGTCGCCGTGTTTTTGTACGCCCGGGCCGCCGGGGCGCTCGACCCGGGGCGCCGGTGGATCCTCGCGGGCCTGGCCCTGATGGCGCTGGTAGCCATCCGCCTGTTTCTCGACGCCCGTTTCAAGACGGTCTGGGTTTCGCTGCAGATGTTCGGGTTGCTGGCGGTCGACCAGGTCTGGGTGTTCGGCTTCAAGTATTACGTGCTCATGATCGTGATGGGCATCCTGTGGAGTTTCCTGTTGTTGCGCCTCACGCATCTCTCGAGTTTTGCCGGCCTGCTGCGGCAGCCTTCGTTCCAGATCGCGGTGCTCACGGCGCTGGGCGTCGTGCTGATTCCCACCAGTGTGAACCTCCCGGGCCGCGGCATGGAACTCAGCCTGATCGCCGAGCGGATGACGCTGCTGAGCGGAGTGGTGTTGTGCGGAGTCATGGCGGCGGCACAGCCTCTGCGCTGGCAGAGGATCTCGCTCACAGCGGTGGCGCTGGTTTACTTCTCGTTCCTGTTTGTCGACACACGCAGACTCGATCAGGTCGAATCGAGGATGGAACACCTTCTCCGCGGACTTCCACGCGGCAGCCGTGTCGTCAGTTCCTTCTACGATCCGGGCAGCCGGGTGTTTCTGATCGCCCACACCCTCGACCGCGCCTGTCTCGGGCACTGTTTCAGCTATGGAAACTACGAGCCCCCGTCGGGATGGTTCCGTGTACGGGTGAAGCACGACAACCCGTATGTGGTGACCAGAGGGGCCGACTCCCTGGCGATCGACATGGGCAAATACGTGGTCGAGCCTCGCGATCTTCCGCTCTATCAGGTCACTCTCTGTGGCGAAGAGCTGAACACCATGTGCACTAAGCCCCTGGCGGCCGGCGAGACGGTAAAGTCGAACCGCGTTTTCTGGGTCACGCCCAAAGTCTGGTGGTGACCGCCATGTGTTTCCAAAGCAGTGAAACACAGCCCGGCCGGCATCCGATGGCGGTGTTTCCGCCGTATCGGATCAAGGAGCCTATCGAATGTCGATTGAAACGAACCTCTCCGCGCTGTATCGCGCGCTCGACTACTTCGGCGATCCTGCGCGCCGCGAAGCTTATTTTGATCTCTATGACGAATCGATCCGGCTGATTGGCTATGCGGGAGTGGAACCCGGCATGGCCGGAGTGAAACGGTTCTACGAGAATCTCTGGAGCACCTTTCCCGACGCTGCGGTTCAGGTGGATGAGGCGTTCGGCGTGGACGACAAGGTGGTCTGCCGCTTCACGATGACCGGCACTCATCGCGGGGAGTTCCTGGGCGTGGCGCCGACGGGGAAGACGATCACTCTGCCCGGAATCACCATTCTCCGGTTCGCCAACGGGAAGTGTGTCGAGCGCTGGAGCCAGGCGGACTTCCTGGGGGTCCTGAAGCAGGTCGGAAGCTAAACCGCGACCGTCGGGCCGTTACAGCTTGTCCCATTCGAAGAGCGGGTGATTCCACGACATCCCGCCGTCCATGACAACCGTCTCGCCCGTGATGTAGTCGGCATAGTCCGAGCAGAGATACGCTGCCAGGTTCGCGAGTTCTCCGTGCTCGCCCGCGCGCCCCACGGGCACGGCCCGCCGCATGCGCTCGTGCTGCTCTTCGGGGTCGCCTGGCCACAATCGTTCCGCGGCGCCCGGTGTTGGGAAGAAACCCGGTGCAATCGCCTTGACCAGAATGTGGTACCGCGCCCACTCCACGGCCAGCGTTCGGGTCATCGCGAGAACCCCGGCCTTCGCCGAGGCGGAGTGGATCGTCCCCGGACTGGCTCCGAACGCATAGGTCGCGAGAATATTGAGGATGCGGCCGGATTTCTGCTCTTTCATATAGGGAAATGCCGCGCGGCAGCAGAAAAATGTTCCGTTGAGGACGATATCCACTACCGAGCGCCAGCCGTTATAGCTGAGTTTCTCGGCCGGGCACAGAAAGTTGCCGGCGGCATTGTTGATGAGGATGTCGATCCGGCCGTAGGCGTCGCTGGCGGCTCGCATCACCGCCTCAACCTCCTCGGGTTTGCGCACGTCCGCGCCGACGGCGAGAGCCTCGCCGCCGGCGGCCACAATCTCGTCGCGGGCCGCCGTCAGATTCTCCAGGTTGCGGCTCGCCAACACCGTTCGGGCGCCCAACTCGGCGAACCGCCGCGAGAAGGACTTCCCGAGCCCAGTGCCGCCTCCCGTAATCACGGCAACTTTTCCATCGAAGATGCGATTGCGAAACATGGTTCAGTATATACTTTAGAAAATCAAAACCCGGAGAAAGCCGCCTCGCGAGGGAGTTCCAGAAGGGCGGGCCTTTCGATCGCCGCCGTCGATCGTCAGGTGGAGGTTCCGGCTACGGACTTACAGCAACGGCGGCGATCGGGCGAAAGAGGAGACATGGCGGAGGAATTGGAAGGACAGGAATTCCAGAGGTTCTGGCGGCGGCTGCAGCAGTTGGGGCTAAACGCCTACGAGTCGCGATCGTATCTGGTATTGCTGGGGCACCCGCGCTTCAAGGCCCTGGAACTTGCAGCGCGATCCCACGTCCCGCGCCAGAAGATCTACGAGGTGCTCGACAGTCTTGTCGAGAAGGGTTTCGCCCGTGTTATTCAGGAGAAGACCAAACTCTTTTCCGCGGTCGAGCCCACGCTGGCCATTCCCAGCTATCTGGCGCGCCGGCGGCAGTCGCTCGAGCAGGAACTCACCGACCAGCATCGCCATGCCTCGGGCCTGATCGAAGACCTGACGACGATGTACGCCGAAGGCCAGGGCGGCCGCGGAACGCTCGACTTTCTGCGCATCGTTGCCGAACCCGCGCAAACCGCGGCGGAGTACCGCCGCATGCTGGCGGAGGTGCAGCGTGAGTATGTCGAGTTCTCGCGGCCTCCCTATGCGGTCGACCCGTTGGACGAAAAACTCGTCAAACAGGCGCGGGAACGGGGTGTTGCCTGCAGGCTTCTGATCGAGTCCGCCACACTGGACGAGGCGCACCGGCAGCGTCTGACGGAATACTCCGCCGCAGGTGTGGAGATTCGCCGGGCCGCCTCGCTGCCGATGAAGCTTGCGGTTTTCGATGGCCGCCGGGGCATGATCGCTCTGCTCGATCCGGTGCTGACGCGTCCGGCATGGACGGCGGTGGTCTTCGATCACGAGGGCATGGGCGAAGCGATGGCCGGCCTGTTCGAAGACCACTGGGGCCGAGCCGCCGCGTTCTGAGCGGCCGCGAACTCACAGGCTGGAACGCAGCCCGAGGAGGGTTCGCCGGCCTTCCCGCGGTTTCCCGGTAGCATGGTTTGTAAGGCATGATCATCACGCGCTCACCCCTGCGGGTTTCCCTGGGCGGAGGAGGTACCGACCTGTCGTCTTACTATCGTGAGCACGGCGGCTTCCTCATCGCCGGGGCCGTGGATAGATACGTATACATCACCATCCACGGACGATTCGTCGACGCCTTTCTGCTCAAGTACTCTCAACTTGAGGAGACCTCCTCGATCGACGCGATCCGGCATCCGATCATTCGGGAGGCGCTGAGGAGTGTCAGTATCCGGGAACGGAATCTGGAGATCACGAGCATGGCCGACATTCCGGCGGGGACGGGGCTCGGCTCATCCGGGAGCTTCACCACGGCCCTTCTGAAAGCGTTGCACGCCTACAAACGAAACCTCGTTCAGCCACACGAACTTGCCGAGCAGGCGTGTCACATCGAAATCGACTTGCTGAACGAACCCATCGGTAAGCAGGACCAATACATCGCCGCTTTCGGAGGCATTACTTGCCTGGAGTTCGACACGAGCGGCGCAGTGAAGGCCTGGCCGTTAGCCATTTCCGAGGAGACTCTCTTCAACCTGGAGGACAATCTGTTGCTGTTCTTCACGGGCTATTCCCGCTCGGCGTCATCCATTCTCGAAGAACAGGATCGAAAGAGCAAGGAATCAGACGCGGAGATAACGAACAACCTGCACTTCATCAAGAAGCTTGCCTACCAAAGCAAGGAGGCCCTGGAGAACGGGGACCTGCCGGGGTTCGCGCGGCTCATGGACGTGCACTGGGAGCACAAGAAGCGGCGGAGTTCCCGCATCAGCAACGATCAAATCGACCAGTGGTACAGCTGCGCCATGGCCAACGGCGCGCTGGGCGGGAAGCTCATTGGCGCGGGCGGCGGCGGCTTCCTGATGTTCTATGCCGGCGACAAAGCGCTCCTCCGTCACGCCATGCGGAAACAGGGTCTCAAAGAGGTGCGGTTCCGGTTCGACTTCGAAGGGACACGAGTCCTGTCACAGGGCTAGGGTATTGAGAAGCGATGTCTTGTGGCGAACTTCCCCCTGTGGTGATTCTGGCGGGCGGTCTGGCGACGCGACTCCGGCCACTCACTGAACGGATTCCGAAGTCCCTGGTTGAAATCGCCGGGCACGCCTTCCTCTGGCATCAACTATTGCTGCTCAAAAGCCGGGGCATCGGTCGGGTGGTCCTTTGCGTCGGATACCTGGGAGAGATGATCCGGGACCGGTTCGGCGACGGCTCGGAGTTGGGGATTTGCGTCGACTACTCCTTCGACGGCCCGGCGCTGCTCGGCACCGCCGGAGCCGTGCGCCAGGCCCTTCCTCTTTTGCCCGGCGAGTTCTTTCTGCTTTATGGCGATTCCTATTTGACCTGCGACTACGCGGAGGTCGCCACGGTTTTCCGGGGCCAGGCGTGCCGGGGACTGATGACGCTCTACCGCAATGAGGGCTCCTATGACGCGAGCAACGTGGAATACGATGGCTCGCGGATCCTCCGATACGACAAAAGACATCGCACGCAGGCTATGCGGCACATCGACTACGGGCTGGGCGTTTTTCAGAAGTCAGTCTTCGCCGGTTTGCCGGCCGAAGAGCCAAGGGATCTGGCCGATGTCTACAGCGACCTTCTTCGCAAGGGAGACCTGGCAGCCTTCGAGGTGAAGGAGCGGTTCTTCGAAATTGGCTCTGTGGAAGGCTTGCGGGATACTGCCGAATACCTGGAGGGAGTGCTGAGCCGGGGTGACACTTCAGGATAAGATGATGAACAGTCTGGCGCCTCAAACCGGCGGACAAGCTTAATGGATTTCGCGAAACAGTTCCTCGCCGAGGTGGAAGAGATCGCGCAACGGCTGGATGTGGACTCGATCGAGAGGATGGCGTCCGGGCTGGCCGGCGTCCGCGAGCGCTCCGGGCGCTTGTTCATCCTGGGAGTCGGCGGGAGCGCGGCTAATGCCTCGCATGCTGTCAACGACTTCCGGAAGCTGGCGGGTTTCGAGGCCTACGCTCCCACCGACAACGTCTCCGAATTGACGGCAAGGGTCAACGACGAAGGGTGGCCCACGGTCTTCGAGGCCTGGCTCCGGGGCAGCCGGCTGAACGCCCGCGACGCGATCCTGGTGCTTTCCGTAGGCGGCGGAAGCCTCGAGAAGCAAGTCAGCCCCAACCTGGTGGCCGCCCTCGACTATGCAAAGTCGGTTGGCGCCGGCACCTTCGGGATTGTGGGCCGCGACGGCGGATACACGGCCCGCGTAGCCGATGTCTCGGTGCTCATCCCGGCCGTCCATCCGAACCACGTGACTCCCCACACGGAGGCGTTCCAGGCGGTCGTGTGGCACCTGCTGGTTTCGCATCCCAGGTTGAAACAGGCTCCGGCGCGCTGGGAGTCGCTCGCGCCGGGCCGGGCTGTGTTCCTCGATCGCGATGGGGTGCTGAACTCACCGCTGATCCGGGAGGGGAAAGCGTTTCCGCCACGCTCGGCGGACAGCCTCGTGATTCCGCCGGGAACGGCGGAGGCGCTTGCGCGACTCAAGAAGCGCGGCTTCCTGCTGTTGGTTGTGACCAACCAGCCGGATGTCGCCCGCGGAACCCAGCAGCGCGAGACTGTGGAGGGAATTCATCGGCGCTTGCGCGCCGAACTTCCGTTGGATGACGTCTTTCCCTGCTACCATGACGATCCGGACGCCTGTGATTGCCGCAAGCCGCGCCCGGGTTTGTTGTTCCGGGCTTCGCGCGAGTACGGAGTCGACTTGAACCGCAGCTACCTGATTGGAGACCGCTGGCGCGATGTGGACGCCGGCGCAAACGCCGGATGCAGAACCGTGTGGATTGACTACGGCTATGCCGAGCAATCCCCTGCCGCGACTCCAGCCGCGAGGGTCTCCTCGCTTCCCGAGGCCGTCGAGTGGATCCTGAAGGACTCTGAGCGACCGGAAACATGAGAACCGCCGCCGATCTGAAGATTAAGCTCTTTGCGGACGGCGCCGATCGTCGCCAGATCCTGGAACTACGCTCCCATTCGCTCGTCCGCGGATTCACCACCAATCCCACACTGATGCGAGCCGCGGGCGTGACCGACTACGAAGCCTTCGCCCATGAAATACTAAGAACGATCACCGACCGGCCTTTGTCGCTTGAGGTCTTCGCCGACGACTTCCCCGAGATGGAGCGGCAGGCTCGGAAGATCGCCGACTGGGCGGACAACGCATATGTGAAGATCCCGGTCACCAACACCCGGGGCGAACCGTCCCTTGACCTGATTTGCCGGCTGGCGCACTCGGGAGTAAAGGTCAACGTCACAGCGGTGCTCACCGTCGACCAGATTCGCGACGCAGTGGCGGCGGTCGGCGGGGGGGCGCCGGCCTTTGTCTCCGTGTTTGCCGGGCGGATCGCCGATACGGGCCGCGATCCGGTGCAAGTGTTGGCAGAGGCGGTGGAACTCGCCTCCCCTCATCCGAACGTCGAGCTGATTTGGGCCAGCTCACGTGAGTTGTTGAACATCCTTCAGGCAAACGACGCAGGCTGTCATGTCATTACTCTGTCCTACAACATGTTTTCGAAGCTTCACCTGCTAGGAAAAGATCTCGACGAGTACTCCCTCGAGACCGTCGGCATGTTTTACAATGATGCGGTCCAGTCGGGCTATCGGCTCTAGGCGGCGATTCGTGCTCGATCACTCTCTCTCGGAACCCGGCATCGATGACAGCGAGTTAACACTCCTGGTTCCCGCCGACGATGCCCGCGCGCCCGAGATCTCCATCGTCATCCCGGCTCTCAACGAGGAACTGACGATCGGTGAGTTCGTCGACTGGTGCAAAGAGGGTCTCCACCGCGCCGGCATTCAAGGGGAAATCCTGATCGTCGACAGTTCGGGTGACGACACCGCCGACATCGCACTGATGAAAGGCGCCAGGGTTCTGAAGACGCCCAAGCGCGGGCTAGGCCGTGCCTACATCGACGCGTTGACCTACGTTCGGGGCCGGTACATCCTGATGGGCGACGCCGACTGCACCTACGACTTTCGGAATCTCGGACCTTTCGTCGAGAGGTTCCGGGCCGGCTACGAGTACATCATGGGTTCGCGCTACAAGGGGTATATCGAGCCCGGATCCATGCCGCCGCTCCATCAATACCTGGGAACGCCGGTCACCACGTGGTTTCTCAATTTCCTCTACGCCAGCGGGTTCTCGGACATTCACTGCGGCATGCGCGGCATCACGAGCGAGGCGCTGCGGCGGATGGACCTGCAGTCGCAATCGTGGGAATATGCTTCGGAGATGGTCCTGAAGTCCGTACGCATGGACTTACGCACGGCCGAGGTTCCGGTCCGTTTTTTGAAGGACCGGGAGGGACGACTCAGCCACCACAAGCGATCAGGCTGGTGGTCGCCGTGGCACGCGGCGTGGATCAACGTGAAAGCCATGTTCGTCTACGGCGCGGATTTCTTCCTCTTCCGCCCGGGGATTCTCGTGTTGCTGCTCGGACTTCTGCTGACCTTGCCGGTGACGTTCGGCCCCGTCACGATCGGTCCCATCACGTTTTCGTTGTACTGGATGCTGGTGGGCCTGACCCTGTGCGTCCTGGGCCTGCATGGTTTCTACGTCGGCTGCCTGACGCGCGTCTTTTTCGATTACAGCGGCCAGACGACGCGCCGATGGTTGGGCTTCTTTTCCTATACCCGGTCCGTCGTCTTGAGCGTCGTGTCGGTCGCCCTGGGCGTGGCGCTGACCGTGCCGCTGCTGCGCCAGTACGTGCAATCGGGCCTGCGCCTTCCCGATAGTGTCGAGCCGGTGAACCATCTGGCGGTGACCGGGTTGCTGTTCCTGATCGCAGGGAGCATGAACTTCAGCTTTACGCTTGCCCTTCACGCCGCGGTTGCCTATGTCAGGCATATCAGACACGGATAGAAAGCCGGCGGCCCGGGAAGTGCGCCGGGAAGCGTTCGGTCAGGACTATCAACTTACCCCCGTCGACCGTTTTGGCATTTGGTTGTCGTCCCGCGGCATCCGGAGGCACGCAGGTTCCCTGGCCGGGAAATGCATGGGCGACTTCGGATGCGGCTACCAGGCTGCGTTTGTCCGCTCGATCCTCCCGGTTCTGGAAAAAGCGGTTCTCGTAGACGTTGCCCTGGCCGGCGATCTCAAGAGTCACCCGAAAGTAAACGCGATTGAAGGGAAGTTGCCCGAAGCGCTGCACCAGGTGCCTTCGGATAGCCTGGACGTGATTCTCGTCGTATCCGTGCTCGAGCATCTGTGGAATCCGTTGGCGGTCCTCGAGGAGTGTTATCGCACTGCCCGTCCCGGAGGAACCTGCCTGTTCAACGTTCCCTCCTGGCGCGGGAAGCGTTTCCTGGAGTATTCGGCCTTCAAGCTCGGTCTCAGCCCAAGGGAGGAGATGAATGACCACAAAACGTACTACGACGTGAAGGACCTCTGGCCCTTGCTGGTGCGCGCCGGCTTCCTTCCCAGTAACGTTCGCTGCTTCTCCCACAAGTTCGGCTTGAACACGTTTGCTGTCTGCCGGGTTGAAAAGAGGTTGGAGCGATGACCCCGCCGCGACGTTACTTTATCGTAGGCGGCGCGGGGTTCATAGGCAGCCACTTTGCCGACCGTTTGCTGTCCGACCCGTCCGTATCGGGCGTGACGCTCTATGACAACTTTTCCTCGGGGCGGGAGTGGCACTTTGAGCACCATCGTGGGGAACCGCGGCTGAACGTGATTCGAGGCGACGCGAAGGACGGCCCCTTGCTCACCACCTCCATGCAGGGTCACGACGTGGTGATCCACCTGGCCTCGAATCCGGACATCGCGCGCGCGGCCACCGAGCCGGACATCGATTTCCGCGAAGGAACCTGTCTCACCAACCAGGTTGTGGAAGCCATGCGCCGGTGCGGTGTGAAGACGATTCTCTACGCTTCCGGAAGCGGGGTTTACGGAGATCTTGGCGAGCTCGAAGCCAGTGAGGATCACGGACCGCTGGAGCCGATCTCCACCTACGGCGCCAGCAAACTGGCCGGCGAAGCGCTGATCAGCGCCTACAGCCGGATGTTTGATCTGAACGGCCGCGTGTTCCGGTTCGGGAACGTGGTTGGGCCGCGACAGACCCACGGTGTGGGCTTCGACTTTTTGCGGCAGCTTCTGGCGAATCCCCGCAAGCTCCGTATCCTCGGCGACGGAAGCCAAAGCAAGTCTTATATCCACATCGTGGATGTGATCGAAGCGGTGCTCCTGGCCGAGCGCAGGTCTCCCGGCCGCTTTGCCGTCTACAACGTCGCCACTGGCGACTACATCCGGGTGTCGGAGATCGCGTGGTTGGCCGTTGAGAGCGCCGGTCTGGATCGGTCCATGGTAGAGTTCGAGTACACCGGAGGGGACCGGGGCTGGAAGGGCGACGTCCCCATCGTCCGTCTCAACACAGACCGCATTCGCCGCCTTGGCTGGACATGCCGGTGGTCTACCTGCGAGGCGTTACGGAATTCGATGGCGGCGATGCTAGCGGACCTCCGGGCAGGACGATGACCGAATCAGCGACGCGAGACGACTGGGACCGCCACTGGCAGGACTATGCGTCCTCAGCCGGAGAAAATCCTGCACAGAAGTATCGGCGTGAGTTGATTGTCTCGGTTCTCGGTTTGAGCAAGACCGGGGATGGCGTGCGTCTACTCGACATTGGCAGCGGCCAGGGAGACCTTGCGGCCGCAATTCGCCATCGCTGCCCTGGAGCTGAGATCATGGGCCTCGATCAAAGCCAGTCAGGCGTGGAGATCTCCTCCCGTAAAGTCGCCAGGGCGCGCTTTGTGCGGCGCGATCTGCTGGAGCCTCAGCACCCTCCCGGGAATCAGCGCCAGTGGGCGACGCACGCCGTCTGCTCGGAGGTCCTGGAGCACGTCGATGACCCGCACACGATCCTTCGCAACGCTCGCGAGTATATGGCGCCGGGTTGCAGACTCGTGGTCACCGTCCCTGGCGGTCCTATGTCCGCGTTCGACAGGCACATCGGCCACCGCAAGCACTTCCGGCAAACGGAGCTGCGCGCGCTGCTGAGTGATGCCGGCTACTCTCCGGAATATGTGACCGGGGCGGGCTTCCCGTTCTTCAACCTTTACCGCTCCCTCGTCATCCTGCGCGGCAGAAGGCTCGTCGACGATGTCCGCGCGATCGAGGGTCGTTCCTCTTCGGCGGCAGCGCGCATGGTGATGGCCGCGTTCGACGTCCTGTTCCGCCTGAATCTCGATTCCTGCCGCTGGGGCTGGCAGATGCTGGCCAAGGCCCGATGGGACGGCTGACCGCCATGAGGCGCTCTCCTGTGATTCCGCTCGTGTTCCTGGGCTTGTTTGGCTGCTACGCTTCGCTGTCTCCCGGCGAGATTGCGGGCGTAGGCTACACCGCCGAGGAGATACGTTCCGGCAACCGGATCCTGGCCATCGCGGGCGCGGTGCTCAAGGACCGCGCGGTCCCGCCTATGGAGTGGTCTCGCCATGGACCCTTGCCGGTCCTATTCGATCTGCCCTTCCTGATGCTCGGTAGTGCCGTCCACTCGCAGGACCGTGTGCTCTCCATGCAGCCGGTGCTGTTCACCGCGCTGCTAGCTACGGTTCTATTCGTCTGGCTGCGCAGGCTGACCTCGCCGGGCATGAGTTTCCTGATCACGCTGGCCGGAGCGTTTGGGACCATGCTCTGGCCGTACGCCTATATCGGGCTCGAAACCAAACAGTCCCTGTTTCTGCTACTGGCCGGCTACCTGGGTCTTGCCGGGGGAGGAATTCGCGGGTGGGCGCGGATTCTGCTGTTTTCCGTCTGCTGCGGTCTGGCGGTCAGCCTGAAATCGACCGGAGTTGCTTTGTTCCCGGCCATCGCCTACCTGGTTTACGTTCAGTTCCGTCCCGAAAAGCGTGTGCCGCCCTGGCCGATGGTGGCGGCGGCGCTGGTAATCGGCGTCATCTGGGCCGGCGCCGCAGTGGGCCGGCAACCCTTCTGGGACGCTTTCGGAGGCTCCTTCGCGGCGCTCCGGCCATGGCTGATCGATCACCCTCTCTACTACTTCGCCAATCTCCTCGGGATCTTTGGGTCACCGACGAAAGGGTTGTTTTTTTTCGCGCCGGTTCTTGTGTTGAGCCTGTACGCTGTGCCACAGATCTGCCGCACGCACCGCGATACGGGTATCTTTGTGCTGCTCGCGGTTTCCGGCATGGCGGCGGAATTGGCGATCTTGCGCGGCTTCGCCGACGAATTGTGGGGGCCGCGCTACATGCACAGTGCGGTGGCGCCGTTACTCGTGTCAATCGGAGCCGCGCGGCCGCGGTTTCAGTTGCGGCGGGAAGCGCCGTTAATCGCCCTGGCGGCAGTGGGCGTGTGGATCTCCTTCCTGGGCGCGTTCAGTTCCTATGGCCGCCTGTACGTGGCCGCGGCTCAAACCGGCCAGAACAACCTGGAGTGGCTTATGGGCGACAGCATTTGGAATCACGCCCGGTTCAACGCCCGCCTGCTGGAAGTCTGGCGCGACGGTGGCGGTCAAGTCCGCTGGACTCCTTCCCATGGCTGGATGTTTGTCGCGCCACCGGGCCCCCCACGCGACAAAAGTATCGATTTGCGTGAACTTGCTTCACCGCAGTCCTTTCTCCTGAGGTACTGGCCTGTTGTTCCCAAGCAGGGCAGCCACCTGGCGATGTTCGTGGCATTCGTAAGCGCCCTGGTGGCAGGACTCACGTCACTGCTGCTGGCCGGCTGGATCACCGCGAAGGAGAGCCAGGCCGTTGCGGTACAGGGCCGATCCGGAGCCTTCGTCAAATCAAGGCATCCGCCCTGATACAGAATGGGCGAGGTGCGGAGGCCGCGCGCGTTCGGCACGTGGTAGACCTTTTCGTCAGCCGTAATCCCTCGACCCATGCCATTGAGCGCTGAAATGCGTGTCAAACAGTTTGATACGATACCGATTCGCACGAGAATGGACACACTCACCCGCCGTCATGTGTTGAAGCAGGTTCCGCTAGGGGCTGCCGCCGGCGCCGCGACCGCCTCCGCCGCCGACACGCCACGCCATCGCCGGAAGGCAGCGCGGCGGACGATGTACTTCAACGACGCCCGCCATTACTACCTGTATGCGTTCGAACCGCCGCTGAAGATGGCCGACGCCTGGCGCCCGATCGACGAACTGGCCGGCACATCCGTCAATACCTTTATTTACGGCATCGAAACCGAGGGTCTCTTCACCGACACGAAGGTGGCCCGTCGCGCTCCCAGCGATACGCGGCCTTTTACCAGCGCATTGGCCTGGAGGGCGTGGTATAACCTGCAGAGTCTCATTGACCGCGGGCTGAACCCACTGCAGGTTTTGATCGACCGCGCCCATGAGCGCGGGCTCGATTTCATCGTGAGCATGCGCATGGGCGGGGGACCGAGCGACCCGCGTTACTTCATCGGTGGACCGGGACGTGCCGCGCGCTTTCACGACTACGCCCACGCACCCGTACGGGACGTGAGGTTCCGTTGGCTCGAAGAACTCGCGGCCTACCCCGTCGACGGCGTCGAACTCGACTTCGCCTACACGCCGTTCTACTTCAAACCCGAAGCGGCTCGCGCCAATGCCAGCCTGATGACAGACTACGTGCGCAAAGTGTCCACGATGATCCGGCCGAAAGGCCGGGACCGCATCGTCGGCGCCCGTGTGTTTCCCACGGTCGCGATGAATCTGGCGCTGGGGCTCGACGTCGAAGCATGGCTCTCGCAGAAGCTGGTCGACTACGTCGCGCCCCTCTATTACGGGTATTTCCGGCTCGACCCCAACCTGCCGTTCGATAGTCTCGTGAAGGCGGCCCACGCGGCCAAGGCGGCGGTGTATCCGGTCCTTCAGCCTTACTACGTAACGGATGGGGAACACGCCACAACCCCGATGCTTCGCGCCGCGGCGGCGAACTTCTGGGCGCGAGGCGCCGATGGGCTGATTGTCGCGCCGTGGTTTCGCTGGCCGTTTCGCGACCAGGAACGTTCGTTTCTCACCGACATCGGCGATCCGGCGACCGTGGCCGAGCGCGACAAACACTACTTTGTCGGCCACCGTCTGGACGACGCAGCCGAACTCGGGTACCGGCATCCGCTGCCGGCGGAAGTGCCCTCGGCCGACCCCGGGCGCACGCAGGAGATCCCCTTTTACATCGCGGACGACTGCGCTTCCCCTCGTGTGGCCCGGGTCCGGGTGCTGGTCCGGATCTCGAACCTGCTGACCGCCGATAGGATTCGCATCAGCCTGAATGGCGTCACGCTCGACCGGCAGCCGCTGCGAAAGACCACCCACCGTTACGAGTTCCTGTGGCTCGAGTATCTGCTCGAAACCGTGCGGCCGAAGAAGGGGGAAAACGTGCTCGGCGTTGCCCTGGAAGCACGGCCTGAGGGGATGGGCGGCGGCGTGATCGTCGACCGGGTGGAGACGATCATAGAATATAGCCTCCCCCATTCTTTCTACGAGCGGCCCGGAACGCTCTGATGGGGGCCCCTGTTCACATTTTTGAGAAAAAAGGAAAATTCGAACAGAAACACCCTCTGGGACGTGCAACTTCCATAACTGCAAGGCGTTCCCGACGAAGGGCGATCCGAACATGTTCGATTTATTTCGAACAGGCTGATCGTTTCCGGCTTGCATCCGGGGGAGAGCCCGCCGTTTGTCGCCTTTCTGATTGGTGCCGGCCGCCATCGGTTTCCTCTTTCACCTTCACCATAGCGAGGCCGTGGCGGTCCACAACTTTCGATTCTCGGATGTGATTGAACCGACAGGTGAAATAAAAAACAAGCGGTTGTTTTTTGCGAAACGGCCAGAAGAGACTTTGCCCCTCTCGCCCTCAAGCGACAAGCCTGAGAGCCAGTTCTCACCGCAGCCAAATCGGGACAGACCCCTCCCCGAAGCTGCCGGAGTGCGAATCAATAGACACCCTGGCGCCCATCAAGGGTTCGCTACGTGATCCATCGCCGTCATCGTCCCTCACAGAACTCTTCTCCCCTGGATTACCCGGATCAGCAGCACCGCAATCGCGATCACCAACAGGAGATGGATGTATCCGTATATGGTGTATGACGAAACCACCCCGAGCAGCCACAACACCATCAAAATGATGAAAATCGTCCACAGCATGTTCCCTCCAATGGCTACCAGCGCCTGCCGGGCGAGTGGCCCCGGCGCTCGGGTTCGGACCGTTAGCGCCTCAGTTGTAGGGGCGGCATCCACGCGGCGCGCCGGCTGAAGGCCGGGCTTGCGGATCGAAGATCCGCCTGTGCGCGCTGAAGCAAGCCCTAACGGTATGGCGATGCGCCCACCGGCGGCTGCCGTCAGTTCTGCTGAGAGACGGTGGGCCGGTTCGTCTCGTCGCGCGGCGGGGCCTCCCTCGGGAATGGCTCTGGCGGTTTGGCATCCACGAGGGTGACGCTCGCGGCAGGTGCATCCAGGGTGCCGACGACTCGTGTTGGAGCCCGAGGTTTCTCGCCGGAGCCGAAGTCTGCTTTGGCCTCGGCCTTGATTCCGATGCCGGTTGCCCCCGTGGTCTTCAGGATGTCCGTGGCCCGTCTGGTCCAATCGCGGTTGCCGCAATGCACGGATAATAGCAGAAGCCCGCCCTTGCGCATCCGCCCCTGGTAGCGTCTCGCTTCGGATTCGTGAATTCCGAATCCCACGATCGCGCCACAAAGCCACCCCACAAGGAACCCTGCTCCTGCGCCCCTGAAGGCGCTGAGGAGCGGCCCCGCAGCTATGAACCGGTCCGCCCCAGCGACCGCTAGCATTCCGTTAGCCGCTAACCAGGCGGGAGACGCGCCCACCACCATCGCCGCGGCGATGGCTCCCGCCGCTGCCCCCTCCAGCGCCTTGGTGTTCTTCACGTGTTCTTGACCGCCATCTGTCTGCCTCCAAGTTGATGTAACGCCGCTGGCGCTAGCGTACGAGACTGATGAAATCCGTTCCGGTTATCGCTCGTGCGCGGAATACCGATTGAGCATGGCGAGTAAGTTCCGCGCGGACGGCGGTGGCGGTATGCTCTTTGTCACGATCTCGCGATTGGTCAGCTTCCGTCCATAAAGCACTCGATTCGCGTCCAGGTCTTGGCGCAAAGTCGCTCCGGTCAGCGCAATTCCGGCAAAGACGCCTCGCGAGCGCGACCACGAAAGAATCTCCGCCCTCATGTAGGCATCGGTCTGAGCCGACGCTGAGCGGCCTACGGGACCGCCGGCCACTTCGCCTTCGCCGCCCAGAGTGAACTTGCTCGAGAGGAGCCGATCGGCGCCCCGTTTGTTCATGACCAGCAGAATGACATCGGTCTCGGAGCCACCGATCTGAAAGCCGACACTGCCGCCTTCCACCCGAACCGTGCCGGGCGCAGACCAGCCAGTGCCGTGCGCGTTTCGGCAGGAGATGTTTCCGACTCCGTATTTCCCGCCCACAATGAAAGCGCCCTTCTTTAGCCCGGGCACGATGACGATGCAGTGAGCCTTCTCCAGTAGATCTTGCGGAATTCCTCTATCCGGAGTGGCCATGATTTCGGAGAAGACGGCCGCCGCCTCATCAACCCGTTTCACCGGCTCCTGCATCTTCCCCGCGAGCGGCGTCAGACACACTACTGCAAGCAGAATCGTTCTCATCGAAAAGTTCCTTTCGTTGTTTGGACGAGATGAAAAGAGCGATTGATCGGCGTCACGACTTCGAAATCGCACGCACCCGGAACGAAGCAATCGGATGTCCAAGTTGGCCAAATGTTGAATCAACGGCAGATCTGGCATGAACGCCGGCATTCCCCTGTGTAAAAACTTCCTCCGGCGGCTGCGACCCACTTGGGAAACGGCTGCCTCTGGGCGCGGGAACATCAGGGACAGCGGCCGCTTTGCAAAGGACAATCAGGGACAATGGTGGACCCTAGTTTTCCCCTGATTGTCGCGCCATGGTTCCGTTGGCCGTTTCGCGACCAGGAAGGTTCGTTCTTCTGTCCAGAAGTCTCCGCGACGTCGCGGTTTTTTGCAGAACCAGTGCGATGATTTGCGCTGTCCGCCCCCCCTTTCGGTTAAGATAGTTGCCACCCTCGGGCGAATTCGATGAGCTTTTCGCTTCTTGAGACGTGCTGCAGTTTCGCGCTTGCCGCCTCCGTTATCG
>JBJXGR010000012.1:0-7923 GCA_046160045.1 Bryobacteraceae bacterium
GAGGGCAACTTGCTCCGTTCGATCTCGACGCCCAACCGGATCGCCTCCCCGGCGTCGGCGCCTGAAGACACGAACGGCACCGGATTGCTGCCCGGCCGGAGGTAGCTGTAATACGCCGGCGGAACTCCGCGCGGGTCGCGGAAGTTGTAAAAGAGGTATTCCAGCACCGAGATGTCGTGATGCTCGGTGAACACGCGGCAGACTTCCTGCCCCAGCGACTTGGTGATGCCGTACAGTTGGGTTCCCGGATGCGGGGGCGCGTCGGGCGAGATCTCGTAGTCGAACACCTCGTACAAGGGGCCGGCGAAGGCCAGGTGCGGGCCGGTGTTGATCACGCGTTGGATGCCGTGCTTCACCGCCGCCGTCATCATGTTCCAGCAGCCCTTCATGTTGACGTCGAAGCACACCTGGACACCCTGGCGGACGACCGAGCAGTTGACGATCGCGTCCATGCCGGAGGCGACGTCGAGCATCTGGTCGAGCGAGGCGACGTCGATCTTGCGGAACGGAAAGCCGGGATCGGACGGGGGAGCCTGGACATCCGTCATCAGGACCTTGTGGCGGGCGGCGAGAGCCCTGGCAACGTGAGGACCCAGATAACCGGTGGCACCGAGAATGAGAACGTTCATGACAATCACCCGTTGAAGCGTGGCTTATAGCCCAGTCCCGACTTGGCCCGTTCCACTGAGAATCGGGCGCGAGGCGAGTCCGAGGCGATGTGGAAGACCGACCAATTGGCCGCCGTGTAGCTGGTATCTTCGAACTTAGCGGTGAGCGCCGCGGCGACCGCCTGCGCTACATCGCGGCCGTCGACCGATAGCGGATCGAAGGGTTGGCCCGAGACCTCTTCGGATGGGATCACTTTCCCCAAGCGGAGGACGACGACACTGATCCTGCCTTCGCGGGCGAATTCGCGGCACGTGAATTCGCCAAGGTGCTTGGCCAGCGCGCGCCCTCCGGCGGGCGGGAGCGGACGCCAGCTTTCGCTCACCGTGAAGGAGGACTCGTAGGTGGTCATCAGCTCGAGCGTGCTGAGATAGATAAAGCGCCGCACCTTGTGCTCAACCGCTGCGCGCATCAAGTTGTAGGTGCCGCGAGTGGCTTCGTCCATCTGCTGGACGGGAGAATCCCCAGGCAGGGGTTCGTCGACGTGGACGACGGCATCCATGCCCGCGGCCAGAGAGCGGGTGGCGGCATCGTCGGCAAGGGCGCACTGGAGAAACTCGAAGGAGGTTGTCACGGGTTTCCGCTCCGTCAGGCGCACGGAGTAGCGGGTCTTGAAATCTTCGGCCAATGCCTGGGCAAGCCGGGAAGCCGCCGAGGTGACGAGCAGCCGGGGCATCGACGATTGCGCCTGGGCGACACCCGTCGCGCCGGCGGTGGCGAGGAAACTGCGGCGGTTGAATGGAGGCACAGCCCGATCATCTTATCAAACCGGTAGTTTCTCTTCGAAGCCAGAAGTATGATAGTGTTTTTTTCGCCTATGCGACCTTTTCCAACGATCGACCGCAGAGCCTTCGTCGGCTCGTCTGTTGCCTGGCTGGCCGCGCAGCGGTTCGCCTTGAGCGCGGAGACGGACCGGATCCGCGTCACCGAGATCGAGACCCACCGGATCACGACCGAGTACGAGGACTGGATCGCCTACCAGCTGAATCACTTCTACGGGCCGTCCCAGCGGACGGTGTACGTGGTCCACACCAACAACGGGCTGATCGGCCTTGGCGAGGGAGGAACGACGGAACCGGACGAGATCCTGAAGAAGTATGTCGGCACGAATCCGTTCGACTGGATCGGCGATGAAACGTCGCTCTCGCTGGGCACGGCGATGTACGACCTGATGGGCAAGGCGGCGGGTGTCCCCGTTTACAAGTTGTTCGGACAGAAATACCGCTCCTGGGTTCCGGTGGGAAGCTGGACCGTGTCCACCCATCCGAAGCGGATGGCGCAAGCGATCCAGGAGTACAGCAAGCGCGGGTACACGTGGCTGAAGTTCCACCTCTCCCCCTTCGAGAACATTTTCGACCAGATGGACGCGATGCAGGCGGTGGCCCCGGAGGGCTTCCGGATCCATCTGGACTTCACGATGGGCGGCACCGACGACCACATGTTCGACCTGCTGGAACGGCTGTCGAAGTACCGGATCATGGGCTGTTTTGAAGATCCGCTGAACGAAAAAGACCTTCCCGGCTACATCGAACTGCGCAAAAGGACCACGCTGCCCGTGGTCTACCATCACAGCCCGCTGGGGGCGACCCAGGAAGTGATCATGCGGGCGGCCGATATTTACATGCTGGGGCACGCGAAGATCGGCAGCGCGATGAGGTCGGCGGGACTGTTCGCGGCGGCAAACCTCCCGTTCATGGTGCAGAACGTGGGCGGGCATATCACGCGGGCGATGAGCACGCATATGCACGCCGCGTTTCCGACGGCGTCGTTCCACTTCTTCTGCGATGCGGAGACGTGGAAGACGGATGTGGTCAACGAGCGTCAGGATCCGGTGAACGGACTGCTTCGCGTGTCGGAAGCGCCGGGCCTCGGGGTCACGCTTGACCGCGAAGCGCTGAAGCGGGCCACGGCGCTTCGATTGCCCGAACAGAAGCGGTGGATTGTCCGGTCACGCTACAAGAACGGCGCGAAGATGTATCACATCGCGGATCCGAAGAACTCGATCTTCATGGTACGGCCGGATACGAAGCGGTTGATGCCCTACAGCTTTGCGTCGCCGCTATCTACCGAATACTGGGACGATGACGGCTCGGCCGAGTACCGGCAGATGTTCACGCGGCTCGAGAGAGAAGGCGCGGTGCTGGAGCGATAAGCGGCCCCGACAGAGCCGCGAGCGTGAGCGAGCGGTGGCTTTGAACAGAGGATTATGGGCAAGGCGACCGCTCGCATCGGCCACCGCGCCACGGCTCTACAAGCCACCGCTCCCTGAGGGCTGTGAAAAGACCAAGAGGCCCGCTCCCTTCCGGTCGCGGCTCGGAAGGTCGCGGCTCGATCCCCGATCAGTTGGCAGGGCGGAGACCTTCGGTCGCCCCGAGGCCTTTCTCCAGCCATCCCGGATACCAGCGGAAGACGTTGCCCGTCAGGCTGCCGATATAGATCTCGCCCGCCGAACTGACGTTCAGCCAGTGGCCCGGACTCTCCATGGCCCCCAAAACTTTCCCGCTCGCCAGGTCGATCTTCATGATGCGGCCGGCCAGCGTGTCGTAGGTCAGATTCTCGATGTTGTTGCGATGGGTGATGATCCACATCTCCTGCGAGGGCGTGACGAACAGGTTCTGCGTCGCGCCGAGATGCGTCCACTGGCGGAGGAACTTGCCGTTGGCGTCGAAGATCTGGATGCGGTTGTTCTCGCGGTCGCTCACGTAGACCATGCCTTTCGCGTCCACGCCGATCGAATGCGGCGTGTTGAACTCGCCGGGGCCCGTGCCCTTCTTCCCCCATGCGAGCAGGTACTTGCCCTGGCGCGATAACTTCACCACGCGGGAATTGCCATAGCCGTCCGAGACGTACACTTCGCCGGTGGGCGCGAAGGCGATGTCGGTGGGCCGGTTGAAGGTCTTGTCATCGGTCGCGGGCTTGCCCTTGATGCCCAGCACCAGCAACAGTTCACCCTTCGGAGTGAACTTCATCACCTGGTGGTCGCCATTATCGGTGACCCAGACGTTGCCGTCCTTGTCGAGACGCATGCCGTGCGGATTGCCGAACATGCCCTTGCCCCAGGAGCGGAGATACTTGCCCTTGGCGTCGAAGACGACGATCGGGTCGGCCTTCTTGCCCCGCTGGAAGACGAAGACTTCCTTCGCGTCGGCGCTGGTGGCCACGGCCGAGACGCGTCCGAACTTCCAGCCTTCGGGCATCGTGTCGGGCTCCTCGCCAAAGCGGATCTGGACACGATACTTGAGCAGTCCTCCTTCATGAGGGTACCAGCCAGGCTGTTCGGCGCACGCAATCGCGGCAAGGCAGCAGAACATCAGCAAAGGGCGCATAGTTGGGGAGAGAATACCACACCCGGATCAGCGCCCGATCACGTACGCATCGGCCTCGGGCGCGGCGCCTCCCATCAGAATGTCCGTCTTCGGGTCAATGACGATGGCTTTGACGCTGCCCACGCCAAGAGCTTCGTGCCGGACCACGTGATGGCCCAGGCGCGCGAGATCGTTGCGGACCTCTTCCGGGATCCTGCCGGAGACGGCAAGATCCTTGCCGATCGCGTTGGGAAACCGGTAGGCCCGGAAGGCCGAGGTGATCACCGTGGGCTGTTCCAGCGCCTGCTGGACGTTCATTCCGAATTCGACCAGGTTCAGGAAGAACTGCAACTGCGTCTGGGGAATGGTGTCGCCGCCGGGCGTGCCGAAGGCGAAGGCGGGCCGGCCAGCCTTCAACGCGAGCATCGGGCTCCATCCCGTGCGCGGGACTTTGCGCGGAGTCATCGCATTCGCACTTTTCTCATTGAGCTGGAACAGCGGGGTCCAGTTGTTGAGGAAGAATCCGCCGGCTTCGCCGTCGACATACATCATGCTGCCAAAGCCGCCCGAGACCGAGGAAGTGATCGATACCATGTTGCGCTCGCCATCGATCGCGGCAACGTAGGTGGTGAGAGCGTAGTCTTCGGCAAAGCGGGATTTCGATGCGACATTGCCGGCCGGCGCAGGGTCCAGCACACGATCGGGACGAATTCGGGCCCGCCGCTCGGCGGCGAACGCTTTGTCCAGAACGCGAGGCATCCTGGCCGGGTAGGACGGGTCGTCGACGATCGCATCGCGGTCGGCAAAGGCAAGCTTCATCGCCTCGGTGACGTGATGGAGGTAGGGCGCGGAGTTATGGCCCATGGAGCGGAGGTCAAAGCTCTCCAGAATGTTGAGCGATTCGAGGGTAATGCGGTCGAACGAGGAAGGGGCGCCGTCGTAGACCTCATAGCCTTTGTAGCTGGTATGGAGCGGCTCGGTCTCCGGCGCGCGGTATTGGGCGAAATCGTCCTCCTCGAGGATGCCGCCGTGCTGCTTCAGGTAGGAGACGATACGCCTGGCGATGGGCCCGCGGTAGAAGGCGTCGCGGCCGCCGGCGGCGATGGCGCGGAGGGTACCGGCGAGGTCCTTTTGTACCACCACATCTCCGGCGCGGAGGGGTTGGTCCTCACGGAACCACATAGCTTTGGTCGAGGGCCACTTCGCGAGTTGCGCCTGGCTGCCCTTCAGCAGGCCCGCCAGCGACTCACTGACGGCGAATCCGCCGTCCGCCAGATCGATGGAGGGCTCGAGGATCACCGGCGGTTTGACGCGGCCGTATTTCTCCTGGG
This sequence comes from Bryobacteraceae bacterium, assembly GCA_046160045.1. Lineage (GTDB taxonomy): Bacteria > Acidobacteriota > Terriglobia > Bryobacterales > Bryobacteraceae > CAZGUX01. The sequence goes on from JBJXGR010000012.1 coordinate 5,303, forward strand.
CGCGCAACAGGGCCTCGACGGCGCCCGGCACGATGGGTGCGAGAGGGCCGTGAAGGGGCAGACTCCCGACTTTGCGGAAGTACTCGACCGTGGCACGCCGGCCCGACCAGCCCGAACCGTCGATGCAGATCACCTTCCCGCTTTTGGCGAGATAGATCATCACCATCAGGTGGCCGCCGATCCCCGCCCGGGCCGGTTCGACCACCGTGCTGGCAAATGTTGCCGCCACGGCTGCGTCGACCGCGTTGCCACCTTGTTCGAGCACGCGGTATCCGGCCATTGCGGTCGAGTAGTGGCCGGAGGCGACCATGTGGGTGCGGCCGCGAACGACGGGCCGCCACGTCTGCTGCGCGTGGACCAGACCACTCACCATACCCATCAGGACGAGATACCTGCAAGATCGGTTCATTGGGAAATACCCGCATCATACACCGCCGCGCGAGGGCTGTTTGCTACGATCAGTCGTTTACGATGCTGAACTGGCTCCTTGTCTTTGTCCCTGTGGCTGTGGCGCTACGCCTGTTTTGGCCGGACCAGCAGACGCCGACGTTTCTCGCCGCGGCCGTCGCCATCATCCCTTTGGCCGCCTGGATGGGACACGCCACCGAGCACCTGGCCGAGAAGACCGGTGAAGGCATCGGAGGCCTGTTGAACGCGACGTTTGGCAACGCCGCCGAACTGATTATTGCCATCATGGCTCTGCGCGCGGGCCTGTTCGAGGTGGTCAAGGCCTCGATTACAGGCTCGATCATCGGCAACGTCCTGCTGGTGCTGGGCGCCGCTTTCCTTGCCGGTGGCTGGCGCCACAAGGCACAGTACTTCAATCCCGTGGCGACGCGCGCGCAGGCGACCTCTTTGCTGCTCGCTTCCATCGCGCTGATTGTGCCGGCGGCGTTTCATTACCTGGCCGGGGCCGCCGGGGCGGTCCACGAGGCGGAACTCTCTACTGAGATCGCGATCGTCCTGATGGTGACGTATGCGCTGAGCCTGGTGTTTTCGCTGCGGACGCATAAGCAACTGTTCGCGGGACAGCCTGTGGAAGTCAACGAAGAGATGGCGCGGAGCCATGCCGCGTGGGGAGTGAAGAGGTCTGTGCTGGTGCTGGCCGCCGCGACGGCCGCCGTGGCGTATGTGAGCGAGATCCTGGTCGCGACCGTGGAGCACGCCGCGGACACGTTCGGCATGACAAAGGTCTTTGTCGGCGTCATCGTCGTGGCCGTCATCGGCAACGCGGCGGAACATTCGAGCGCCATCCTGGCGGCCATGAAGAACAAGATGGACCTCGCGTTGGGCATCGCCGTGGGCAGCAGCCTTCAGATTGCGATGTTCGTGGCGCCGCTACTGGTTCTCTTGAGTTACGCGATCGCTCCCAGGCCGCTCGACCTGGTGTTCACGCCGGCCGAGGTCCTCGCCATCGCGGTGTCTGGGTGGATCACGGCCGAGGTGGCCGCCGACGGCGAATCGAACTGGCTGGAAGGCGTCCAACTGTTGGCGCTGTACGTGGTGCTGGGTCTTATGTTCTATTTCCTCCCAGCGGCCCACTGAGCGATCACGGTCAGATTCCCACGATCTGGACCGGCTTGCGTGTCTTCCACTTGCCGCGCGTGAAATCCGGGAAATCGACCGCCGCGCTTCTGGAGCCGACGGACCTGCTCGAAAGAGGCACGATCGCGCTCCACGCGGCCGTATCGTACGCATCGATCGGCGTCTCGGTCTTCAGCCGCACCGCCTTGAGGAACTCGTGCATCGTGATGTAGTCGGCGCCGCCATGCCCGTGGTATCTTGCCTCATCGCCAAGCGCCTTCCACAGCGGGTGCTCGAATTCACGATAGTAGGCTTCCGGATCCTCCCACGTCTCCTTCTTTGGACTGCGATCCTCGACGTAGATCTTGTCGAGGGTGCCGGAGTAGATGCCCTCGGTCCCCTGCGCCCGCAGTATCAGGTCGTACGGGCGCGGTGAGACAACATCGTGATAGAGCGTGACGGTCGCGCCGTTCTCCGTGCGGATCAGCGAAGTGTTGACGTCGCCCAGCGCGTAGTCGCGTTTGGCATTGTGATGGTCGCGCCCGTACTTCTTTGCCACGTAGTGGTTCATGCCGCGCGACTTGGTGCTCATGGAAACGAGGTAGGAGAAACGGTCGCCGCGGTTGATGTCCAGCCACCAGCCGATGGGACCGATGGGATGAGTGGGATAGAGGTTGCCGTTCTTCGACGCGGTATGCACGCCGCGCCAGGTAATCTCGCCGGGCACCCCGCGCTTATCGTGCCCGATGAACGCCGCGCGCACGTCGTGCTGATAGCCGCCCTCGCAATGCAGCAACTCACCGAGCAACCCGTGCCGGATCAGGTTCAGCACCATCATGGCGTTGCGGAAATAGCAGACGTTCTCGAGCATCATGCACGGCATGCCGGTCTGCTCCGAGGTATCGACGAGTTGCCAGCACTCCTCGAGGGTCAGGGCCGCGGGGACCTCGACGGCCGCGTATTTGCCGGCCTTCATGGTGGCCACCGACATCGGGGTGTGCCATTCCCACGGGCCGGCGTTGATCACCGCGTCCAGGTCCTGGCGGGCCACCAGGCGGAGGAAATCCTCAGGTCCTTTCCAGTATCCTTCCGGTCGT
>JBJXGR010000013.1:0-19553 GCA_046160045.1 Bryobacteraceae bacterium
GGGAGTGATGGCCTTCCTCCGCTCTCTTTAGACAAACAGTTATGTGGCGTCCAGATTCGCCGGATCACTGATTCCATGGGGCTTGCTCGCTGGACGCCACATAATTCTGGAGGCCACATAACGCACATTATGTGGCGCGCCACATAATGTGCGTTAGGAGCGCTCGCACGGATCTGTGCGGGGGGCGGTCAGCGATGGCCGTCCCTACCGCGACACAACGCGTTTCTATGTTTTCTCTGAGAAGTTTCCGCGCCAACGCCACTACTTCAACCGAATGCCCCGCATGCCCCGAGCAGTGCTGCCCGAAGTCGCACACCACCTCACTCACCGCGGTGTCAACCGCGAGCCCATCTTCATCGAGGACTTTGATCGCCACGTTTACGTCGATCTTGTGGCCAAGCAAGCTAAACGCTTTCAGGTCACCCTGTTCGGTCATTGCCTGATGTCGAATCATGTGCATTGGATCGCCGTCCCGGAAGAAGTCGATTCGCTGGCCAAAGCGTTCGGCGAAGCCCACGGTCGATATGCGCAGGACGCCAACGCCCGGCTCGGCAGTCACGGCCACTTCTGGCAGGACCGGTTCTTCTCCTGCGGATTGGATGCGGGACACCGTTTGGTGGCCCTGCGTTATGTGGAGCGGAACCCGGTGCGGGCTCGGCTGGTGGAGGCGGCAGACCAATGGCCGTGGTCCAGCGCGACAGTCCACGTTGGGCGGCAGCGAGCGCCCTCTTGGATGTCAAGAGTGTGGCGAAGTGGTTTACACCGGCCGAGTGGCAGGTGTGTCGACGATCGAAGATCCGCGCAATGGACGCGACAAGTTCGACAAGCTTTCTCAACCCGTGACCCAGGAGGGCCGCTCCTATCCCGGCTTCAATCTCTTTGAGTCATTTTGCCGCCGGCACGCCAAAGACCCTCTCACACCAGATACGGGCCAGCCGTTTGTTCTCGCGGGCCGACCGGGTCACCTTGGTGTCCTGCATCCATTCCGTCTCCTCCACCAAAGCCCCGTCGAATCGGATCTTCTTCAAGTAGCCCGCTACTTTGTGGAAGTCAATGTCGCCTCCGTCTTCCATGGTCTGGTCGGCAAGCTTATTGCGTTGAGTGCGCATGTGAACCGCACCGAGACGGCCTTGATCGCCAGCCTTGTATAGCAACGGAAACGGGTCCGTGCCGGCCTGCCAGGCCCAATCCATGTCGAGGCACATTGACACCAGGGCCGGGTCGGTATTCTGTAGAACACCGTGCCATTCCGGGGCGTTGTTGCGCATGGGACCCTCGTGATTGTGAATACAAAGCTTCATCCCACGATCCGCGGCCTCACGGCCCAGGCGGTCGAGGCTGCGATAGTACGTCCGCCGATCGTCGTCTGACTGTGCGCCCCATGAATCCAGTAGGCACTCCGACGACTTCAGCGGCTTGCACCGGTCGAGCTCTGCTACGATGTTGCCAATGGTCCTTTCGGCGACCTGCCGGGGATAAAGCGTCCCACCGTAATAGATGTGGTTCACCACCAGGCCGTACTGTTTCAAAAGCGACAGTATGAAGTCCAGCGATCTGTACGCTACCGTGGTGGTCACCATCTCGATGCGCTTGTAGCCCGCCCATTGCGCGTCGGAGAGGGCGGTGTACCATTGCGCGTCACTCCATTCATAGCCGCCGGTCGGCTCCGCCAGTTTCTGGCCGGGAGGCGCCTTGAGCGGGTGCGTCGTCGAGGAAATGTAGCGAAACGGAGTGGAGAATAGCTGGGTCCAGTACCACATATTACAAACGATGCGCGGAGCATACTGTTTGGGCACACTCGGAGCGCCGGCGGACGTGAGTGCTCCCGCCAAAAACGCACGGCGACTGCTGGCGGTAGCCGTATCGAGCTCTTTCATCCGTAACCTCCTTATTGAGAAAAGTTTCCACTGAGCGCGGAAACATCGGTGAAGCATTCAGACCCGCGGCTGGTCTGTTCGCCGCTTGACCCAACGGTAGGCCGCGACGGAGTTCTTCCAGAAGAACCGTTCCGCAATGTCTTTCTCTTTGCTGCTGAAGTACTCGCGCACGACGTTGAGCGTTTCGGCAAATGTCCCCATCTCCTCGCTGGTTGTCCAGTCACTGCCAAAGATCAGCCGGTCGGGGCCGAACACCTCGTAGAGTTCATCCAGCCTGGGGCGATAGAAACTCAGTTCGTGTGGGATTCGGCCGCCCGATCCTCCAGGACCGCCAGAGTCCTCTATGCGGTGGAAGATCTCGGTGAACTTGGCGTATACCTGGGGGCGCTTCCCGAGTTCCCGGAGAGTTACCGCGTAGGCAGCCCGAGCGGCGGCTTCCTCAGGAACCGGAAACCCGGGAAGGTGATCGATCACCACCCGGAGTTCAGGAACTTTGTCCGTGATCAGAATAGAGTCTGTCAGAAGGCTTGCACTACCCACGACATCTAGGGTCAAACCTGACTCGGCGAGCGTTTTGAGATCGGAAATGAATTCCGGCTTACGTGCCTCGCCGGGGATGTCTCTGCCCCACAGCCTGATGCGGATGCCCCGAAACAGTGGGTTCTTGCGCAGGCGCGGCAAGTGTTCTCGGAAGTCCGCCGTACCGGGATGCAGATATCCGATCGTTCCGACGACAACCGGGTCCTTGGCTGCCACGTCCAAAACCCAGTAGTTGTCCTCCACCCAAGTACTGCACTCCATTTCGATCATGCCGGCAATTCCGAACGGCTCGGCGATCTTGCGGTAGTCGGCAGGCAAGAATTTTCGGTATAGATTTTTCTGCTTCTCGCTTGGCCACGGAACGCCCTGAGGCCGGGTTGGATCGTACAGATGAACATGCGAATCGATTATCGGGAAGGGAGACTTTCGGGTACCTGAACCGGCAAAGACCAGCGCAGGCCCGCCACCTAGCAAACTTCTTCGTTGCATCGGGTGTTTCCTCGTCTGTGAAGACCCGAATAAGGGCAACTCGTGTCTTGGTCTGGGAGTGCCACTACAGGCGCTCAAACACCGTTGCTGCTTTCTAAGACCTCGCACCTGTCCTGACGTTTTGCCACCGGCTTTGATCCGGAATTTCCATTTTGGCTCCCGGTACGAAAAGAGTATACACCCACCAACTCCCGGTTGATCGCCGCCAATCCGGCGAAGTTCTCTTCTTGCCCGAGCACCTCAGTCTCGAACGATTGCAGCCGCGAGGTCAAGGCTGCGCCGCGTTCCCAGATCTTTTCGGAACCAATCAGCCGGAAGGTTGGATCCTGCGACAGCCGCTCGGCATCGTTCACATCTTCGTAGCCGGCAATCCGGCTGTAGACGGACTGGCGCAGTAAGTCCGCCAGCGGAAGCTGGGTGTTCTTTCCGCGCCGCGAATCTGTCATGTAGCGGGCGACGAGATTACCGAAGCCCAACCGTTCGTCCAACTCGGGTGCCGGTGTCGGGTGCCGGTGTCAAAGACCATGGTTCCGATTTCGTGAGAGAATTCTGGTCTCCCCGGTACTCTCCTGATGTGCCCAGACCTCCTCGAATCGTCGCTCCGGGCCTCGACGACCGGGGGAACTACCGCCAGCAAGCCTTCTTCCGTGATGAGGACTGCCAGCTCTATCTGGCCCTCCTCGCCGAATCCACGCAGCACGATGGCGTCGCCGTTCACACGGAGAAACCGTGTGGGCGCCCACCTGACCTCAGCAGACCCCAAGCTTCGATTCCCGCTGGTCAAGGCCTCTCAAGATATCCGCAAAGGCGGTTACCGTCCGGGTTTCGGCCGCCTATCGGAGGCCGCTCACGCACTGCCCATCTCCCTGGATGCCGCCTTAAGATCCAGATTCCGTATCAACCGCGATAGATACGTCGCACTGAGGCCCAGGAGTTTCGCCGCGGCCAGATGACTTCCGCCCGCCTGCTCGATCGCTCCCAGGATTAGGCGTTTTTTTGCCTCAATCAACGCCTGGTGGTAACCGCTGCCGGCAATCTCCCCGGCCGGCGCCGTCTCCAGCACCGACTCTGGAAGATCCTCCGGACCGATGACCTCCGAGCCTCCCAGCACCACCGCGCGTTCGATCGCGTTCTCCAACTCACGTACATTCCCCGGCCAGTCATAGCGCATGAGATGGGCGCGCGCCACGCCGGAGATGCCCATCATTCCGCGGCCGGTCTTCTCCGCGTATCTGGCGATGAAGTAGTTCGCCAGCAGCGGGATGTCCTCGCGCCGCTCACGCAACGGGGGCACTAACAGCGAGATTACGTTCAGGCGGTAGTAGAGGTCCCGGCGGAACGATCCGTTTTCCACCGCCTGCGCCAGGTCGCGGTTCGAGGCGGCAATGACTCTGATGTTGACACGGATGGAGCGTGCGCCTCCCACCCGCTCGAACTCGCGTTCCTGCAACACCCGGAGAAGCTTCACCTGCGATGCCGGAGCCAACTCGCCCACTTCGTCAAGGAAGAGCGTTCCTCCGTCGGCCAGTTCGAGTCTGCCTCGCCTCTGCGCAATGGCCCCTGTAAAGGCTCCCCTCTCATGACCGAACAGCTCGCTTTCGATCAACGTCTCCGACAAGGCCGCGCAATTCAGAGCCAGGAAGATGTTGCCCGATCTCCGGCTACCGGCATGCATCGCGCGCGCCACCAGTTCTTTACCCGTTCCGCTTTCCCCTTGGATCAGCACCGTGGCGTCGCTGGGCGCGGCTTTGGCAATCAAGTAAAACAGCGCCCGCATTGCGGCGCTTTCGCCCACCATGTTGTGTGCAAAACCGGTCTCCGCCCGCAGCCTGCGGTTTTCCGTCTCAACCAACTCCAGCCGGCGCGCGTTCTCCAGAGCGGGACCGGCAATCGCGCCGAGTGCGCCAAGCAACTCCAGGTGGTGCCGGTCGAACCGGCCTGCCGTCCCGCGCGATTCGAGCGCGATGACTCCCGGCATTCTCCCGAAGGCGAAGAGAGGCGCCCCGAGAAACTCCGCGCCGCCCTTCTCCGGGCCTTCACACAACACCGTCGCGCTCTGTTCCTTCACCTGATCGATCAGCGGCTGATAATCCGATGCCGCCCGGGTTGCTCCTCTTCCCCGCTCCCAGCCGAAAGTCAGATTCACATCGATTCCGTCGCTGTCAAACAGGATCACGGCGCCGCGCTGCGCGGGGGCCACGTCGAATGCCGAGTGCATGAGTTGGCGCGCGATCTCCTCCGTACCCCGCAACGAATGAATCGCCGCGCTGGCAGCCAGCAGCGCGTTCAGATCACAGGCGATCCGGGCGGCTCCGTCCGCTGCCCCGCCTTCCAGTTCGCCCGCCAACTTCGAAGGCGCCAGGTACCGGGAGTCTTCCGGCTTCATCACCATCGATCGCGTCAGCAGCACCGATTCATCGGCCCGGGACGTAGGACCGGGGCCCACAACCGCATCCTTGTTCAGAAACAGAAACACATACTCGCCTACCCGCACTTCGTCGCCGTTGTCCAACTCGCGCTGCCGGATGGGAACCCGATTCACGAACGTTCCGTTACGGCTGTCGAGATCGGAAATCGTGCATTTCCCGTCCTGTACCCGGACCGCGCAGTGCCTCCGGGAGACGGAGAAATGCTCGAGGCGGATCGCGTTCGACAGTTCCCTGCCGACGGTGAACTCCCCCGAGTTCAGAGGGAATTCGGAACCCTTCAAGGGACCGGAAATCACCAGCAATCGGAGACTCATAGCACCCGCCTGGGTGTTACGATCCGCCAGGGATCCTCGGGAACCTCTCGCTGGCGCGCGGTGAGAAGCCTCGACCCGGGAAGGGCGCGCCGGTGGGAGCGGCCAGGAGAACCTCTCTGGCATCGCACACCTAGTGGCAGTATACGGCAGACGCGCCGCCGAACCATATCCGATCGGTTGAATAACTTGTCCGATCGGGCAACTTTTCGATGTCTGCGCGGCCCGGCGTTCCGCCTCGGGAACGCGTAAACGCCGCCTCTTCAGAGGGTTTCGCATCCGCGCGGGCCCGCCATGTCAGATGGCACGCCGTTCGCATTGATTGGGATCGAAAGGAAGGTCCCTCATGAAGACCGAATTGATTCGCAACCTCAGCGTGGCCCTTTTAGCGGCGGCATCCGCTTTTGCGCAGGGGCCACAAACTCTTATCTTCCCGATCCCGTTCCCGTTCCACGTGGGCGCCTCGGTACTTCCGGCTGGCGATTACACGGTGGACACCAATGCCGCGCCCGGCGTGATCCGGATGAGGTCGGCGGACTGCAAGTCGGCGGTGATGATCATCGCCAATGCCGTCGAGGCCCCGGCAGCGGCCACCCGCGGCAAGCTCGTCTTCAACAAGTACGGAGACGAGTACTTTCTCTCGCAGCTTTGGAAGCCGGGGAGTAACGTGGGAAAACAACTGCCCCAGACGCGGCGCGAGATCGAGCTGGCCGCAGCCGTTCGCCGGGGCCTCGAACCCGTCGTGGCCAAAAAGTAGTTCCGGGTTTCATGCGGCAGGTGGAAGCCCAGGGTTTCCACCTGCCCTGCTTTGCTTCAGACGACGTCGATCGACGGGCAGCCGCCGTCTAACAGGAGCCCGTCCGGTTTGCGGTCTTTATCATAGGCCACCACTTGGTATTGGTACATGCGGCGCTGTGTGCCGTCCACCACCGTGCCAATGGCGTGGCCAAGGTAGAACTCGGTTCCTTCGGTGAACGGTGAGCCATGAAGGAACTTGACCTTGAACGGTAGTTCGCAGCGGAATTCGACGACTTGCATTGGGGTGACTCGCAGGTATCCGGGTTCGTAGTTGATGCCGTCGTCGATTACCGTGATCGTGACGGTTCGTGGCATTGGACATTCTCCTTTCTAATCTCGTTTGCCCGGGGAAATGGAATACCCCTCCGATCGCGCCTCCTCCAATCTCCGATATCGTTCCTCCTTGCGCAGTCCGGCCAGAGATGGGGCTGTCCGGATTTCCTCGATGGAATAGCCAGCCTTCAGACACGCTTCCAATGCGATCAGCGCGCGCTCGCGCATGCCGGCCTGTTCGTACACGAGAGCGGCGCGGAACAGCACGTAGAGGTCTTCGGGAGCCAGCCGCAGCGACGCCTCGATCTCCTGCAACGACCCGGCCCGGTCTCCGGACGACGACCGGTAGATCGCCAGGTTCGACCGCAGCCTTGCATCCTTCGGGTTCGTCGCCAAAACCCCTTCGGCCAGTTCGATCGCTTTGCGAAAAGCCTCTGGCGCGCGGTCTGAGAGAGCGGGAGCCCACCGATACGCGTCGGCCAAACTCCCCCATCGGACCGGATCCTTCGGCGCTAACTCCTTCGCCTTTTCAAACTGCACCGCCGCTTCGGCGTACCGGCCCTGGAAGTAGTACACGCTTCCCAAACCCGAGTAGGCGAACGCTTCCGGCCGGATGGCCAGCGACCGCTCGAACAGGGCCGCGGCTTCCTGGTTACGTCCAAGCTTCAGGTTGGCGGCTCCAAGATTGGTGTAAGCCTGATAATTGTCCGGCGTCAGTTCGATCACCCGCCGGAAGCTCGCTTCAGCTTGCCGGTAGCGGTCTTTGTAGAAATAGAACACGCCAAGATCTTTGTGGCTGGCCCAGGAATTTGGCCGCAGCCGTATGGCCTGTTGGTAGATTGCCTCGGCTTCCTCGGTACGCCCGCTGGCCTCGTACGCTCGCGCCAGCCCCCTGTGCGCGTCCACATCCAGCGGTTCGTGCTGTAGCGCGTTCCGGAAACTCCGGACCGCATCTTCGTATTGGCCTGCGCTGGTCCGGATCAGCCCCATGGTCACCTGCACGGGCGCCAGTTGGTCGTTTAAGTGAATGGCGTGCACCCCATGCGTCCGAGCCCGTTCCAGCAGTGCCGAGTCCTTCTTGATCTGGTACTCGCGCCAAAAGGCCTCGGCCATTCCGGCATACGCGAGCGCGTAATTCGGGTCCTCCCGCACCGCCAGTTGGAACATGGCGATCGCGTTGTCCAGATGGTCCATGCGGTCGTGACGCCTGAGATACCCGCGCCCCGCCACGTAATAGCTGTAGGCCCCCGGCACCGCGGTCATGCCTCTGGCCAGCGTCTGCCTGGCTTCCGGCTTCAGCTCGACCGTTAGCATTTCCGCCACGCTTTGAAGGAGTAGATCCTCAAGGAAGGGGAGGTCATCCTCGCGATGCTCGACCGTGTGCGCCGCCAGTTGAACCTGGCTTTTCGTATCCACCAGGCCGACCATGATTGTGAGCCGCTCTTTGTCGCGCCGCACTCCGACCGTCAGGGCCAGCGCGGCTCCGAAGGCACTCCGCGCTTCACGGGAGCTGCTTACGGGCTGGGTCAGAACGTCACTGGCGGCCACGACGCGCATCGCCCCCTGAAACTGCTCGAGCTGCGTCAGCTTGTTCGTCAGAATCTCGACGAGGCCGACGCACAGTGGTTCGTCTTCGGGTCGGCCCACGTTTCGATGAGGAAGCACTGCCACCAACTTCTCGGTTGGGCCGGGAGGCGATCTGAAACGGTCGGGGATCACTCGCCGCACCGGGGGAGACACTATGGAGAGCGCGGCTGCCAGGACACCGGCGAGTCCGACGGCGAGTAGCCATCTCCGCCGGACCTGCTTCTCCTGGGGAGGTATTCTTTCAATCTCGATCGTTGGATTGTGCTCTTCACGGGCCAGCGCCTCGCGGAGCGTGTGCAGGTCCGCGACCAGTTCGTCCATGCTCTGATAGCGGTTCTCCAGGCGCTTCTCCAGGGCCCTCCCAACGACGGCTTCCAGGGCTGGAGGCGCGTCTGGACGGAACTCCCGAAGCCGGGGCGCCGGCTGGCTGATGATTTGAGACAGCACGGCTTTCGCGTCGGTAGCTTCGAACGGCAGTCTGCCAGTGGCCAACTCGAACAGCGTGACACCGAACGAAAAGACATCCGACCGTGCGTCGACCTCGCCGTTCTGTACCTGCTCCGGCGCCATGTACGCAGCGGTGCCCATCAATAATCCCGGCCTCGTTGGGCCCCGCGGCCGGATCAGTTTGGCAAGACCGAAATCCGTGATCTTGACGGTGCTCTCCTCGGTAAGCATCAGGTTGCTGGTCTTGACATCCAGGTGCACGATCCCACGCCGGTGCGCGTAGGCGAGACCCTCAGCGGCGCCGATTGCATAGCGCAGGACTTCCCCGATCGGCAACCATCTTCCCAACGTTGCAGCCTCGTGCAGTTTTGTCTTGAGGGTCCCGCCCGGCAGGTATTCCAGCACGAGGAAGAGATCTTCGCCCTCTTCCTCTACGCCGTAGATCGTCGCGATGTGGTTGTGATTGAGCGCCGAGGTCGCTCGCGCTTCCTGAAGCAACTGTTCGAGGTTGTCCTGCACCTCGGCCAGTCGCGGGGGCAGAAACTTCAGGGCAACGATCCGGTTGAGCCTTTGGTCGAGTGCGCTGTACACCACACCCATCCCGCCTTCGCCGAGCTTTTCCCTGATCTCGAAATGCGGCGTGATTCGGCTGGGCACGTGTACCGCCTTTTCCGCCGGCTGGCCGTAAGTTGTTGAGGGGAATAGGGTCCAAGGCGAGCCGGCACCCGAATCAGTTGCATCGTGTCATAGGCGGTCGCAGGTGTCAAGCACTTTGTGTCGCGGCAAAGTAGAAATGTCCCCGTGCGCCGTTCACCCTACGACAACGCCACGGCGTCGATCGAGTCCAGTCGCACCACAATCCGGCTATATTCGCGGCTCCGCAACTCCACGCTATCCCCCGCGATTCTCACGACGACGCCCGGAAGCGTATGCCCTTTCATTACAATCAAAACGCCTTTCTTCTCCTTCTGGCTGACTTCCAAAAGATCCTCAAACATTCTCTGGTCCTTTCCTTGTGCCGGCAATGGCGCCGTTGCGGCGGCCGTAGCAAGTACGGTGATCGTGGTTCTTCGCGTCACGGTGTTCCTCCTGATTATGCGTCATCTCCCATTGACACGCATGCGATAATCAGGACTCCAAGAGGGGCCTGCTGTTCGCCGGTGACTCCCTCTTCAGTTGTTGCATTTTGTTGCGGATAAGGCGTAACCAGCTTAGAATCAACACATTCTTCTGCGCCTGAAGCGCTTTAGCCGCCACAAAGCGCTCTTATCCGCAACACATGCGCCCTTATCCGCAACACTTCCGCAGACGTGTTGCGCTTACGCGAGCGGGAACCAGGACCCTTCGGATTCCGTTTCTTCCACTGACCTGTTAAACCCGGAGGGAGCAGATCCGTCTTATGAGTAAGGAGCAGGAAAGGAAACCCGTGCCGGCCACCGCCATCGCGACGGATTCAGCCCTCGACCTGGAGTCGGTCTTTCATCAACACGCGACCATGGTATACCGAGCCGCCTTCCGCGTTACCGGGAACCATCAGGACGCGGAGGACGTTCTGCAGACGGTATTTCTGCGACTCCTCCGCCGAACTGCGTCCATGGAGAATCCGGAGAGCTATCTGCGGCGGGCGGCGGTGAATTCGGCCATCGATCTGGTACGGTCGCGGGCGGCGCAGATGGTCCCGCTCGAGGAAGCGGCCCACCGGCAAACAGAATTTCTCGCTCCGGATCGCGCAAGCTCGTCCGCCGAACTCAGGGCGTGGTTGCGCCGGGCCATTGCCCGGCTTCATCCGACCGCGGCGCAAATGTTCGTCCTCCGCTTCTTTGAAGACAAGGAGAACCCGGAGATCGCCAGAATGCTCGGCACCACTCCGGGATCGGTCGCTGTCACGCTGCACCGGACCCGCGAACGCATCCAACAAGAATTGCGCAAGTATCTGGGAGAAGAATCATGACACCGGAACAGAACGACCCACGTCTGGACGCGGTTGCCGACGGCATCCGCGACGAACAGATCGACCCCGCCACGGTTGACGCGGCATCGGCCCGAGTCTGGGCGCGGCTGTCGGAGACCGAGATCATTCAGGGATGCGAAGGCTTCCGCGCGAAGTTCGAAGGCTATCGCGCGCGTACCCTTCCGGAAGGGCAGAGGCTGCTGGTGGAGGATCACCTCCATGAGTGTGTCGCGTGCCGCAATACTTATGAAGGCTCGAAGAAGGTGACGATGATGCCGCCGCCCCGGCGCGCGCCGGTATGGCGATGGTCGGCCGCGGCCGCCGTCCTGGTGGCGGCGGGACTCGCGGCCTGGAATCTGGGGCCGTGGAGTTCCTCCGAACAAGGCAGTGTCGTGGTGGCTCAGGAAGTCCGGGGCACCCTGTATCGTGTCGCCGGGGAGACCCTCGTCGCCGTCAAACCGGGCGAGACCTTGCCGCCGGGCGCCGAGATCCGGACGGCCAAAGAGTCCGGAGCGACGATTCGACTGGGCGATGGGTCGCTGGTCGAAATGCCCGAGCGTTCAGCATTCCGGGTTACGGAAAACCGGCGTGACTTGACCCTTCATCTGGCGGGAGGCCGCGTGTTGGTGGAAGCCGCCAAGGACCGTTCACGGCATTTATACGTCGCCACGCGGGATTGCCGTGTGGCCGTGACTGGCACGGTCTTCAGCGTCAACACCGGGATCAAGGGCTCGCGGGTAGCCGTGGTGGAAGGCGAAGTGCGAGTGGCTCAGGCGCGCGCCGAGCAGATCCTTCACGCCGGCGATCAGTATGTCAGCAACCCGGCACTGACTCCGGTTTCGGTCGAGGATGAAATCGCGTGGAGCGGCAAGGTCGACCAGCACCTCGCGTTGCTGCACGAGTTCACCAAACTGCGGAAGGACTTGCAGGCCGTGCGGATGCCCAGCCCCCGCTACTCCGGCAAGCTGTTGCCGCTGGTTCCCGCGGGAGTCCTGCAATACTACAGTGTTCCGAATCTGGGCGAAGCTCTTGTACAGGCCAACCGGATCCTGGAGCAAAGGGCTGGTCAAAGCCCGGCACTCGGCGAGTGGTGGCAGAACCACGGGAAGCATGTGTCGGAAGTCGTCTCTCAGATCCAAGGGGTCAGTGGGTACCTGGGCGAAGAAATCGTCATGACCCTCCAACTGGACGAACGCGGCAAGATGGCGCCGCTGTTTCTGGCGCAAACGCGGCGGTCGGGAATTCGCCAAGTCCTGGAGAATGTAAAGCTGGGCACCTCTCTTGCCTTTGCCGACGACCTGGACAAGGCGTCCGGCAGCCAAGCCAAACTGATCGCAGTGGAGGCCAACGGGATCATCGCGATTTCCACATCGGCCGGGATCCTACGGCAGGCATTGAGTCCACACGCCAGCGGCGCTTCGTCTGCGTTTATGGCTGCGATTGAGAACTCGTATCGCGATGGCACCGGAATCCTCCTTGGGATGGACGTTCAGTCGATGCTCTCCAATCGGGGAATGAAGCTCGGGGCAGATCTCTCCAGAGTTCGTCACGTCCTGGTGACCGAGTCCGCTCGTTCCGGATCGCCGCAGACTCATGCCGAGATCATATTTGAAGGGCCCCGCACCGGCGTAGCGTCCTGGCTGGCCAAGCCCGGTCCGATTCCGGCGCTCGACTACGTTTCCTCGGACGCGATCTTCGCCTCCGCCGCGGCCATCAAGAGCCCGGCGGTGATCGTGGATGAGATGCTGGCGTTGCAGGGCTCGGCGAATTCCAAGTTCGCGGAGCACCTGGCCGAGGCAGAACGGGAACTCGGCTTGAAAATCAGGGACGACCTGGCCGCTCCGCTCGGCACTCAGTTCGTGGTGGCACTGGATGGACCGGCGCTGCCGGCTCCCTCGTGGAAATTGGTGGTCGAGGTGTATGACCCGGCGCATTTCCAATGGGCTCTGGAAAGGATGGTCGAAGCCGCCAACCGCGCGGCCGCCCGAGAGAACCATCCGACGGCCACGCTCTCGCAGCAGATCGCGAGTGGCCGCACATACCATGTGTTGACGACTCCCGGCAGTCCCGTGCCTGAAGTGCACTATGTCTTTATGGATGGATTCATGATCGCCGCGCCGTCGCGCGCGCTCCTCGATCGGGCTATTCAGGTGAAGGCCATCGGATCGGGCCTCGCGCGTTCGGAGAAGTTCCGCCAATTGCTGCCGAGCGACGGCTATTCCGGCTTCTCCGGAATGCTCTATTCACAACTCGGCGCCGCCCTGGCACCGCTCGTGGGTGCGATTCAACCGGGTGACGCATTGACGCCCCAGCAGCGGGACCTGCTGAACCGGTTGGCTTCCGACAGCAAGCCGATCCTGACTCTGGCCTATGCCGAAGACGACCGAATCACGGTGGCCACGGCCGAAAGCCTGACCAACATCGGGCTGAACCATCTGCTGGGAGTGGAGGGCATGCTGTTGCGTTCGCTCCCGAAAAACCCGGGAACTTCCCGCCGCCATTTGGCGTATCGCTAATGTGGCGCGTTAGCGGAATCCTCGATCCGTCGTGGGGCGGGCCCCTGGCCCGCGCCGGACGCCCTCGTCCGGCTTCCTGCCGACGGGCGAAACCGACCAGGGGGTCGGGTCGCGGGCGAGGGCGCCCGCCCCACGGAGCTTCCGCTAGACTAACAGCGAACCTCAGATGGCCTCTGTCATTGAACTCGACAACCTGGAAGTGACGCTCGGCCGGCGGCTGATCCTGAAGGGACTGAACGCGTCCCTCACCGGCCGGGCGATTGGCTTGCTCGGGCCAAACGGCGCCGGAAAATCGACGCTCCTCAACACGCTGTTGGGCTTTTATCCGCCATCCGGCGGCACCGCGCGCATCTTCGAACAGGACATCGGAGCCAAGGCCCGCGCCGTCCGTTCCGTGATCGGCTATATGCCCGAGAACGACTCGTTCGTCGCCGCTATGCCGGGCATCCGCTTCGTCCGGATGATGGCCGAACTGTCCGGCCTACCGCCGGAACAGGCGATGGAGCGGGCGCACGAAGCGTTCTTTTACGTCGGCCTGGGCGAGGCACGGTACCGCGCGCTGGGAACCTATTCGACCGGCATGAAACAGATGGTCAAACTGGCCCAGGCGATCGTGCACGGGCCGCGCCTGCTGTTTCTCGACGAACCGACCAACGGTCTTGATCCTCCCGCCCGCCTGCGCATGCTGCAGGTGATCCGCGAAGTCCGCGACCGCGGCGACATGCACCTGATCCTGTCGTCCCACCTTCTGCGCGATGTCGATGAGTGCTGCGACCAGGTCCTGATCCTGAAGGACGGCCGCATTGCCGGCTTCTGCGACCTGGAAGAAGAACGGCGGCTGAATCGCCGTTTCTTCGAACTCGAATTGCGCGGAGCATCCGGCGAATTCGTCGGTTCGGCCGAGAAACTCGGCTGCGAGATCGCCGCGTCCGGGCACGACCGGTTCAAACTGGTGATGCCGGAAGGACGGGAAGTGCGGGAACTCTACGAGATCGCCGGGCGTCATGAGGTACAGATCCGGCGCCTCAACTTCCGCAGGGACTCGCTCGAAGACATTTTCCTGAAAGCGATGGAGGAGCCCGTCGCGGGCTAGGAGCATGGCCGTCTACAAACGCACCTATCGGCGCTACGAAGGCGCGCTGACCCCCGAATGGTCGCGGTTCATGGTCCCGATGAGATTCGCGTTCGAGGATCTCTACCGGTCGCGAATCCTGGCCATGCTCCTTCTCGGGTCCGCCATCGTGCCCGCGTCGGCCGCCTTTATCATCTATTTGCGTCACAGTGCGGCCGCCGCGCTGCTCGTCGGCACGAACGCGAGCCGGATGCTAGCCATCAACGAGGAGTTCTTCATGACCATCCTCGGGTGGCAAAGCATGCTGTGCTTCTTCGTGACCGCATTCGTGGGGCCTGGCCTGGTCTCGCCCGATCTGGCGAACAACGCGCTGCCGCTTTATCTCTCGCGGCCGTTCTCGCGCACCGAATACGTCCTGGGCAAGCTCAGTGTGCTGCTTACTCTGCAATCGGCGATGACGTGGGTGCCCGGCCTGCTCCTGGTGGCGCTCGAAGGCTATCTGGAAGGCAACGGCTGGTTAGGTGCGAACCTTCATATCGTCTCCGGCCTGTTCCTCGGATCGTGGATCTGGATGCTGGTGCTGTCGATGCTGGCTCTCGCTCTTTCGGCGTGGGTCAAGTGGAAACCCGTTGCCGGCGCGCTATTGTTCGGCGTCTTTTTTGTTATGGGCGGCTTCGCGGCGGCGATCAATGGCATTCTCCGCACGCGTTGGGGGAATCTGCTGAACATCAGCCACCTCATCGGCGCGGTGTGGGTGTCGCTGTTCGAGAGGCCGATACGGCGCGGTGCGGGCGCCGTGTTTTTCCGGGTTTCCCGCGCGGAAGAGATTCCCATTTGGGCCTGTTGGTTGGCGCTGAGCGCCATCCTGGTGGCCTGCCTCTGGCTCCTGAACCGCCGGATCCGCGGCGTGGAGGTGGTGTCGTGAACGCCGCTCCGGTTGTCGACAATGGAGTGATGAATCAAGCCGAGGTTGGCGCAAGGCGCATCGTCTTCGACAACGTCTCGCGATTCTACGGCGAGGTGCTGGGCGTCAATCGCGTGAACCTCTCCATCCCTCCGGGCGTCACCAGCCTGGTGGGGCCGAACGGTTCGGGCAAATCGACGGTGATGAATCTGATGACCGGCCTCCTGCGCCCGTCGCGCGGGTCGGTCCGGGTGCTCGATATTCCCATTGACGATCCCGAACGCCTGTTCCGCCGTGTCGGCTACTGCACGCAGGTGGACGCGTTCCCGCGCGGCATGACGGGTTTTGAATTCGTGACTTCGTTTCTCCTGCTCCACGGCTTCGACGCGGAGGAGGCGCGCCAGCGCGCGTGGGCCGCCATCACGCGCGTCAACATGACCGACGCCGCCCATCGCCTGGTAGCCGCCTACAGCAAGGGAATGCGGCAGCGCATCAAACTCGCCCAGGCGACGGCGCACGATCCGGACGTCCTGGTGCTGGATGAACCGCTCAACGGTCTCGACCCGATGGCGCGCGCCGAGACCATCGCCCTCTTTCGCGAGTGGGCGCGCGCCGGCAGGCACGTCATCGTCTCCAGCCACATCCTCCACGAGGTGGACCGGATCTCCGACCAGGTGATCCTTCTCAGCTACGGCTACGTGGTGGCGGAGGGCCAGATTCACGGCGTTCGGAGCGAGGTCACCGAGCATCCGGTGCAGGTTCGGATCCGCTGCGATCGGCCGTCCCTTCTGGCCTCGCGCCTGTTCGCGCAAGAGCACATTGTCGAAGCTCAGGTGGAAGACTCGACGCTGCTCGTCCGCACGCGCGACGCGGACCGCTTCTACCTGGCGCTGAACCAGATCGTACTCGAAGAGAGCCTCCACATCGAATCGGTGGCGCCGTCGGACGAAGACGTGCATTCGGTCTACCAGTACCTGATCGGAGAAGGAGGCGCGGCATGAACGAAATGCGCTCCCACCAGTTGCAGGCGGTCGTCCAACTGGAGTGGAAGAGGAGTTTCTTCAACCGGCGTTCGTGGTGGATCTATCTGCTCGCGTTCGGTCCTACGCTGGTGGCCGGCCTTCACACGATGAAGCAACTGCAGGTTCAGGACCCACAATGCCAGTTGTCCGCCGATCTCGATGTGTTCGCCGGCATTTTCCAGTTGTTCTATCTGCGTCTCGGCATCTTTTTCGGATGTGTGGGTCTGTTTTCAAACCTCTTCCGCGGCGAGATTCTGTCGAAGACGCTGCACTACTGGTTTCTGACTCCGGTCCGGCGGGAAATTGTCGTGGCCGGCAAGTACCTGGCGGGCGTGTTGGCCGCCTCGACCATTTTTGGCGTCGCCGTTGTCTCCACATACCTGTTGATAGGGTATCACCACACCGCCGAACTGGCGGAGTTCTTCGCGACCGGGCCGGGCAAAGCCCACCTCTATTGGTATCTGCTGACGGCCGTGCTGGCCTGCTTCGGGTACGGCGCCATCTTCCTGGCTTCGGGTTTGCTGATCCGGAACCCGTTGATCCCGGCCGTCGTGATTCTGGTATGGGAAGGCGGCAATTCCTTTCTGCCGCCGCTGTTGCAGAAGATCAGCGCCGTGCATTATCTGAAATCGCTGTGCCCTACTCCAGTGCGGCTGGATGGCCTGGACGCTCTGCTCGCGGTCTCGGTGGAACCGACACCGCCGGTGCTGGCGATCGCGGGACTGCTGGGGCTGTCGGCCGTGATCCTGGGGTTTGCGGCGATGCGCGCGCGCACGACCGAGATTTCGTACAGCGAGTAACAGAGCCGCGACCGTAAGGGAGCGGTGGCTCGCGAGAGCCCGCCCGAAAGAGGTTGTGAGAAACCGGGGACAAACAGCCACCGCTCCCTAACGGTCGCGGCTCTGAACCGGGCGGATTCCACGCGCGCCGCCGCTGAGCTATATTCGGGGCGCCATGCCACAGTTCGAGTTCGGCAACGACCCCGCGAAGGTTTCGCAATACCAGGCATTCTGGAATCGCGCCGACGTGCGCCGCCCGCTGGTCGGATTCACCGCAATCGGTTGGTTTCCTTTCTCCGAGTTCGCGCCCTGCCGCGCCTTCCCGCAGGATCACATCGTCACCGATTCCCAGATCGATCCGGCCGCCTTTCTCGACGACCACCTCCGTATGCTGCGGGAAGGCGAAGTGATGGACGATGACCTGATCCGGGGCGCCTGCCCCGGCCAGGCGGCAATTCCCTGGCTGCCGGCGGCGCTGGGCCGGCCTCTCCGCGTTCTGCCCGAGAACCTCCTCGCCGAGGAGGAGACGCTCCCCTGGCCGCGGGCCCTGGCCCTCCGTCTCGACCCCGGGAACGCGTGGTTCCGCCGCTATCTCGAGTTTGCCGAGGCGCTCGTTTCCACCGCCGCCGATCGGTTCCCGGTCAGCCATTCGGCCGAACTCGGCCCGACGGATCTCCACGCCCTGTTTCGCGGTCATACGCAGAGCCTGCTGGACCTGATCGATTCGCCGGAGGAGTCCGCCGAACTCCTCCATCGCGGCGGGGAGATCCTGCGCGACTTCACCGAAGCGCTGTGGCGGAGGGTCCCGTTGTATGAAGGCGGCTACTTCGACGCGCAATACTCGCTGTGGGCGCCTGGTCCTATCATTCGCATGCAGGAAGACGCGACCGCGGTCTACTCGCCGCCGCTCTACCGCCGGCTCGTGCAACCGGTGGACCGATGGCTGGCTCGGCATTTCCAGTCCAACTTCATCCACCTCCACTCGACTTCGATGTTCCTGCTGGACGCGTTCCTCGAGATCGACGAGATCCGGTGCTATGAAGTGAACAACGACGCCCTGGGCCCTCCGGTGGCGAAACTCATTCCATTCTTGCAGTCCATCCAGGAGCGCCGGAAGCCGCTGCTGGTGCGGGGTTCGTTCCGCCCTGACGAACTGCGGCTGGTCATGGACTCGCTCGACGCCCGCGGCCTGTTCCTCAACATCATGGTGAAGGACCTCGCGGAGACGGAAGCACTCAGGCCGATCGCGGGGATGTGATCGCCAAGGCCGATGGGACTAAAGTCCCTCTGCACGCTGAAGCGTGCGCCACGCCGGAGCGCTTCCTTCACCCCTTCTTCTTCGCGCGCCTTCTGACTTCTCCCAGGTATCGGACCACCTGATCGAGCGGGAGAACATCTCCGAGATCAACGTCGATGTCGAAGAGGTTGACTTCATGCAGGAGTTCGCAACGCTCGCCAACCCCTTCGCGGGGCACGATGACCCGGAAGCTGTCGGTCGCATCCCGGCACGTGGCGTAGATGCAGTGGCTGGTGCTGACTCCCACCACAATCAACGTGTCCACCCCGAGGCCGGTAAGACTCTCGTGCAGGTTCGTTCCCTTGAACGCGGAGGCATAGCGCTTGGTAACGATCCGCTCCCCCGGCCGCCTCTCCAACCGCGGATCGAGTTCAAAGAACCGCTCTTCGCCGGGTTTCAGCTCCATTTTCAGCTTCCGGTCGTGCGGGGATGCGGGATGGGAGGGATCCCAGTCCCACGTCGTAAAGAAGATGGGGATCTTCGCGGCGCGAGCCGCCTTGAGCAGGCGGCAGGAAGCTTCGACCACGGAATCCACATTGCTGCCCTGCCGGCGATCGTCCGGCACGGTCCACCACAGCGCGAGGTCGATGACAATCAACGCGGGATGCCGGCCGAATCCCACGCGTCCACCCCAACTTCGTGCGAGGTATCGTTTCTGCAAAGCCGCCAGGTGGGCTCGCAGGGGCGCGCGCAGCTCATCCGGCAAACGCAGATCCTCGGAGCCGAAAGTCAAACCGTCCGTCTTCGATCGAGTGGCCATGTCGCTCTTTGCCCGAATCGCAAAGTGTAGCAAGGGATCATCCGTCTGTACATCCAGGACAGCACTCGCTGCCGCCCAACGTGGACTGCCGCGCTGGACCACGGCCATTGGTCTGCCGCCTCGACCAGCCGAGCCCGCACAGGGTTCCGTTCAACATAACGCAGGGCCACCCACCGATGTCCAGCGCCCAGGGCGCAGGAGAAGAACCGGTCCTGCCAGAAGTGCCCGTGCCGGCCGAAGCGGGCGTTGGCATACTGCGCATAGCGGCCGTGGGCTTCGCCAAACGCCTTGGCCAGCGAATTGGCTTCTTGCGGGACGGCGATCCAATGTACGTGATTGGACATCAGACTAATGACGAGCAGGGTGACCTGAAAGCGTTCAGCTTGCTTGGCCACAAGATCGAGGTAGATGCGGCGGTCGAAGTCTTCGATGAAGATGGGCTCGCGGTTGACGCCGCGGTGGGTAAGGTGGTGGGCGACTTCGGGCAACACCGCTCGGGGC
>JBJXGR010000014.1:0-74676 GCA_046160045.1 Bryobacteraceae bacterium
AATACCATCGTGACGCTAGCCCCGACGGCTTCCTTGTCCGGGCTGAGCTGTTCTCCGGCCACCATTGCCACACCCGGTTCCAGCACCTGTACGGTGACATTGTCGCATCCTGCACCAGCGGGAGGCACTGTTGTTGCCCTGTCGGAAAACAGCGCCAACATCTCCCTGCCGGCCTCGGTAATCGTGGCGTCCGGCACTACGCTGAGCACCTTCGACGTCACGGCAACGCAGGTCGCGTCCAACACTACCGCTCAGGTGAACGCGTTGTACAGCGGCGTGACGCAAAACTTCACCCTGACGCTGAGTGCACCGGCGGTTCCCTCCAGCGTGACGTGCGCCCCCTCCACTCTGAGTTCGGGAGCGGTCTCCACCTGCACGGTGACACTATCGAAAGCGGCTCCTAGCGGTGGGTTGGCCGTCGCCTTGTCGTCGGACTCGGCCCTGCTGACGGTACCGGTTTCAGTGACAGTGGCCGCCAACACGACCACGGCCAACTTCTCCGCCACGGCGGGCGCCATTGCCGCTTCTTCCAGCGCTACGGTGACCGCGACGGCCAATGGCGGATCCCAGAACACCACGGTCGCTCTGGCACCAACGGTTTCTCTCTCGAGTTTGACGTGTTCTCCAGCGAGTATTCCGACGCCTGGAACCACAACCTGCGCGGTTACGTTGTCGCAACCGGCACCAACCGGCGGCGCGACCGTGACCTTGTCGGACAACAACGCCAGCCTGACGACCCCGAGCAGCGTTTCGATTGCGGCGGGCACGACCACGGCGAACTTTGTCGTGACAGCGGCGCTCGTTTCCTCTGATGCCACCGCGCAAGTCTCGGCTTCCTATGTCGGGGCCACGCAGAACTTCGCCTTGACCCTCGCGGCGCCAGCCCAGTTGTCCGACTTGTCTTGTACACCTTCGACACTCGCGTCCAGCGAAGCTTCCACGTGCACAGTGGCATTGACCAAACCGGCTCCGACCGGCGGGCTGGCGATAGCCCTGTCGTCCAACTCGGGCTTTCTGACCGTGCCTCCTACGGTGACAGTCGGCGCGGGTTTGGCCACCGCCACCTTCTCGGCAACAGCTGGTGTGATCACCAGTTCTTCGGTCGCCACCATTACGGCGCTTGCGAACGGCGTTTCAGAGAGCACCACCATCACTCTGGCCACGACCGCACAGCTCAGTGGGTTGACGTGCTCGCCCACCACCATTGTCACGCCGGGTCCAGCTACCTGCGTCGTGACTTTATCGCAGGTGGCTCCCGCAGGCGGGATAACAGTAGCGATTTCAGGGAACAGCGCCAGCCTTACGGTCGCTCCCACCGTCACGGTGCCGGCAGGCAATGCCTCCACCACATTCACGGCTTCCGCTCTCCAGGTCGCCACGGACACCCAGGCCCAAGTGAGCGCAACATACAGCGGCCTGACACAGACGTTCACGCTGACGCTGTCGGCGCCCGCCGCCCTATCGAGCCTGGCGTGCTCTCCCTCGACCCTGAGTACCTCCGCAGTCTCGACTTGCACCGTGACCCTGACCAAAGAGGCGCCCGCCAGCGGCCTCGCCGTGGCCCTGTCCTCGAATTCGAACCTGTTGACGGTACCCGCCCAGGTAATTGTGGATGCCGGTGCTGCCATCGCGACCTTCCCTGCCACTGCCGGGACAATCACCGCGCCGGTGGCCGCCGCGATCACCGCCGTGGGCAATGGCATCACCAGGAGTGCCACGATCACGCTGGCACCCAGCGCTCAACTCACCGGGCTAACCTGTTCGTCCGCGACGATCGCCACACCCGGCTCTACGACCTGCACAGTCACCCTGTCGCAGGCTGCTCCGGCAGGGGGCGCGGCCATCGCGATTTCCAAGAACAACGGAAACTTGACAGTTCCTCCATCCGTGACGGTCTTGTCCGGCAGCACTTCGGCGACGTTCACGGCATCGGCCGCCCAGCTTTCGGCCGATGCCGCCGCTCAGATCAGCGCCGTTTACAGCGGCGTCACGTTGAACTTCTCACTGACCCTGTCGGCAGCGGCGTCGCCGGCGGAGGTTTCGATCCTATCGTGCGCTCCATCCTCGTTGACCTCCGGCGGGGCCGCCAGTTGCACGGTAACGTTGAGCAAGCCGGCGCCCGCCGGAGGGCTGGTCGTCACGCTGGCTTCCAACTCTGGCCTGCTCACCGTACCGCCCACGGTGACTGTGCCCGCGGGGGGAACCTCCACCAGCTTCCCGGCCAATGCCGGCACCATTACCTCCTCGTCTACCGCCACGGTCACGGCTTCTGCCAACGGCGTTTCGCAGAGCACTTCGATTACACTGGGCGGCAGTTCTCAAATCAGTAGTCTGGCCTGCACTCCCTCGGCGATTGCAACGCCCGGATCCACCACCTGCACCGTGACGCTGTCCGCGCCGGCTCCTGCGGGTGGAGCGGTCGTCACCCTGGTCTCCGGCAGCGCTTCCCTTTCGCTTCCGGCTTCCGTCACGATTCCCGGCGGCAGTACCAACACGACCTTCGCCGCAACCGGGGCCCAGGTCTCGTCGGACACTACGGCCCAGCTAACGGCTTCGTACAATGGGGCCTCTCAAGGGTTCGCAATCACCTTACAGGGACCGACTCAACTGCTCTCGTTCACCTGTTCAGCCGCAGGACTCGCCTCCGGGGCGTCGACCACCTGTACGGCACTCATCTCCAGAGCGGCTCCGCCGGCCGGTCTGATCATTACCCTGTCGTCCAGCCAGCCCTCAGTGGTCAGCCTGCCGACGAGTGTCAGTGTCCCTTCCGGGGCGACTTCGGCCACGGTCCAGGCGACGGCTGCCGGCTCCGTGCCCGGTTCGCAAACGGTTGTGCTATCGGCAACCTATGCGGGGGCAACCCAGAGCGCCAACATCACGGTTTCGCAGAACGCCCTTCTCAGCTCTTTCTCTTGTGGGAACCTGACGCTGGAGGCTTCCGCCTCCTCAGACTGCACGGTCAGTCTCAGTGTGGCTGCGCCGGCCGGCGGTGTGACGGTCAGTCTGTCAGGCACTGGTTTCGCGCCCGTTCAGGTTCCGATTTCCGTAAACGTGCCCGCTGGAGCCACAAGCGCGACCTTTTCGATCAAGGCAGGCCCGACGATCCTGACCGACGTGACCGTTTCTCTCACCGCATCGATCGCTGGCAGCAGTCTCTCCGTCAATCTGAAGCTCGCGGGTCCCGTGGTGCTCAGTACGCTCCAGTGCCCCTCCACCGATGTCGATGCGGGTTCACCCATGACATGCTCCGTGGCGCTGTCCCGGCCCGCCACGGCGAACCTCTCGGTCGCCCTTTCGAGCGATTCCCCGTTTGCCACGGTTCCCGCTTCGGTGCCGGTTTCCACCGGCTCTTCGAGCGCAACGTTCGTCGTCCAGACCACCGTTCCCAGTGCGGTGGTCACGGCAAATCTTTCCGCTTCGCTCGATTCCGTCAGCCGCACGCTGGCTCTTCAAATCCGTCCGGTGTCGATCACGTCGCTTTCCCTCTCCTGTAACCCGTCTGTGATCGTCGCCGAGGGGTCTTCTCTGTGCACCGTCCAGATGTCGCGCACGGCCCCGGCGGGAGGCGTGACGGTCCAGGTTTCCGGCGACGCGGCTCTGGCCAGTCTGCCCACCGGCGTTCCAATTGCCGGCGGGACCTCCAGCGCTTCCTTCGAAGCCCAGTTCAGAACGGTGGAGCGGGATGGCGCCGCGACGCTCTCCGCCTCTTATGGTTCAGCCTCGGCCACCGCCCGGGTCAACCTCGAATCGTTGAAACCGACCAGTTTGACGTGCTCTCCGAAGCAATTGGCGGCCTCTGACACCGTTCAGTGTACGGTTCTGCTGAACTCGTCCGCATTCACCCGAACGGTTACCTTGTCCGCTGCCTCGGATAACGGCAACTTCCTGGTGCCCAACGCCCTGGTGACCCGCGCCCACCAGAATACCGTCACGTTCCTCGGCGACGTGCGTCCGGTGTCGGTGCAGGAGAACGCGCAGGTCACGGTCTCGTTTGGCGGAGCGTCGGTGCGCGACACCGTCACGGTAGTGCCGCCGCGAACCCCGCGGATTACGGCGCCCGGCTTTGTCTCCGGCCGCATCGGTACCCGGTTGAATTTCGCGGTTTCGGGCGAAGATCCGCGCGGGATGGCCTTTGCCCTCACCGCGGAGAACGTTCCGCAAGGTGCGGTGTTCGTTTCTCACACCGGTGAGTTCTCCTGGACCCCGGAACTGGAGCAGGCGGGTCTCTACAATGTCACTTTTGCGATCACCAACCTCGAACTCCTTTCCGCGCGCGTAACGGTCCAAATCGAGGTCGTAGGCGACCGGCCCGTGATCGCCTCCGTGAATGACGCCGCCGCTTGGACCACGACCACACCGTGCAGTCCCGGCGGGCTCGCCACGGTGGTCGGCACAGGCTTCACCGGACAGTCGGCCGAGGTGTTGACCTCGTTGCCCGCGCCTTCCGCGCTTGCCGGCGCCCGTGTCAAGATCAACGGCTCTACCGTACCCCTGCTTTATTCTTCCGGAAAGCAGATCAACTTCCAGTGCCCGAACCTGGCTGTCGGCAGCGACTACTCTCTGGTCGTCGAAAACAGTGGAGGCTCGTCACGGGCCTACTTGGGGACGATGGCGCAGGCCGTGCCCGGAATCTTCACCGTCAACGGTTCCGGCAAGGGAGCCGGCGCGATCCTGCTGGGCGGAACGGCCACCCTGGCCCAAGCGAGAAATCCGCTTTATCTGGCGCAGCCCGCGCAACCGGGAGACATCGTGTCGATCTTTGCAACCGGACTCGGCGCTCTCGACAACTCGGTTGAACTCGGTGCCGGCGCCCCCGTTGCTCCGCTTGCCCGCGTCACCATGCCGCTAACGGCGTGGATTGGCGGTGCGTTGGCCGATGTCGTCTATGCAGGGCTCGCACCGGGCTTTGTCGGACTTTACCAAGTCAACGCCATCGTGCCGGTCTCGTCGGAAATCGGCAACAATGTCTCGGTGCGCCTGGAGTTGACAGACTCCGATGGCAGGGTTTTGCGCAGCAATCAGGTGACCGCGGCCGTTGAACCGCCGTTGCGCTGATCAGATCGTCGCAGCACTAGTATGTTGAAAAGGGTGCGACTGAACGGGCCGAGTTGCCAAAGCGGAGGCAACCTCACGGTTCGGTTCCGGTGGTGCCCCAGACGATCGGCCTCCGCGCTCACCACCGGAGGAGGTTGAGGTCGGGCTTCGTGGTACATTCATAGCGACGGACACTTCCTGACGATGAAGCCCGGGTGGTCCACTCGTTGGCCGATCATCGACCCGCGAGGCGAAGGAGTCGGCGGAGCACAGTGGTTTGACGTCGCCATCGAATCGATCCTTTCCGACTCTCCTTCATGATTAGACGGGGGCCCTTAGCACAGCGGTTAGTGCAGCGGACTCATAATCCCCAAATAACCTAGAATCAATAACTTAGGCTGGGCACAGTCCCGGTTTGTACTCACATGTCCAAGCTTGTATGCTGCAACGGGTTAGGCTCGGGCGTGGCTGCTGAAATGGCAAATAGAGACAAACGAGGCTATGCTGGGGGTGGTACCAAAATTGGGCACAGTGGCCACCCGCTATATTCCCCCGCGCAACTCCGACCCTGAGGTGAGCTACGAGCTTCGCATCCTCTTTTTCGAAGCTGTGGCGCGGGTGACTGAGGCCTTCCGCGAACTCCGGGACGAGGTACTGCCGAGCTTCCTGGAAAGCCCAACCACGGCGCACCCTACGTTCGAAGCGTGGTTGCGGCGCTGGCATCTGGGGCAAATCGAGTGGGCGCCCGTCTGGTTTTGGAACAACGTGCTTCCCACTTGGCTACAGACCCCGGGCGAAGCCGAACGCTTGGATGTGACTTGCGGCTGGTGGGAGCGGCCGACTTCACCACCGGTCCCTTGGCTATTCGCCGGGGCGGCGCCGACGCTCATTGCTTGGACCCATTGGGATCCTGAGGCTGAATCGTTCGACTCGTACCGTGAGAAGAAGCTGGCTGCCGTTGAAGCGCTGTTGGCTCGCGAACGGGAAATCAACGAGACCGAGATGGCGCACTACGGTGAGCGCCTAATTACCAAGCGCCAACGCGATGGCCGGGCACCCGAGCATGACTTCGAGTGGCTGGCTCTCCGACTCTGCAAGGGGATGAACGTCGTTGCGATCGCAGCGAAATACGACGTGGCCCCTGAACGCGTGCGCAAGTCAACCGAGCGGTTGGCAGCGGCTCTCGATATAACAGAGTCACTCACCCGTCAATAGTTCCCACGCAAAATACCCGGACATAAGCACGCCTGCCCTTATGTCCGACTAAATCTCACAGAATCAGTAGTTTGCATTGACTAACTGGTGCGTCTGGTTCCAACATGGAGCCATGCAGGCGACACTACATACCGCAGACAGACTACTCGACGACACGGACCTGGTAGAGCGCGGCATCGCTGCGCTGTGGACCCTCAGGAAATGGCGCGTCGAGCGAAAAGGACCGCCGTTTCTGCATATCGGGCGGCGGGTGAAATATTCAGAGGCAGATCTGAACAAGTGGATGGCATCCCTTCCGCGGCAGGGGGACGCTGCCCGATGAATTCCGCGGAACCCGCGGCGCCGTGCGACCGGCGACCGCGGGATAGATCTGTTGGGATCGACCCGATCATATCAGACTCCCGAGTCCGATATCGCGAGAATCGGACATCGGCGTCTGATATCGTCTCGCGCATCACGATCAAGCGCGTAGCGGCGGCGCTGGGCCTGCCCGTCCGGCACGGCCGGACCATCGCTGTGTGGCGCGAGGGGACGCACTACAGCGTGTCGCTCGACGACCCGCGCGGCGTGTGGTACGACCACGTGACCGGCGACGGCGGCGGCGTGCTTGATCTTATCGTGCGCGTCCAAGGTGGCACCCGCGCCGAGGCCTTGCGCTGGCTGGCCGACTACTGCGGCGTGACGCTCGACGACCGCACGCTGACGGCGGCCGAAAGGTGCGAGTGGGCGCGGCGGCGACGAGTGGATGAGCACGACGCGACGGACGCCGAGGACTACTATCTGGCGCTAGGCCGCGGGCTCGAGGCCGACCTGGCGCAGGCGAAGTCGGCGCTACTGTGGGCGCTGGAGCAGGAGTGCGAGCCCCTGGCCGAGTTTGTCGGCCGGCACGTTCACGAACTGACGCGAGCGGCCGGCCTGATCCACCGGGCGACCGATCGCACGCGGCTGGAGGCCTACCGCGCGTCGCGCGCGGGGCAACCTCAGGCGACGTGGCGGCTGTTGCGCCGTGGGCGTGAGATGCGCGAGGCCGATGAGGTGCTGTGTGCTCATGTCGTGGCGATGCTGCGCGATGCCGAGCGGAGGGCGGCCGCATGAGTGCTACTCGCCAGCGTCCACCATCGGCCGCGGCCCTGCGCGTGCTGCATGCCGATGCCGCACGGACACCGGACCCGTTTATCCGATATTCGGATGGACGGCTGCGACCCGTGCTGGCGAACGCGATCGCCATGCTGACGACGGCGGACGAATGGCGCGGCGTCTTAGCTCACGATGAGTTCAAAATGCGCACGGTGACGCGGAAGCCCAGCCCGTGGGGGACGGCGGCCGGCAACTGGACCGACATCGACGACCTGCGCACGGCTGAGTGGCTCCAGCATCACGGCGTGTTGGTTTCGCCAGATGTGGCCTCACAGGCGGCGGAGGCCGTGGCGCGGGAGACCACCTACCATCCTGTCCGGGAATACCTTGAGAGTCTGAACTGGGATCGGCGGCCGCGACTGGACGCCTGGCCGGCGTTCTACCTGGGCGTGGAACTCACCTGCTACACGGGCGCCGTGGGTTCGCGGTTCATGATCTCAGCCGTGGCGCGCATCTTCCAACCGGGCGCAAAAGCGGACTGTGTGCCGATTGTGGAAGGACCGCAGGGCATCGGGAAGTCGCGCGCCGTGCGGGCGTTGTTCGGGCCATGGGTAACTGATGATTTGCCCGACCTAACCGAGCCCAAGGATTCGGCCCTGGCGACACTCGGCGTTTGGTGTATCGAGATGTCCGAGTTGGATTCACTCACTCCCGCGGAGTCCGCGCGGATCAAGGCCTTCGTCTCGCGGGCTACCGATCGATTCCGCCCTCCGTATGCCCGACGTTTGATCGAGAGCCCGCGGCAATGCGTGTTTGTCGGGACAACGAATTACAGCACCTACCTGCGTGATGAGACGGGCGCGCGGCGGTTCTGGCCGATCACGGCGGGCAAGATCGACTTGGCGGCATTGGATCGCGACCGAGACCAGCTATGGGCCGAGGCGTTGACGCGCTATCGCGCGGGCGAGGCGTGGTGGCTGGACACGGAGGAACTGACCGAGGAGGCAACGGAGGAACAACGAGACCGCTACAGCGCGGATCCATGGCAGGAACCGATCGAGCGCTATTTGCTGGGTATCGGTGACTCAGTCGCGACCGCAGACATACTTCGAGACGGACTGCGTCTTGTGGAGTCGCAATGGACACGGGCTGAGGCTATGCGCGTGGGCTCATGCCTGCGTTTGCTCGGGTGGACGCGGTTCAAGGTGAGGGATGGCTCTCGGGTGGTCTGGCGCTATCGCCGGCCGGATGCGGAGGTGACACTGTGATCTGTTCCCACCGTAGCTACCTGTGTTCCTACCTCTGTTCCCACCTTAAGTCCTTTCGCGAGTGTCGTGTTCCTACTGTTCCCACCTTTTCTCCTCTGCTATACGCGCGCGCACGGAATGGCTTTATGGGAACCGGTAGGAACGGTAGCTACGGTGGGAACAATGCTGGAGGGTATCGTGCGCAACCTGGAGGCCGCATGAGCCGGCGCGAGTGCTGGCGTCGGACCCTGTGCACCGGTTCGTGTCGGGTGTGTGAATGCCGGCCGGAGGTGCTCCATGTGCCGCTGCGGTTCGGCGGTAACTTTTGCGCCTTGCACTGCCCAGTCTGCGGCAAGGCAGGCGCGGCCGCAGGACAGGCGGAAGGCGCGCAGGTGCGGACGGGCGGGGCGGCTCCACCACGGGCACGGGAACGCGAGAGAACGGGAGGCGGGCAAAATGATTAAAACGCAGCAACGCGCGATTGTTCCGGCCGTGATCCGTCGAGGAAGCTTCAAGCCCTGGCCGTTTCAGCAGCGCGACCGGCGAGGGGGAGCGGAGGGGGCGTATACAGTTCTTTAGTTTCAATTGGTTACGAAGAGCGTCGCTCTAATTTGAACTTTTGTCGCAAAAAAAGGAACTTTTTTCCGAGGGCTTCCTGACGATGAAAAAGCCGAGACTCCCAAGGCCGCCGAAGGGGCTTTCGGATGCCGGCCGGAAGCAATGGAGCGCTGTTGTGAAGACCTTGGCGGCGCGTGGAGAGTGCACCCGGTTCCTGCAGGCAGTCGAGACGCTGGTACGAGCAGAAGAGGCGTTGCGGGCGGCCGAGGCCGACATCAAAGCCCGCGGCTACGGTGTGGATGGCAAGAGGAACCCGGCACTCGCAACGGCGGACCGGCTTCGAGGGCAAATCGCCAAACTCATGCGCGAGCTTGCGTTGACACCTGCATCGGAGGCGCGTTTGCTCGGCAAGCGTGCCTCGGCGCCGGCGAACGCGGGCGATCGCATCGGGCCGAATCGGCCATCAAGGGGATGGCTCACCGTGGCCGGCCGGGACGTGTGGGTCGAGGAGGGCCTTCGCTTCTTATTGGCGACGGCGCCACGGCTAAATGCGTCTTCGGCTGAGCTGCAAGCGAATCTCGAAAGGGCGGTCGCGTATTGGGAAGCGACCGGCTGCCCGGAGGCAGCGGCAGCCGTGCGGACCCGGGCGGCTCATCGCCGGCAGGATCATCCGAGCTTGGAGAGAACAAACAATGGACACTGAAAAGTTGATGAACGACACAGATGCAGTCGCCTTTGACCTTGCCGATATGCCGCCCGGCGAGCTTGGCATGTTGATGTGGTTCGCGATCACACAGGCAACGGTGCACCTGGCCGGGTCGCCGGTTTCCCCCCGGTTCCCCCCAACTAAGGATCACACCCCGTCGGGACGGCGGATCTTGCTTGGCGCGGGTTGAACGACCCGATAAGCGGATAATGTCCCGGGTTTTAGGAGTTTCCCCTCGCCACCGGCCTTGCGTCTGTTGGCGGCGGATCGTCTGGCACTCGCGCTTACTGCAGGCTCGCTGTCGCTGGCCCACTCGCGGATCCGGATAGAACCAACGCTGGCAGATCCGGCAGGGGCGCTTCCGGGTTCGGGGCATGAACCTTCATCGGCCTGCCCGGGACTGGTCAACTTCTCGCGAGCCGCGATGGGTCAATTCTCAAAAGTGCCGAAGCAAAACGCCTGCGAGATTATACTTGTAGCCGAGCTTGTGACACAATGAAAAGTTTGGTTGACATTTCTACATCAAAGGTTTCTATGCAAAGGATTGCAGTCACTGCCTTGGTGGCCTGTGCGTTGCTGACGGGGTCCTCGGTCGGTGCAACCACGATCGACTTTGAGGATCTCCTCGTAGAGGACGGCTGCTGCGTGTTCGTTAGCACCTTCGGCCAATATCGCGGCCTGATCTGGGATAACTTCATCATTTCCCGGGTTCCAGACACGGGAGGCGTCACACGTAGCGGGGCTTCCATTGGGTTAGTCAGCGGGAGGAAGTTGATCTTTAACAACGACGGAGCGCCTGCTGGCTTCTCGTCGGATACGCCGTTCACATTCGTGAGTGCCTGGCTCACAGCCGTTTGGAACGACGGCCTGAACATCACCATTCAAGGATTTAATCGTGGATCCCTAGTAGCCGAGACCACTGTTGTCGTCAGTGCCACCCAAAGGACGCTCGTGACGCTCAATTGGAGCGGCCTAACTGCGGTGAGGTTCACGTCGTTTGGAGGCACGCCGTACCCGCCCTACGCCCCATTAGGCGGGCCTGGGCATCATTTTGCGCTTGACGATCTGAATATCAGCGGTTCGGCGTCAATTGCTGACCTTTCGATAACGAGCCTGGAGAATCCGCCAGCCAGCCTCGTGAGAGGGACAACTTTTGACGTCACCGACACGGTCACGAACCTCTCGTTGAGCAATGCGGGGCCAACCGAGACACGCTACTACCTGTCGCTGAATGGGGTCGACCGGAACCATCTTCTGGGATCGCATCCCATCGGGATCGTACTGCCGGGCGCCCTCACCGGCAGTCGAACAACGGTCACTGTCCCGCCGACTGTGGCTCCAGGAGAGTACTATCTCCTAGCCTGTGCAGACGCGACCTTCGCGCTGACGGAACTGAACGAGCAGAACAACTGCCGAGCGTCGACGAGCCGGACGTTCGTACTCGCCCACACCCCGGTGATTGTGATTCCAGGTATAATTGGCACTCGGCTGGATGAATACTCCGGAGCTTCGCACGCTGAACTCTGGCTGAATTCATTCCAAGCCACGGCCGACCCGTTCGACAAATTCCTTAATCGGTTAAAGCTTGATGAAGAAGGGAAGACCATCAACGACGTTCGTCCAGCAATTTTTACTGGGTTGGGAGCGGCTAACACAGGCATATGCCCAACAGGCCTGTTTTGCAAGTTTGACGCAGTCTTGAATGCACTCGGCAACGATGGCTATCAGAGCAATGTGGATCTTTTCGTCTTTCCATACGACTGGCGACTCGACAACACAAAATCGGCGCGGAAGTTAGAGACGTACGTCAACTCCGTTCTGGAAAAGACTCACAGCGACTCTGTGGATTTGGTCGTCCATAGCATGGGGGGCCTCGTCGCGCGTCGATACATGTCGCTGGGCGGTAGTCAGCGGGTTAACAAGATCATCTACATGGGCACGCCCCATCGCGGCTCCGTGAAGAGTTTTATGTCGCTGACGTTCGACGACTCACTCGTAACAAAGTTCCTGGGATTTCCCGCTAATCTACTCATCAACTCCTCAACCATGGCGACTCTTTCCAGCACCTTCCCGTCGGTGTATCAGTTGCTGCCGGACTCGCCGTTCATCGAGTCCAGAACTCGTCGCGGAGAGATGCTGAGCCTCCAGGACAGCTACCTAGACTTGGGCCTGCTACGTTCCACAAGATGGGTCGGGACGGCCAATCAGTTCCGTGCCGATCTGGCATTCGGCTTGCCGGCCCGCCGCGAATTTAACATCGTCGGATCCGGGAAGGCAACAGCCGATGGCCTGGTATTACGTGGGGACCCGAAAGACGGTCCGCGCAACTGGTGCGCCACTACTGGCAACGGTGACGGGACGGTCATCATTACGAGCGCGGCGGCCCGCGATGCTGAGGCTACTATCTACTTGAACGGAGTGACGCACGAGGACATCCCCAACAGCCAGCTCGGTGCCGACGTCGTTCTTCGCATTCTGCGCCTGCAACCCAATGGCACTCTGTCGAGCCTGCCGCTCGGTGTGGCCTTTTCACCGTTCTTGGCTGGCCGGACGCGCGTCTGGTGCACGGGCAGCCCAGTGCACATTTCAGTAAAGGATCAATCAGGAAACGTCACCGGCCTGACAGGGGAGGGAGCAGTGCGGGAATCCATTCCGGGGAGCAGTTTCTTTGTGGCGGAACACAACGAAAGTGGATTTCTGCCTGCCAATCAGCCGCACACGTTCTCGGTGACTGGCACGGCAACGGGCGTCTTCGACCTCATCGTTGAGGAACAATTCGACGATGGAACCGTCATCGAGACCATTCAGTTTGTGGATGTGCCCATTGCGTCAGGCTGGACCGGGAAAGTCACCATAGGTTTCGGCGCGCCCACCTTGGAGCTGGACAGCAACAGCGATGGGAATCCTGACTTCTTCGTGAGGCCCGGCCCTAATACCGAACCAGGGACGTCACTAGACATCCTCGAGGCGATTGTTCGCGCGGCCGGCCTTGACCATGGTGTCGCCAATAGTCTCGTCGCTAAACTGCGAGCCGCCTCTGACTCGGTTAGACGCAACAACACAACTGCTGCCGCCAACCAGCTTAATGCCTTTACGAATGAGCTGCGAGCCCAATCGGGAAAGAAGATTCCCTCTCAGACTGCTCTTGGACTGCAAGAGATAGCTGCTGCGATCTTGCTAACATTGCGCTGAATAGAGACGACCGTGGCCTGCATAGGGGGTGCCGGTTTTTGTGGGAGTTTGGGGCTGTACAAATTTGGACGCTTCTACGGTCGGCTCTTGGGCCTTGTCTGCCTGAAGCACCTTCGTTTCTTGGACGGTCGTGTACGGTAAGCTTGGCTTTCTTTTTGAAGTCCTTGGGATCGGCGTAGTCACCCCCAAGCTCGGCTTGCACCTGCGCCCAAGTGATCCGTTGGGGAGACCCCATGGAGTTCCGGCCTGCCAAGATCATACTCCTCAGGACCCCACAATGGCCAGGGACCTACCAGTCTTACAGAGACCGCGCAATCCGCTCCTTGCCGGCTTGACCAAGAACCGGCGGGGTCGTTCAGGTACGCTTCCGGGCGGCGGCTTTCCTGGCCTTCGTCGCGGCATCGGCGGCTTTCTTCGCGCGGGCTCGACGCTGTTCGGGCGTCATGTTGGCGGCGGACGCACAGTGTACGCTTTGGATGGAGGTAGGCGAATGGACGCTGACAAACTGGAGCCACCCGAGCACCTTGACAAGGATGCGATTCAGGTGTTTTGGGATACCGTCGCACAGTTGCGGGCATCGGGTGTGGAACTTCTTCCTATCGACTCAATGATACTGGGTATGTATGCCATTAGCGTCGTCTTGGCGCGGAGAATGCAGCAAGAAGTCAAGGAAAAGGGACTCTCCGACAATCCTGAGGCGCAGCAGTGGGTTCGCGAACAATGGGCTCAAGTCTTGATGATCAGCGACGAACTGTGGGGAAAGTCCCGAAAGCAGTGAAGTGCCGAGCCGGGGCACCGGCCACTTTGGTGCCGGTTTTGTTTCAGGTATCCTAAATGGAGGGCAAGCATGGTCTTCAAGCGCGGTGATGTCTGGTGGTTCAAGTTTGTCTGGAACGGGCAACTGGTTCGCAAGAGCACCAAGCAGGCGAACAAGCGCGTCGCTGAGAAGATTGAGGCTGCGCATCGCACCCGGTTGGCTAAGGGCGAAGTTGGCCTTGTCGAAAAGGACCCGGCGCCGACACTGGGCGAGTTTCAAGCTCGCTTCGGTGAGCATGTGCGGAGCGCGTGCAGGAAGCCGCGGACGGCCAGTTTCTTCGAGGAGAAGTACCGGCGGCTGCTGACGTACCCCTGGCTGGAGAACGCGCGTCTGTCGGACATCGGCGGCGATCTGATCGAGCGCTTGAAGCAAGCCGAATTGCAGAGGGTGAAGGCTCGGCAATCGAAGGACACCAAGAAACCGGAGCGCGTCACGCCGGCGACGGCAAACCGCACCCTGGCGACACTACGGCGGGCTCTGCACTTGGCGTACAAGCTGGAACTGATCGACCGCGTACCGAAGATTGGCCTGCTACCTGGTGAGCGGACTCGCGATTTTGTTTTGTCGCCGGCTGATGAACTGCGGTACCTGGGCGCTTGTCCGCAACCGCTACAGGACATCGCCGTGCTGATCCTGGAAACCGGGTTGAGGTTGGGCGAGACCCTGGCTCTCACTTGGCAGGATATCGAGCTTCACCGGGCCGGGGAGCGTTTTGGAGTGCTGCATGTGCGGAGCGGGAAATCAAGGCACGCTGAACGTGATCTGCTCTTGACAGCGCGGGCCGTCGAGATGTTGGAGAAGCGCAAGGCGGCCGCGGGGCCGTTTGTGTTCGCCACAGAAGCGGGCGGGCCGTTCCTGGTGACGTACATTGACCGGCTGCACGCGAGGGCGAGAGAAGCGGCGAAGTTTCCCAAGGATTTCGTGATCCATTCCCTTCGCCACACGATGTTGACCCTGTTGGGCAACGCTGGCGTGGATGCGTTCACCATCAAGAACATTGCCGGACACAGCAGCGTCACGATATCGGAGCGGTACGTGCACACCGACGCCGACGCGCAAGAGCGGGCCTTCGAGCGACTGGAAGGCACGCGGAGGCGCGAGATAGTACCAAATTCGGGCACAGTGGCCGAATTGCCCAAAGGCAATAAATCCACTAACCCATTGCAGTAGAATAGTTTGGGCCCTTAGCACAGCGGTTAGTGCAGCGGACTCATAATCCGTTGGTCGTTGGTTCGAATCCAACAGGGCCCACCATCCCTCCTCCTGTTGCACCGTAAAGCCGCGGCCTGGTTCCGCCGAAGAAACACTAGGAGCCAGCATTCGGTCGTCTCCGGCTGCCGCCACCCGCCTCCCGCCCGCGACGCGCTTCCGAAACGAATCGTCATGTTGTTCAATAGCCTCATCTTCCTGTATCTATTTCTGCCGATCACCTACCTCATCTTCTGGCGGCTGACTACCAAGAATGGGCGGTATCTCTGGTTGACCGTCACCGGGTATATCTTCTATTCGTTCTGGAACTACAAGTTCTGCAGCTTGATGGCGTTGTCGACCCTGGTCAGCTACTGCGCCGGACTGGGATTCCTTCGCTGGACCGATCCACGCCGCCGGAAGATGTGCCTTATCCTCCCCTTGACGTTTGACCTGCTGCTACTGGGCTTTTTCAAATACACCAATTTTCTGATCGACACCGTGAACCAGGCAATTGCGGCTTTCCATGGCGGCTCAGGGCTGCCGCTGTACGAGATCGTCCTCCCCATCGGCATCTCTTTTTATACGTTCCACACCATCTCGTACATCGTCGATTCATACCGCGGCGTCATCACCCCGACACGGAACCTGTTCGAGTTTTCCTGCTATGTTTCGCTGTTTTCCCAACTGGTGGCAGGGCCGATCGTGCGTTTTCGTGAAATCGAGGCCGACCTCGAAAGCATCGGCCGCGCCCAGCGCCGCCGGGGTCTGAATATCGGATGGTCCTTCATCGTCATCGGGATGAGCAAGAAGGTACTGCTCGCGGATTCCATCGCTGCCATCATCAATCCGGCTTTTGCCCAATGGCGTGACCTTTCCACGCTCAGCGCCTGGCTGTGCGCCCTCGGCTATAGCTACCAGCTTTACTTCGACTTCTCAGGCTACAGCGACATGGCTGTGGGGCTTGGTCATTTGTTTGGACTACGGCTCCCTCAGAATTTCAATTCGCCCTATCAGGCCGTGGACATCTCCGACTTCTGGCGGCGCTGGCACATGTCGCTGTCGCGGGTACTGCGAGACTATATCTACATTCCGCTCGGCGGAAGCCATGGATCGGTCAGGAAGATGTACCGGAACCTGATGGTGACGATGATCCTCGGCGGTTTGTGGCATGGCGCGGCGTGGACTTTCGTGTTCTGGGGCGCCTATCACGGCGCGCTTCTTGTAGCCGGAAAAGTCTACGGCAACTACTGGGAACGGCTGCCAGAAACCGGCCGGCGGATCGGCACTTTCCTTCTCGTCGTGATCGGGTGGGTGTTCTTCCGTTCGGAGAGCTTCGCGATGGCCACGACGCTGCTCCATGCGATGTTCGTCTGGCAGCCGGGAGTCCTGTTAACGGGTGCGCCGCTGCTCACCGGTCTGCTGCTTCTGGCCGCAGTCCTTGCTCACGCTGGCAGAAACTCGTTCGAGATCAGGCATGAGTGGACACCAGTTCCCGCCCTTGGGCTGGCAGCGCTGTTCGCTTTCTCGATTGTTGCGATCTACGGCGAGCACCAATCCCCGTTCCTGTATTTCCAGTTCTGATGCCTATGCCTTTACCCGATCTCTCCCGACACCGCCGCGCCTGCGAAGTCGGATTCGTTGCGCCGGCGCTGATTGCAATCGCCTTCGCTTTGGATGCCGGGACGCGGCTCCTGCCGACCGAGTGGTTTACTTTCCGGCCCCAGGAAGCACTCGGCCGCTTCCCGATTGCGGAAGGGCCGTACTTTCCCCTTCACAGCGTTCGTATGAACCGCACTTACGGAGATCTTGCCAACCTTGGGAATCTGCCCTCGATGCGCCAGTACCACGCCCAAACCGCCTCCAGCGACGAATTGGGTTTCCGCAACCCGCCCGGCACGGTCTCTACCGGAAGAGTCGAAGTCCTTCTGGTAGGCGACTCGTTCAGCCTCGGCACAGGGCTCAGCGACTGGGAGACACTGCCGGCACAACTGGCTGTGCGGGGCGGCGTTCGCGTCTATAGCGTCGCAACCCAGAGTCAACTGCCGGCGCTGGGGCAGTTGCTCTCGATGGCTTCCCGCCTGCGCATGGACCAAGGCATTGTTCTGGTCCAGCTTTTGGAGCGCAAGGACACGCCGGCCGCTTCGGACCTGCTGGCGTCTCCGCCTCCGGTTTCGTCCTTTTGCGATCTGGGAAAATGGGCCCGCACGATCGGCAGCGACCTGATCCACTACTCGCCCTTGAAGATCCTCGCGAGCCGCTGGCAACGGTCGCTCCAGGATGACCGGGTTCTGCCGAATCCTCTGTACAGAAACATCGTCACAGCCAAGCTCCGCAACGGCCAGGTGATGCTGTTTCACCGCGACGAAATACGTGACGAGCCGCCCGCAGTCGAGATCTCCGCCCTCAAATGCCTTCAGCGCGAACTGGCGGCCCGCAACCTGCACCTGGCAATCCTGCTTGTGCCGAACAAGTACACCGTCTACCGGCATTTGCTCGCGCGCGGACACCCGGCCCCCAGCGAAGAGGCCTTGAGCCGTCTCGACCGGGCATTGCGCGATGCGGGTTTGCAGGTGATCCATCCGTTGCCGCGGCTTCGCCAGGCTGCGGAAGCGGCGTTCGCCCGAAGGCGGTACATCTACTGGCTGGACGACACTCATTGGAACCGTGAGGGAGTCGCCGTCGTGGCGGCCGAAGTCGCCCGGGACTTAGCGGCGCCCGTGACCGATTTGCGGGCACAGAAAATGGAAAACCCGGCGGAAGCCTCCCGCCGGGTCGCTCACCGATAGGATTCCTCGCCTTATTCCGCGGTCTCGACAAACGATCCAATGAACGAGCTTCGCTTGTTCGGGTTGCTCCAGGTCGTGCCCAGACCCCGGCCATTGAACCGGTGCGCCGTCGCCACCGCCGGCATGAAGTGGTTCGTTTTGCTGAAGGGCTGGTACCAGATCTCCTCATTGCGGC
Source organism: Bryobacteraceae bacterium (assembly GCA_046160045.1). Taxonomy (GTDB): domain Bacteria; phylum Acidobacteriota; class Terriglobia; order Bryobacterales; family Bryobacteraceae; genus CAZGUX01. The sequence continues at coordinate 17,999 of JBJXGR010000014.1, forward strand.
AGAGGTGATCGGTCTCGTGGATGGCGCGGGTTTCGATCTTCGCCAGAGATCCCGCGCTCAGCGTCGCCTTCATGCTATGCATATCGTTGTTGGCAAACGTCAGGTTGATCGGCGACGTCTCGACGCGCACGACATCCTTCAGCAGGTCGCCTGACATCTTGCGGGCAAAGCTCTGTAGTGCCAGGCGCTGTTCCGGAGTCGCCCGCTCGTCCAGGATCAGCACCGCCGACACCGGATTCACCGGATGATGGATGTCCCCCAATGTGGAAGTCGCACGGACCGCGGCCACGACACCGAGGCCGTCCAGGCTGGTTCCGTGCCACGAGCCCTTGGTGACTTTCCAGCCGAAAACCGCGAGGTCCCCGACCAGACCGACTTCCGCGTTGGCAAAACAAGGACCTGTGAATACGTCGGCCGTCCGGGCCTCGACATATTCCCCGTAAATGTTGTTGGACGGGATGCCTCCAGCAAAGGCAACCCCGGCCAGGAGAAGCACAGACATCAGCCTCTTCATTCGTTCACCTCATGACAAAATTCGATCGGCACTCGAAACCGGCCGCCCGGGCTCCTCAAATGCCCGGAAGGCGTATATCCAATACTGTACTACAAACTCTTGTAGCACCCGCGGGCCGGATTGCAGCCGTACTCGTCCACGGCTTTGTTATCCGGACCGAGGCAATTGTAGGTATGCTGGCACCAGAAGACCGATTCGCTCTGGGGAACCGTCGGGTCCGATTCGGCCTCGATAAACAATCCCTTCCAGCGGAGATTGTCACACCGGTCCTGTCCGAGAATCGACAATGCAGGTCGTTCCATCGCCTACGCCCTCCCTTTCGCGGCTTCCAGCAGCGCCCGCTTCACTGCCACACGGGCCAACTGGACCTTGTACGAATTCTGGCTCAGTGGAGTCGCATCGGCCAGGGCCGCTTTGGCCGCCTGCTCCGCCACCTCTTCGTTGATGGTCTTCCCCGCCAGCATCTGGCTGGCCTGGTTTGCCTCCCAGGGCATCGGCGCCACATGGCCCAACACCACTCGAGCCGAGTCCACCGTGGCACCCTTCATCTTCAAGGCGACCGAGGCGGTGGCCAGCGGCCAATCCAGCGCCTGCTTCTGCCGCACCTCGTAGGTAGCATTCCTGACCGCGGCCAGCGGTACGAGGATCTCGGTCACGATCTCGTTGGGCATGATCGCCGTCTCCCGCTGGGAATCGCTCGATGGAGTCACAAAAAACTTTGCCGCATCGACTTCCCGCGGGCCCTGTGCGGAAACGATCTTGACCTTCGCGCCCAGCGCCACCAGCGCCGGGCCCAGACTGGATGGGCTGACGAAGTAGGCCGGCCCCCGGTTGCCGAGAATGGCGTGATACTTGTTCTCTCCACCCGGTACCAGCGAGTTGCCGTTCTTGTCCGTCGCTAGCAAACCGCGTCCGCCGCGGTAGTACCAGCAGCGCGGCCGTTGGCACAGGTCGCCGCCTACCGTGCCCATGTTCCGGATCTGCGGGCTCGACACCCCAAGCGCCGCCGTGCGGAGGGATGGAAACAGACGCCGCACCTCGGCATTCTCGGCAAGTTCATCCAGGGTGGCGGTCGCACCGATCCGCAGTCCGGCTTTCGTCGACTGAATGCCGCCCAGTTCCCGGATGCCTTTGATGTTGACTACGCGCTTCGGCGTGTGAAGGTAATCTTTCATCAGGCTGAGCAAATCGGTGCCGCCAGCCAGCAGGTCCACCTCGCCCCAACTCTGGCCGAGCATCTTCAGCGCGTCCTGCAGCGTTGCGGGACTTGCATATTCGAAGGCTTGCATTTAGGCATTCCTCCTTTCGAGCGCCGCCAGCACCCGGTCGGGCGTCAGCGGAAGATGACTGACACGAACGCCGATGGCGTTGGCCACCGCATTGGCAATCGCCGTGATCCCCGAAATGGCGGGGGGTTCGCCCAGGCCGATGATGCCCCGGTCGTCGAACTCCTTCTCCAGGTTCATGTGAACAACGATTTCGCCGATGTCGCCGATGCCGGCCAGTTTGTAGAACTCCATGTCCGCATTCAGGACCCGGCCGGTCTGCTCGTCCATGATCCGTTCCTCCATCAGCGCCGAGCAGATGGACATGATCACCGAACCGGACACTTGGCTCTCGGCCGTCTTGACATTGACGATGGTGCCGCAATCCTGCACGGCCACCGTCTTCACCATTCGAACCGAGCCTGTCTCGCTGTCCACCTCGACCTCGGCCATCTGTATGCCGCCCACGCCGGAAGAGTTCAGGCCGCCGGGGTTCTTGGGGTCGTTGGCGCCCATCTCAGTAACGGTCTTCATTCCCAACTTGGAGCATGCCGCTTTCCAGGTCAGGCTTTTGGCTGGATTCCCCTTCACCTGAATCTTGCCGTCAACCGCTTCCAGGTTCTCCTTCGGAGCGCCCAGTACGGGAGACACGGCGTCGAGCAGTTTGTCGAGCGCGTTCGTCACTGATTTGCGGCTGGATGACGAGACACCGCCGATAGTCGTCGATCCGCCCGATCCACCCGAGGGTGGAAACGCATTGTCCCCGATTTTCACCTGGATGTCCTGGATCCGCAGGCCCAGCGTCTCGGCGGCCACAATCGCGATCGCGGTCCGCGTACCGGTCCCCAGATCCTGGCTGCCCAACTCCACTTCCACAGTTCCATCCGCATGAATGTTGGTTCTCGCCTGGCTGGCGTGCCCGCCGCCCCCCCAGGTGTGAACCGCCAGGCCCAAGCCCCGTTTCAAGTGGCCCGACCCCGATTCGCCGCGCGGGTGCCACTTCTTCTTCCACTCCATCAACTCTATGCCCTTCTGGATCTGCTTTCGATAAACGTCCGGCCGCAGCGTCCAGTCGGCGTTCTTCATGAAAACTTCGGTGGGGTCCATTCGCAACTGCGCGGCCAGATCCTCGATGGCCGTGCAAGTCAGGTAGCAGGCCTGCTGGTGGTTCGGAGCGCGCCAGGCGCGGACTCCGCCTGCATTCACCGAGACCGCCGTATGATTCTTGCGTTGATTGGGGATCTTGGTGAAGACATACGGAATTGGCGGAGACCCGCCTCCCGTGAATCCGCCCGTCGCCCAGGTGCTGGACTCCCAAGCGGTGATGGTTCCGTCCTTCTTGGCGCCCAGCTTGATCTTGCCGAACGCAGAAGGACGCACGCCGGCGATCGTCAACTCGGTGGCCCGATCCAGGAACAACTTCACCGGCTTGCCGCCGCTCATCTTTGAAAGATGGCTGGCCTGATAGCCCCACAGATCGGCAACGAACTTGCTGCCGAACCCGCCGCCCACATGATCCATGTGAACGGAGACCTGAGTGGCCGGCAACTCGAGCGCCTTGGCCAGGTCGCCGCCGATGCCGCTCACGTTCTGCGTCGAAGGGAACAGTTTGATCTTCTCGCCCCACTCAACAACTTGGCCGTGCGGTTCCAGACAACAGTGGGTGATGACGGGGATTCCGTAGTTCCCTTCCATCGTCACATCCGCCGTCTTGAAGGCGTCGTCCGGATCTCCGGTCAACTGCTCGCCGGCCGCGGAGGCTCGAGGTCCGGCTTTCTTCAGATCGTCCTCGCGCGCAAGATGCGGCAGCGGCTCATACTCGACCCGGATCGCCCGCGTGGCATCGAGCGCCTGCTCGAGGGTCTTCGCCGCAACCGCCGCGACCTCGGCGCCGGCCCATTGGATCTCCTGGCCGGCTTTGGCGATCGCCCGCACCGCCGTCACCCCGGGCATCCGCTCGGCGGGGCTGATGTCGATCGTCACTACCCGCGCATGAGCATGCGGGCAGGTCAGCAGGGCGCCGTGTAGCAATCCGGGCGGATTCAGGTCGGAGGTATATTTTGCCCGTCCGGACGCTTTCTGCCCTCCATCCACGCGATCATGCCGCTTACCCATCAGGCGGCGCTTTTCCATGGGAGGCCAACTGTATTCAGGCATTTCGTCCTCCTCGCGACTTCATCTCCCGGGCCGCGTCCAGCACCGCCTTGCGGACGCCCACATAGGTACCGCAGCGGCAGAGGTTGCCGCCCAAGCCGCGCTCGACATCCGCCTCGCTGCGGACGTTGGAATTCCGGTCGAGGAAGCCCTTCGCTGCCATCACGAAGCCCGGAGTGCAGTAGCCGCACTGCTGTGCATCGTGGCGGACAAAGGCCGCCGACACCGGGTGTAGCTTCCCGGCTGGGGCGATCCCCTCGATGGTCTGAATGTCTTTGCCCTGCGCATCCACTGCCAGGACTGAACAAGAGTAAATGACCTTGCCGCTCATGATGACGGTGCAAGCCCCACACGTTGCGCGATCGCAAACCTTTTTTGCGCCCGTCATATCCAACTGGTCGCGCAACGCGTCCAGAAGGGTGACGCGCGGCTCGACACTGAGGTTCTTGGTCTGTCCGTTGATCTTGAGAGCGATGTTGACGGCGCCGGGCCCCACGGCACTGGAGCCAGCCGCCGGTGGCGCTGCCGAGGCTTCATGGACGAGCCCTAGCGCTCCGCCCCCCGCGCCGACGCCCTGGAGGAAGCCACGCCGCGATACCGGGCTCTTCCGCTTCCCAGGAGCGTCTGGGTCTTTCTTGGAACTCATCAGACACCTTCCTTTCCTGCATGTTTCGGTGATGATGCGGATTAACGATGTACGGGTGAATCGACACAAATATATCACACTGCCGGGACCGGAACTCAAGGAGGTCCCAAAGCCCACAGGAAGCCCGGCGCGCCGCCGAGAGACAGCTCCTCTAGTACGAATCCGACCGCCAGGCTCACGACCCCGCACAAACAAAAAGGGGAGGCCGGATGGCCTCCCCTCGATTGTCTGCACCGCGGAGGAACCGCGCGTCTATTTCTTCTTAGCCGCCGGCGCGCGGCGAACGGGTCTGGCCGCCGGTGCGCGTTTGGGCGGCGCAGGCCATCCGTTGATGTCTTTGCGCTCCGCGATGTCAAAGGTCAGTTTAAAAGGATCCTTCTGAATCGCCGAGGGGATGCCGCTGAACTCGATCTCGGTGCCCGGCTCGGCCGGGTTCGGCAGGGCCGTCGCCAGCACTAGCTTACAGTCGGCAACCGTTCCCTCACCGACCGCGAGTTCGATCTCCTTGGGCGCTTTTTCGGGCTTCTGCGAAATCACCTTGCCCTTGAACTTGGTCACGCCGTTGACGCCGCCGGGAAGATCGGCGCCCTTCACTTTCTCATTGAAGTAGGTCTCGCCGTCCGGAGCCAGAAGCGCCTCGCGAATCGTCTCCCAGAGGGCCAAGGCTGGATTGGCGGCCGCACGCGCCTGGGATTTCTCTTGATCGACTTCGGATTTGCTCTTGATCTTGAAGCCCGCAGGGGGCATCGCCGAAGCGATTGCGGCCTTACGAACCTCATCGAGTCCCTCTGAAGAGCCATGGTAGGAGTTATAGGCCTTCACAAAAAACGCATCCACCGGCTTCTTTTGCGCATCCGGAAATGCGCCGACGCCGGCGAGGGATGCCGCCCGTGCAAAGTGGAAAAGCACCTCAGACTGGCGATCGGGATCTTTTTGCTGGTAGATCGCCATGCCGAGCGAGTACGAAACCTGCGCGAAGTTCGGATTCAACTCCAATGCCTTCCGATAGCTTTCCTCCGCCTTCTTGGGCTCTTTCCTGGTGGTGGCGACAAAACCCAGAGCCTTGTGCGCGATCACCGTGGTCTCTTTCTTCGTCGCCTGCCACTTGGCGTCATCGGTGATACTTGCGGGCTTCTCCGAGGAGAGCAATCCCTGCGCGGCTTTCTCGCCCGTCGCCAGGGTGTCCGGGGTCACCGGCAAACTTTCGACCAGCAACGTCAACCAGTAGAGTGCAGCCAGATCCTTTGGATCGTTGGCCAGCATCTCGTTGGCGGTATCCCACATTTTTTGGGCGTTGCCCAACTGCTGGTATGCCGTCAGGATGAGATTGAGCCGCTCGGCCTTGTAGTCCGATTCCGGGTACTTCTCCTTCCATGCCTGAAGCGCTGCAAGGCGCTTGTTGGCATCGGCCGCCTGGTCGGTTGCGGCCTTGAACATCTCATATTCCTGAGCATCCTTCACCTTCTTTTCCTTCGCTTGCGCGAAGATCATGGAGGCGCTCAGTAGACCGACCAGTGCCACGCCGAGAACTTGTTTTGTCAGTTGATGGAACACTCGAACTTCCTCCAACACCCGTTACGTTAAGTGCAAGTCAGCAAAATCAGAGGGGGCCGCACGCGACTGAGCACGATCGGCTCGGATCCTGCTGTGCCATGTGGACTCTTGCGGAGTATATCCGAACCTGACACTGCACCGCAACCGTTTGGACGCCGGCGTGGTTCGGTTTGTTTCCGAGATCCGGTACAACCCCACAACTTTTACACCCGGCACATGGCTCCAACTGCCTCTATGATAGAATCCGCAGATCCGGAATGCACTACTTCGACCTGGGGGTCATCGCCGCCTACCTCATTGGTATTACTCTGTTCGGCGCGAGATTCCGGCGCGGACAAAAGGACCTCAGGGACTACTTCCTCGGCGGACGTACCGCGCCATGGTGGGCGATCAGCCTGTCGATCGTTTCGGCTGAAACCAGCACGCTGACCATAATCGGCACACCCGCGCTGGCGTTCGGCGGGAATCTGGGCTTCCTGCAACTGGTATTCGGCTACCTGCTAGCCCGCATTGTCATCTCCTCTCTGCTGCTGCCCCACTACTTCCGCGGCGAGATGTTCACGGCCTATGAGTTGATGCGGCGGCGTTTTGGCGAACGTCTCCGCCGCTGGACCGCGTGCACGTTTCTGGCCACCCGGGCGCTGGCGGAAGGGGTGCGCGTGTTCGCCATTTCCATCGTGATCTCCATTGTGCTCGGCACCGGCGAGATCGCCTCGATTGTTCTGATTGTCGGTTTGACCCTGTTTTACACCTTTGAGGGTGGTATGACCGCAGTCATCTGGACCGACGTCGTGCAGATGTTCATCTATGTTGGCGGGGCGGCCCTGAGTTTCTTCGTGATCCTCGAAAAGATTCCGGGCGGCTGGGAGCATGTGACGGCTGTCGCTGGCGTGGCAGGGAAGCTTCAGATCTTTGATTTCCGCTTTGCGGCCAACCTCGAGTTCTTCAGCCGTCCCTATTCGTTCTGGGCGGGAATCCTCGGCGGCTGCTTTCTCACCACAGCCAGCCATGGAACCGATCAATTGATTGTGCAGCGCCTGCTCAGCGCCCGCAGCGAAAGCCAGAGCCGGCTGGCCTTGCTCGCAAGCTGGGGTGTAATCTTCCTCCAGTTCACACTGTTTCTGTTGATCGGCGTCGCATTGTTTGTCTTCTACTCGGACGCGCACCTGCCCCCGCCTCACCCTCCCGATCGCATCTATCCCCAGTTCATCTGGCAGTACTTGCCGCCAGGGGTCGCGGGCATCGTTATGGCGGCGATTCTGGCGGCGGCTATGGCCAATATCAGCGCGGCTTTGAATTCGCTCGCGTCGACCACGGTGGTTGATATTCTCAGGCCGATGGGCAAAGCTCTGTCAGACAAAGCCAGCCTGAGGGTCGCACGTCTGGCAACCGTCTTCTGGGGACTCGTGTTGCTTGGAATCGCCATTTTCGCCAGAAGTTGGGGGCCGGTGCTCGAAGCCGGGTTGGCCATTGCGTCGATTCCGCTTGGCGCGCTTCTTGGGGTCTTTCTCTTGGGAGTCACCACCCGCCGGGTGGCGGAATCGCATGCCATCCTGGGCATGCTCTCCGGCTTCGCGATGATCACGTTTGTGCGCTTCGCCACACCCATTGCTTGGAGTTGGTATGTGCTGATTGGAACCACGACCACCTACCTGGTGGCGATGCTGGCATCGCTCCTGGCTCCGGCGGACAGGGCGGCACCTGATGAAACCGGCCTCCGCTGGTGATGTGTAAGGGGCACTGAATCGTGAGTGAACTCACAAAGGACCGAATGACCGGTACGGACGAACTGAAACGCGATTTAGGACCATGGAGCGCCGCTTCCATTGTGGTTGGCACCGTCATCGGGAGCGGCATTTTCATTGTCCCCAATATCATGATCCAGCGGCTGGGCTCACCGGATTGGGTCTTTTTCGTCTGGGTCTTCGGCGGTTTGCTGTCGTTATCCGGTGCCCTCACGTACGCCGAATTGTCGGCCGCCTTGCCCGGCGCCGGTGGGGAATACGTTTACTTGCGCCGCGCCTATTCGCCGGTTTTCAGCTTTGTTTACGGCTGGACGCAGATGTGGGTGGCCAAGAGCGGGTCGTGCGCGACGCTCGCTTCGGGTTTCTTTCTCTACTTCTCTAATTTCCGGCCGGAAACCACCAAGGTTCTGTTTTCGATTCCGTTCGTCGGAAATGGAGGGGCGCCTCAGCCCGTCACTCTTGGCCAGATTTACGGAATGGGCCTGATCATGGGCCTGGGGCTTTTGAATTTCTTCGGCGTGAAACTCGGAGGCCAGGTGCAGGTCGCGGTCACGATTTCGAAGGTCGTGCTGATTGGCGGTGTGATTGCCTTCGGACTGGCCTCGCCGCATAGCGCCACGGCTAACCTAACCACGTCTACGGGCACGACCGCCGGGCTCGCGGGATTTTTCGCGGCTCTGGTGGCGGCTCTCTGGGCCTACGATGGCTGGAACAATGTCGGCATGGTCGCCTCCGAAATTAAGGATCCGCAACGTAATCTGCCGCGCGCGCTGATTTGGGGCACGCTCGGCGTGATGGCGATTTACCTGCTCGCCAATGCCGCGTATTTTCTTGTGCTCAATGCAGACGAGGTCGCAGGCAACCGGCTAGTCGCCGCGGAGATGATGCGAAAGGCAGGAGGCCAGTGGGGAGCCGGCATTGTTTCCGTGGCGGCAATGGTGAGCATGTTCGCTGCCCTTAACGGATCGATTTTGTCCGGTTCCCGCGTTCCCTATGCAATGGCGCGCGACGGCTTGTTTTTTCCCTCCGTCTCCAAGGTTCACCCCCGCTATCGAACGCCGTCCACGGCAATTCTCGCCCTGAGCGCCTGGTCCTCAATTCTGGTACTCTCCGGCCGCTATGATCAGCTTGTCACCCTGGTAATTTTCCCCAGTTGGATTCTTTACGGCATGACCACCGCCGCCGTGATCGTGTTGCGCCGCCGCGAACCTGACCTTCCACGCCCTTATCGAACATTGGGTTACCCCGTGGTGCCGGTGCTGTTTGTTCTGGTTGCCCTCGCGTTGCTGGTGTCCACCCTGCTGGACGCGCCACGGGAATCGGCCCTCGGATTAATCGTGATCGCCGCCGGTCTACCCTTCTACGTCTACTGGAATCGCCGCTCCAAACTGGATGGCTAGTACTGTTTGGACCCTTCAAAACGCCGAATAAGCGCTTTGTTCCGTTTTCAGAACAAACATTTATTGAAATTTTCGCCAATCTGCGATAGAACTGCTTTGGATAGACTTTGCGTTCCATTGATGAGAGTTCTTGCGGAAGCGGGGTACTATCCAGATTGCGTGGGTGGGGGAAATATGGACATCACAAAAATCCTGGGCGAGTTGCGACAGGAGCGAGAACAGTTGGAAGAGGCGATCATCAGCCTGGAACGCCTGGCGAGAAGCCGCGGCAAGAAGCGCGGACGCCCGCCGGCCTGGTTAGCCGAACCGAAACGCCGGGGCCGGCCGCCCGGGAGCAAGAATAAGAAGAGTTCGGGATCCGGTTCCTCAGAGTAGTGAGGAAGGGCCTCGGCGCGATTCAACGGTAGAGCAGATACTTGTCCCGCACCGCCAGAAACTCGCGCAGGGGCTCTTCCAGCTTCTGTTGGATGCTTCTGGGATCCTCCCCCGCCTGGAGAAGTTCCACCAGTTCCCGATTGCCGATCAGCTTGAGGTTGGCTTTGAAATCGATCTTTCCCGGGTATAACCGAATCAGTGCTGCCGCGAGTTCGATTCCCAGTTGAGCGCTGTTCAGCGCCGCCCGATCGGTGACAATAAAACGGACTCCTTCGATCATCTTTCCCGCCAGAACGGAGGTTGCCGGCTTGAACCGTGTCGGGTAGACTCGAATTCCCGGGATCATGCGCTGGTTGAGATACCGCGCCAGCATCCTGCCATGAATGAATTCGGCCCCGACGATCTCAAACGGCGTATCGGTGCCGCGTCCAACCGAATAGTTTCTGGACGCCTCGAGCATCGCTATCCCCGGGTACAGTGTCGCAGCCGAGAGGCTCCGCATATTGGGTGACGGATTAACCCAGAGTTGACCGGTCGAGTCGAACCAGTCGCCTCGCTCCCAATTCTTCATGGAGACCACATGAAGATTCACATCCACGGCCCGTTCGACGTTCAGCATGCGCGCCAACTCGCCGAGGGTCATTCCGTGGCGCGTCGGCATGGGGAAACAGCCGACAAAACTCTCGAGACGAGCGTCGAGAACCGGACCTTCCACCTTCACTCCGCTGATCGGATTAGGCCGGTCCAGCACATAGAACGCGATGCGTTTCTTTGCCGCCTCCTCCATCGAGAGAACCATGGTCGACACGTACGTATAGAATCGCGAACCAATGTCCTGGATATCGAACACCAGCACGTCAAGCCCAGTCAGCATTTGACGAGCGGGTCGCCTGGTTTTGCCGGCGTAGAGACTCCAGATGCGAATCCCGGTCTTGGGGTCGGTCGAGTGGTTGATGTTCTCCTGATCTTCCGCACCGAAGAATCCGTGCTCTGGGGCGAAAAGAGAAACCACGTTGACACCGGCATCCACCATGCGATCGACATTTCGTCGTCCATCCCGGTCGATACCGGTATGGTTCGTGATAAGGCCGACGCGCTTGCCCTGCAGGGCGGCGAATTTCTGCTCGACCAGAACGTCCAGTCCTGTCAGTACTTCGGAATTCCTGGCGACGGCGCGCCGGATCCCGGCGCCTGAGATTGTCTCGTTGTAGCCCGTGAGCGATACGCCGGGGCCGGCAACACCCACCGCCGCCGCAACGATGGTGGAGACCCGTCCCCGCAACGAGGTGATGGGTCCGCCCCGGTACACCGGATGCACGGCGTTGGTCAGCAGGATGACGTACGCCTGCGAACGGGGATCGATCCACAGCGACGTCCCCGTGAAGCCGGTGTGCCCGTACGATCCTACGGGAAACAGATCGCCCCGCGCTCCGGAAAATGGCGAGTCGATGTCCCATCCGAGGCCGCGAAGAATCGGTTGATCGGCGGGCGTTTGAGGTTCGATCGCCTTCTGGATCACCCCTGCGCTCAAAATGCGCCGGCCATTCCATTCGCCCTGATTCAGCATCATCTGCGCAAACCGCGCCAGATCATCGGCAGTGGAGTACAGCCCCGCATGGCCGGCGACCCCACCCATATATCGGGAGGTGGGATCGTGCACCACCCCCCGCAAGGGCGGGCCGTTTTTCGAAGTACGCTCAGTGGGCGCAATGCGACGGGCCAGGCTCTCCGGCGGTTGAAACAGGGAATCCGTCATGCCCAACGGCTCGAACAGAATGCGCCTGACATAATCGGGCAGCGGTTCGCCGCTCAAGCGCCGGACGATTTCTCCCAGCAGAATGTAATTGATGTCGGAATAGACAAATCGTTCTCCCGGTGCGAACTTGGGCTTGTCCGACAACGCCAGGCGTATGCCCGTTTCGTAGCCGCTCCAAGCCGGCTCCAGGTCCAAATCAGGTCGCAAGCCCGAGAAGTGAGTCATCAGGTTGCGAATGGTAATCGAACTCTTGCCCGCCTGAAATTCGGGTAAGTGGCGCGTCACCGGATCGTTGAGCCGGATCTTCCCCGCCTCGACCAACTGGAGCACCGCCGTGGTGGTTGCCACGACTTTGGTCAGCGAGGCGCAATCGAAGATCGTGTCGACCGTCATCGGCTCTTTGGCCGGAATCAAGGCCCTATTCCCATACGCCTTGCGATACACCACATTGCCGCGATGCCCGACGACAACGACAGCCCCCGGAATCTGCCCGTCCTGGATTGCGCCCTCTACCGCCGCGTCAACATCGGGACCTTTGGAAAACGGCTGGGCGGATGCCAGTTGCGCCAGCAATCCCAGAACTACGATCGGTCGCACTCAATACCCTCGTTACATCAACCGTGATGCGATCGCTTCCAGTTTGCGAGCCAGTTCCACATCATTGTTCGTGATCCCGCCCGAATCATGCGTGGTCAGATCGACCCGCACTGTGTTCCACACGTTGAACCACTCCGGATGGTGATTCATCGCTTCGATCGCGATCGCCGACGTCGCCATAAATCCGAACGCGTGGATGAAGTCGGGGAATTTGTATTCGCGATGCAACTTGGCGTCCAACACAGACCAACCGTCCAGTTGCGACAGGGCCTGTTGTATCTCGATCTCGGTCAGTTTGGGGAGTCTGGGCATAGGGTCTTCGCTTCGGAATCTCAATTTTCGCACAGCGCGACCGTCATCGACCGTGGCCGCGACGCCTGATACAGTATGGGCATGCGAAATGCCCTGGTTTTCCTTCTTCTCGCCGCCGCCGGCGCCGGCGCTCTCCTGTCCCAATCCAAGCCGAAGCCTCCCGATCCAGGATGGGTTTCCTTGTTCAACGGCAAGGACCTGAGTGGATGGGTGAAGATCGGCAACGAGAAATGGGAGGTGGAACCGGGCGGCATCATCCATGGCCAAGGCGTGACAAAAGATTATGGCTATCTGCAAACCGACAAGAAGTACAAGGACTTCCACATGTCTCTCCGATTCAAGTGCGAGGCCGACGGCAACAGCGGCGTCTTTTTTCACGTCGACTTCAAGCCTGGCACCGCCGACGTCTCTCAGGGCCTTCAATTTGAAATCGACCGTACCCTCAATCACCATACCGGCGGCGTCTACGGCGACGGCCGCGCCTGGATTGCCTGGCCCGCGCCCGACCTCGAAACGGTCATCCGGCCCTACGACTGGAACGACTACCTCCTCAAGGTGGAGAACAACCACTACGTCGCCATTCTCAACGGAGTGGTCGTCCTCGACTTCACCGATCCGACACCCAAGTCGTTCGACGGTTACATCGCACTGCAGTTGCACTCGGGCGGTCAAGGCAACATGAGGTTCAAGGACCTTTACATTCGCGATCTCTCCCACAGATAGACCGCCATTCTTCCGCAGGGTCCGTTCTTGACTTTCCCAGGTGCTCGACTTTATCATAGTTAACTGCAGATCAAAAACTATGATTACATCCGCTGGATCCCGCTCGCTCTCCGAGGTTCATTCCTCGGTGATCACCGAGCATCCGTCACTGTGGCGGCGGATGTTTGCGTTTGCGGGTCCGGCGTACCTGGTGAGCGTGGGCTACATGGACCCCGGGAATTGGGCGACCGACCTCGAGGGAGGGGCCCGGTTCGGCTATCAACTTCTCTGGGTGTTAGTGATGTCCAATGGCATGGCCGTCCTTCTCCAGACCCTCAGCGCGCGCCTCGGCATTGTCAGAGGACTGGACTTGGCGCAGGCCTGCCGCGAAAGTTACCCCCGCCCGATTGCCTACTCCCTCTGGTTCCTCTGTGAGATCGCCATCGCCGCCTGTGATCTGGCGGAAGTCCTCGGGGCGGCGATTGGCCTGAACCTCCTGTTCGGCATCCCGATTCTGTGGGGCGTCGCGGCCACGTCGTTGGATACCCTGCTGCTGCTGTGGCTCCAGAGGTTCGGCGTGCGCAAGATGGAAGCTTTTGTTCTTTCATTAGTTTCCGTCATCGGAGTTTGTTTTTTGGTTGAGATCTTCCTCGCGCGTCCGAACCTCGCCGAAGTCGCCACCGGATTGATCCCCAGGCTCTCGGGCGAGAGTCTTTACGTCGCCATCGGAATGCTGGGTGCCACCGTCATGCCCCACAACCTGTACCTGCATTCCGCCTTGGTACAGACCCGTCGAATCGACACGACTCGTGACGCCCGGCAGGCGGCTTGTCACTACAACTTCATCGATTCGGTCGTCGCCCTGAACGGCGCGCTTTTGGTGAACGCGGCGATCCTCGTCGTCTCGGCCTCCGTGTTCTTCAAACGCGGGATTGTGGTCACCGAGATCCAGCAAGCCCACCTCCTGCTGGCGCCCCTGCTCGGCACCACCATGGCTTCCATCGCCTTCGCCTTGGCTCTGCTCTGTGCGGGACAATCGTCGACACTCACAGGAACCCTTGCTGGCCAGATCGTTATGGAGGGCTTTCTCAACTTTCGGATGAGCCCTTGGCTGCGGCGTCTGCTCACCCGGGCCCTCGCGATTGTTCCCGCGGCTCTTACCGTGTACCTGTATGGCGAGCAGGGCACCTACCGGCTTTTGATCTTGAGCCAAGTCATCCTCAGCATGCAGTTGCCATTCGCCGTAATTCCCCTGATCCACTTCACCGCCGACCGCGGCAAGATGGGCGAGTTCGCCAGCCGGACTTGGGTTCGCGTCGTGGCCTGGACGACCGCCGCCATCATCGTCTCGTTGAACCTGCGTCTGGTCATTACCACGGTCGGCCAGTGGATGACCTCGGCCGGTTCCTGGGGTTGGCTGGTCATGGCAGGGGTCGGCGTCGCCGGGACCTACCTTGCTTTCCTGCTGGCTTGGGTGACTCTGGAGCCTTGGATCGGCCATTGGGTGCGGCGTTTCGGACAAGCGCCGTTCACTCTGCCAGGCACTATGGCCGAAAGTCTCACCGCGCCGAGGTATAGCCGCATCCTGGTACCCCTTGACCACACCGCCCTCGACCGGCCTGCGGTAAGTCATGCAATCGCAATGGCTAAACTGCACCAGGCAAAGGTTTACCTGCTGCACGTCGAGGAAGGGGTCACCAGCCGCGTCTACGGCGAGATCGCATCCACGCAGGAGGTCGAGGCCGGCCGCCAGTACTTGGAAGAAATTACTAGAGTTTTCTCGTCACATGCGATTGCGGTAGAATCGGTTATAGTGCACGAAGCGAACCCGAAGGAGGCAATCGTGCGCTATGCGCGCCAAGTCCGGCCAGACCTGATGATCATGGGCGCTCACGGCCACAACCGGCTCAAAGACTTGGTCTTTGGAGATACCATTAACCCGGTCCGCCACGCAGTCGAGGTACCGATTCTGGTCGTGAGATCTTAATGTGGAACGTCCCACTGTGTCGTTCGGATACAGCCCGATCCGCTCGAAGGCTGCTAACTGGTTTTGAATCAATGGCTTGATTTGGACCGACGGATGCTTCGAAAGCAGTTAAACGATGTTCCGCCTCGTTGCCATTTCGGCCGCCCTGCTGGCCTCCCTCCCGGCGGTCGCCACCACCATTACCCGTGCTTCCCTGGATGAGCTGATTACCAAGTCGTCGACCATTGTCCGCGGCAGAATCACCCGGGTCTACGGAGTTCGCAGCGGCTCTCTGGTGAACACGCAGGTGCAGGTGCGGGTGCTGGAGCGCCTGAAGGGTTCTGAAGCGCAGCAAGTCGAGGTAGTTGTCCCGGGTGGAGTGGCGGGCGGCCTGCGCCAGAACTTGCCTGGCGTACCCGATCTGGTCGAAGGGGCCGAGCACGTCTTCTTCCTCTGGACGGCTCGCTCCGGCCGGATTCTCCTGATGGGTCTGGCGCAAGGGGTACTCGATGTCGGCAAAACCGCGTCCGGCGAGACCATGGTCACCCGGTCGGCGATTGATGCTCGATTCGTCGACGCCGGTTCAGGCCAAGCCGTGGACCCGGAGGCGATTTCCCTACGCTACTCGGATTTCGCTGAGCGTGTGAGGCGGGTTCTGGCCCGGGAGGTCAGGAAGTGACGCGCGGCCGGGCCATCATCGCGCTTCTTGCCGCGTCGGTATTGCCGCAGGCCTCCGGTTACCACTATTTCACTCGCTATCTGGGCAACGTCGGATCGACCGTGACGATACCGGAGCGCTTCGACCTCAATGCCCTGCCTTACCGCACCGTCTCTTTTTACGTGGCCGATTCGACCCCTCAGCAGATCTCTCAACCCGAAGCCTTTCCCTCGGTGCTCGGCGTGATTCGCGAGGCCTGTGCGGTATGGAACGCCGTCCCCACTTCCGACCTGCGGGTGGCTTTTGGCGGTTTGTCGGCCACCGGGACAGCCCAGACGACGCCCGGCGCCGATATCGTGTTCGAAGAACTCGACCCTTTGACCCTTGGCATTGGGGGACCCTCTACGCGGGGAGCGGTCTCTACCCCCTCGGCAGGGTCATTTGTGCCAATCCTCCGGTCTCAGGTCCGCCTGAACCGCAACCTCGCGGTGTGGACGGGTTCCAGTTTCACCGAAGCCTTCTTTCTCACTGTCACCCACGAGATTGGACACGCATTAGGCCTTCAGCACACCTTCACTGCGTCGACCATGTCGACCGATGTCACCCGATCCACATCGATGGGCCTCCCATTGGATCAGGATGATATCGCTGGGATTTCCGTGCTGTACCCCGTCACCGGGTATTCCGACCAGACCGGAGTGATGACGGGTCGCGTCACTTTCCAGGATACGGGCGATGGGGTTCATTTGGCGTCAGTCGTGGCTTTGCGCCCCAACGGCTCGGCCATCAGCGCGCTTACGGACCGCGACGGCCGTTTCCGTTTGGCGGGTATGCCGCCAAACTCGTACCAAGTCTATGTTCATCCGCTGCCGTCCTCCGGGCGCGCGAACGCGGGATTGGGAGACATCGTTTTACCTCGCGATCCCCAGGATCGCCCGCTTGAGGCAAGCGCTCCGTTTGACACGGTCTTCTATTCCGGTGGCCAGACTTCCCGTGACTACCGCCAGGCCTCATTCGTCAGCGTGGCGGCAGGCCAGACAGTTGACACGGTCAACCTCGCCGTGCGGCGGCGGGCGGCGTACCGCTTCTCACCGCTGACGTCTTATGTATTCTTCGGCCAAACCGCCGTTCGGCCGGCCTTCCTAAACAATTCCGGCAGCGGCTCGCGGACGATCGCCGCCTTCAGCCGCGGCCTCGTCGCCAACAACCTTGTGACCGCCGGACTGGACATCCAGTTCTTAGGAGGCACACCCTTGGTGGCAGCGAACGGGATTCGCGGCTATGCGACCGAGTGGCTGGCCATCGATATCCAGCCTTCCTCGATGTTCGGCGCTGCGGGTCCCAGGCATATGGTGGTGGCGCTGGGCGATGACATCTACATCCGGCCGAACGCGATTCGCCTGGTAAGCGGCGATCCGCCAGCACTCGAATCGGTGACCTTGAATGCCGATCGCACCGTGTCGGTCCACGGCCAGAATCTGCGTCCGGAAACTGCCTACTTTGTGGAGGGCATCCGTGCGATTACAATAGCCTCGGACCCCGGGACAGTGACGCTGGCCGCGCCTCCAGGGTTGCGGGGCTTCCGCGCCACGGTGACGGCGGTGAATCCGGATGGGCAGAACTCGTCGTACACGGCTTCTGGCGCAGCCGGTGTGGCGGCCACGAGTTTCAGCTACGATATCGGCGACCCGGGGACGGCCCAGGTCACGACCACTTCGATTGCCGCCGGCGCGGAGTCTCTGGTGGAGGTGACCGGTGTCGGGACTACGTTCTCCGACGGGTTTGTCGCTTTAGGCTTCGGCACCAGCGACATTCAAGTCCGTCGCGTGTGGGTTGCCAATCCCGGCCGCGTTCTGGCGAATGTCTGGGTGGCGCCTGACGCGGCGATTGGTCCCACGTCGGCCGCGCTGTTCAACGGATTTCGAATTAATCCTCTGTCCCTGGCCCTGCAGATACGTCCCTTCAATCCTTCGGCGCTCAGTTTGAATTCCCGCCTGCTGAATTCCGTGCCCGGACAGGCCGGCGTATTCCCGGGAGCACTGGTTGCGCTGACGGGCGCGAATCTGGCGAATGCGGTCGTGACCATCGGGGAGCAGGCAGCTGAGGTCGTGTCTGCGTCCGCCACGCAACTCATCGTCCGTGTCCCTGGGAATCTGCCAGTCGGCCCTGCCCTGCTTCGGGCCACCTCCGGGCCGGACTCGGCCGTTATCGTCGCGGCCATCGAACCCCGTCCTCCTCAGATCATTGCTCTGGACCCGGCCCAGACCGTGCGCGCTGGAGACCTGATTCGTGCCACGGTCACGGGTCTCACCGATACGGGTGCCGCTGTTCCGATTTCCCGACTCAGGATCCTGTGCGGGGGCATCGAGCATCCGGCGATTGAGATCTCGCCCGCCGCGGACTCGCCGGGCGCCCACCGGATCACATTCATCCTGTCAGCCCTGGTGACCCCAGGCGCGCAGGTTCCGCTCACGGTCGCCGTGGACGGGCGAACGTCCTCACCCCTGAATCTCAGCGTCGGACAGTAGCTCTCTCTTCGACCAGCACCGGAAGCGCCCCTTACAGAATTTTCGCCAGAACCCCGCCATCGACCACGATGACCGTCCCCGTGATGTAGCTTCCCGCTTCGGTGGCCAACAGCAGCGCCGTCCCCGCGATCTCCTCCGGCCGCCCCCACCGGCCGATGGCCGTTCGTTCCTTGAATTGCTCCTTCTGCGCGGCCGTGAGTACCCGGCCCGGCAGGTCCGTTAGAAACGGTCCCGGCGAAATCGCGTTGACGGTGATGTTGTGGGGCGCAAGGTCGATCGCGCTCGCCCGGGTGAGTCCCAATAGCGCAGCCTTGGTACTGCAGTAGGCATTGCGCCCTTCCTTACCGCCCAGGCCCAGAATGGAAGAAATGTGAATCACGCGTCCCCACTGTCGTTGTTTCATCTGCGGAACCAGCGAGCGGGTCAGCCGCATGCAACTGGACAGGTTCAACTCCACCACGCGATCCCAGACGTCATCGACGATCTCATCGATAGGCTGGGGCACGTTGGCGCCTGCGTTATTCACGAGCACGTCCACGCGGCCCAGGCGGGACAAGGTCTCCGCGGCGAGGCCGTCCACCTGCGCGCGATCGGTCATGTCGACCGCCATCCACTCGACGCGCGCCGGCAATCCCGCGCCGATTTCAGCTGCTGCCGTGCGCAATTCCTCCTCGCTGCGGCTGCAGATCATGATGTCCGCTCCCGCCTCCGCGTAGACCCGGGCCATTACTTTGCCCAAACCCCGGCTGCCGCCTGTGATGAGAGCCGTTTTTCCGGAAAGACTGAAGATGTCAGGAAACATAAACCGTTAGTGTAACCGGTCTCCAGAGCCCGGCGGTCGCCCATAGTAGGCTGCCTTTCAGGCCGCAGCGCGCTTGAGCGCGCCCGAGGAGAACTCCTTGCTCGTGCCCGGCGAGTATAATGGGTGCCCAAATGCGCTTCCTTGCCGCCTTTCTGATTGCCGCCGCCGCGTGGTGCGCGCCCACTTGTGACCTCGCCGGCTACAAGGTCCTGCCGGGCCTCCTTGCCGAGAACACTCCCTCCGGACTTCGCGTCACCTGGCAGGGCGCCTCCGGCCAGATGTTGCGCGCCACCTTCACAATCGAGCGAACCGAACCGCGCATCCATGAACTCGCGATTCAAAAAGCGGGGACCTGGGTGGCTCTGGCGCAGGATCTCGCACCCGAGTTTCACGTCACCTCCGGACTCAGGCGCATCTCCGAGCAGCAACTGGCGCCGCTGCGGCAGTTGGGCGTCGCCCTCACGCCGGAAGTCATCGACCGCGAGAAATGGAATGTTTTTTGGGACGCTCCGTTGCGGGTGCCTGGTTCGCCCAGGACGAATCCGGGGTTGCCCCGCAAGCCCGAGGAAATCCGCCGTGCGACCGCGACCTTTCAATCGACGAGTTGCGCGGTGAAGACCGACGGTGCGCGCCTCGAAGTGAGTTTCCCCGGTCTGTCGATGGGCATTTTCGCCGGGCGGCTTCAGTTCACGGTTTACAAAGGCGCCAATCTGCTCCGGCAGGAGGCCATTGCCAAGACCGGCGAACCTTCGGTGGCCTACAAATACTCGGCCGGACTCAAGGGCTTTCGCCCCGGCCGCGTCGTGTGGCGCGATGTCGCCCGCGGCTGGCAGAAGTACGAATTCGGCGGCGCGCCAAATACCGAGGGAGTCAGCCTGCGTGCCCGCAACCGGATTGCGGTCGTCGAAACCGCGGCCGGATCGATTGGTGTCTTTCCTCCGCCCAAGAAATTCTTTTTCGCCCGCGAGATCGAGCTAAACCTCGGGTATGTGTTCTATCGCAAAGACAGCGCGGCCTCGTTCGCCGCCGGAGTTCGCCAGCCCGATCACGAGGAGGGGTATCGCCCGTTCGGCTTTTCCGATGAGGTCTGGCAGAAGCGCGTCGGGCAGGCGCGCGGATTCGCCATGGGCAACTTCGCCTTGTACAACGCGCCTGCGGGCACCTGGCAGCGAATGCCGGTCTACTACTACCTGAGCGCCGCCAAGGCCCAGCCTACGGCCGACGCAATTCTCGCCTTCACCCACGAAGACCGCTTCAAGGCCGTACCTGGCTACCAGGTGGCCATCAGTCACTTCCACACCCATTTCAACGAGCAGGTGGCCGACGCCGGCTCCCTCGATTTCCAGCCACCCTGGGTGCCTACGTTCCGCGAACTGGGCGTCAACATCGCCATGATGTCCGACTTCCACGGCGACGGCCATCCGGGCGACGCCGGCCCTCTGCGCTTTCAGGATCAGAAGACCTACTTTGACGCCTGCGCCCGCCACTCCGACCGCGACTTCCTCATCATGCCAGGCGAGGAACCGGATGCGACCTTCGGCGGTCATTACACCACCGTGTTTCCACGCCCGGTGTTCTGGTCGCACGTTCGCAAGCCGGACCAGCCCTTTGTCGAGAACCATCCGAAATTCGGCAAGGTCTATCATGTCGGCTCGGAGCGGGACGAACTGGAGATGTTGCGCGCCGAAGGCGGCCTGTCCTGGCAGGCCCACCCGCGCACCAAGGGGTCCACCGGCTACCCCGAGTCAAGCCGCGACAAAGAGTACTTCCGCAGTGACCGTTTCCTGGGTGGTTCGTATCAATCGCTCCCCGTCGATCTCTCGGAAAGCCGCATCTGCGAAAAACGTTGCTTCAGCACGCTCGACGACATGAACAACTGGGCGGGACCGAAGTACCTGATCGCCGAAGGCGACACGTACGCCAAGTATCCCGACGACGAGACCTACCCGCACCTGCTGGTCAATTACGTGAAACTGGACCGGCTGCCCTTGTTCAATGAAGATTGGAGCCCGATCCTGAAATCCATGCGGGCGGGCGAGTTTTTTGTCTCGAGCGGCGAGGTGCTCTTCCGCCGGTTCGCGCTCGAAGGGTCGGGCGCCAAACGGACGGTGGTGGCCGACCTCGAATGGACGTTCCCGCTCGAGTTCGTCGAGGTGGTGTGGGGAGATGGGCAGAAGACGGACCGCCAGATCCTCCGGGTCACCGACCGGCCGCCGTTTGGTAGCGAGCGGTTCCGCATCCCGTTCGACGCGGCGGGTAAGAAGTGGGTCCGGGTTGCAGCTTGGGATTCCGCCGGCAGCGGAGCGTTCTGGCAACCGGTTCACCTGTCGGCCAACCGGTAGGTGGGCCGCGAGCGCCGGGAGCCGTGAAAAAACAGGGATTTCACTCCCTATTGGCTGAAGTAGCCGTTAATGTCCACGATCAGTTCCGTGGAGTCGGTTACGAAGAAGCTCACCGCGGCGTCCGTGCCCGCCGGCACAATCGCGGCGTTGGCCACGATGAACCCGCGGAACGAATTCAGGGTCGAAACCAGCGGTAGCGGTTGTCCGGCCGGGAAACTGGTGAGAAACGACAACACGCCCAACGGCACAACCGTGACATTTAAGGCGTAGGCGCGAGCCGCCCCGGAGATCCCGCAGACGCTGGCCGGAATCGACATCGTCCGTGTCGAAGCGGCCGTTGGCGTGGGCGATCCGAAGGCGCCCGAAAAGCCGGAGCCGGCTCGCGTGTCGGCCACCCGGCACGGCGCAACCGGGGCGAAGTTCAGGCCGCCGGCCGCCGGCGGAGCGAAGTAGCCGTTAATGTCGACAATCACATCGGAGGCATCGGAAACGAACGCGCTGACGGCGCCCCCGGTTCCCGCGGGCACGAGCGCCGCATTGGCCACAATCGCGCCGGCGAACGAGTTGAGCGTCGAGACCACCGGCCGGTTCGAGCCGGTCGGCCACAGCGTGAGATATCCCAGCGCGCTCGCTGGGACCATCGTCACATTCACTGAATACGCCTGCGCGCCTGACGGGATTCCGCAACCGCTCGTAGGAATCGGGAGGCTGCGGCTTTCCCCGCCATTCAGTCGAGGCGCGCCGAACGCTCCAGTCTTGCCGGAGCCGGTCCGCGTATCGGCCACACGGCAAGGCGCCACCGGATAAAACTGCATCAGTCCTCCGCTCTGCGGCGGGGCAAAATAGCCGTTGATGTCGATGATCACGTCCGCGGCATCGGTGACGAACACGTTCACGGCCCCGTTCGTGCCCGCGGGGACGATCGCCGCGTTGGCCACGATTTCGCCCTGGAACGAATTCAGGGTCGATACCAAAGGCTGCGCTTGTCCCGTGGGCCAGATCGTCAAGTAGCTCAGTGTCCGCGCCGGGACGACCGTAATGTTGAGCGAGTACGCCTGCGCCGCGCCGGGTATTCCGCAGGGACTCGTGGGAATCGGCACGGTCCGGACTCCGCCCGCCGCCAGCGCCGGAGGCCCGAAGGCGCCGGCGGTCCCCTGCCCTGCTCGCGTGTCCATGATGCGGCAGGGTGTCACCGGAACGAATCGCTGTCCGCCTCCTCCCAAGGGGATCGCCGTGAACGTCGCCGTGATCGAACGTGCCGCGCTCATCGTGACACTGGCCGTACTGGCGGTTCCGGTGACGCTCCCGGAGAAACCGCTGAAACTCCACCCGGCCGCAGCCGCTGCCTGTAGCTGTACTGTCGTCGCGGTGTCGTAGAACCCGTCCAGGGAGGCGGGTGTTGCCGTGATCGTTCCCGCGCCGGAAGGCGAAACCGTGCGCGTCAGCAGGTATTGGGTTCGAAAGCGGCCGGTGTAAGTCGTCGCGGCTGGCGGTCCCACCTGCGGTTCCGTGTCTTGCCAGCCGTCAAATACATAGCGCGTGCCCGCCGGCGCGGGCTGGTTGGCATCGAACTGAACGCTGCAGGAGACGCCTTGGGCCCAGAGGATCGTCTTCGGCGTGAGGTACGTCCCGGTGGCGCATCCGGCGCCGCCGGTCACGGTGAACTGGCGGCCGGGGAGAGTGGAATCGATCGTGACCGAGGTGAGTTCCGTGATCCGGGCGACTACGGCGGCCTGGTTTCCCGGATTGGACTGAATGGGATTGAAGATCGGAAAGTCTCCGCCGTTGTTGATGCCGATGATATACGCGTTGAACCCGAGCGGATCTACGGCGATCGAGGCAGCGATCTCGCTTCCCCGCCCGCCGAGCTGCGTCGAGTAGATCAAGGCGGTCCCGGTGGGATTCAGCTTCAGGACAAACGCATCCGATTCACCTCCAAAGCTCTGCAGCGGCTGCGCCAGCGGGAAGTTGTACGAGGAGTCCTGCCCGGCGACGAAGGCATTTCCCAAGCCGTCCACGGCGATGCCGTACCCGTAGTCGTGATTGACTCCATACACGAAGGTGGAGTACAGGAACTCAGTCCCCACGTTATTCAGCTTGGCGATGAAGACATCGGTCCCCGCCTGGTAGAACTTGAACAGGGTCGTGGCGGGGTAATCCGGGGACTGCGTATAGCCGGTGACGTAGGCGGCGCCCGTGGAATCGACGGCGATCGCCGTGCCGTAGTCGGCATCGCTGCCGCCCAGCATCGTCGAGTAAAACAGATCGTTGCCGAAGGGCGAGAGTTTGGCGATAAACGCGTCCACCACGCCGGTGAACGTGCGCACGGCATTCTTGACCGGGAAACTGGAGTCCGACGCCGAGCCCGTCACATACGCCGCGCCCGTGCCGTCCACCGCGATCCCCCGGCCGAAGTCCGCGCCGGACCCGCCCAGGTAGGTGGAGTAGGCCGCATTACTGCCGGAGGAGTTCAGCTTTGTGACGAAGGCGTCCGAGTCGCCGCCGGGCTGGCTCCGATACGCGTTGACGACAGGAAAATTGGATGAGTACGTGCCGCCCGTGATGTAGGCTGAGCCCAGCGGATCGATGCCGATGGCGCCGGGCTCTTCCCGCAATGCGCCGCCGAGATACGTGGAGTAAACCAGGGCGCTGCCGGCGGCGCTGAGTTTGGTCACAAAGGCATCCTGATCGCCGCGAAACGTCTGATACGGGTTCTTGGTCGGGAACGTCGAGGACGAGGTCGCGCCAAGGACGTAGGCCGCGCCAGCTCCGTCCACGGCGATGGCGATTCCGTAGTCATTGCCGTTGGACCCCAGGAACGTCGAGTACACCAATTGAGTGCCGGCGGGGTTGATCTTGGCGACAAACGCATCCGCGGCGCCCTGAAAGGTCTGGTAGGCGCTGACGACAGGAAATGCGGCGGACACGAGGCTGCCCGTGACATACGCGGCGCCGCTCGAGTCGATCGCGATCCCGGACCCGGCGGCATCGCCGCCGAGGTAGGTCGAGTAGGCTAGGACCGGATCGATACGGAGCGGGCGCGACCGGTCGTAGCGGGCAAGCTCGAAGCTGACCTTCTGCTCCCGAATGCGGTATTCCGCGGCAATCTCCACCTGCGACCCGGCGAGCTCTTGGAACACCCGCGGCCGATGCTGCCGAACCTCACCGCCCGCAGTGGTGATCAGCAGGTCGCCGTTCAAGTCGGCACGGAGGCGCTGGACTCCCTCATAGGCCAGTTCGATGAGACCAGGATCGCCGCCGGGCTTCACCAGAAAGTCGTATTCGACGTTACGCCCATTGCCGTAGAAGACCAGGTCGACGCCGGGGTACACTTCGCGGTACTCCACCTTGGCGAACGTGGAAATGTCGGTCCGCCAGCGCGAGGGATCATTGCCGAGAAAATAGTTGACCCTCCCTGGAAGAGGCTCATTCGCCCGGATCGAAGGGCGTCTGGAAGCGCCTGCCAGGCTCATCCGAAATGCGGCGTGCTCGAACGAGGGGCAGCGCGGATTCCTGCCCCGCAGCAGGTTCTCTTCGCCGCACTGGTTTCCGGTGTTGCGGGTGAGCAGCAGGGTGACGCCGTCGTCCGTCAGGAATGCCGTCATCCCGGGAGTACGGGCCAGATAGCGAACCCTCGGATCGGTCTGCCCCGCGTTCGGCTCGAAACGCAAGGGCATGGCGGGGAGCGTGGTCTGAAGAAGTTGCTTCGGCAGCGGGGCGTTCTGGACCGGGGTCTTCGCCGCGACCAACGGCGAAACCGTGAGGAAAACTGCTACGGGAAAATACCTAGGCACCGAAGCCAGTATAAATCGGCTTGCAGCCCGGAGTCAGGCTTCGATCCGCCGGATGCGCGCTCCGGCGCCGGCGAGTTTCTCTTCGATCTTCTCGTAGCCGCGGTCAATATGGTAGACGCGGTCGATCACCGTCTCCCCGGAAGCGCACAGTCCCGCCAGCAACAGACCGGCACTGGCCCGGAGATCGGAGGCGATCACAGCGGCGCCGGACAGCGGCCCGCCGGCGACGATGGCGCGCCGGCCTTCGATGCGGATCTTGGCTCCCATGCGCGCTAACTCGAGCGCATGCATAAAGCGGTTCTCAAAGATCGTCTCCGTCACGATGGCGATGCCGTCGCCCTGGGTCATCAGGGCCATGTACTGTGCCTGCAGATCGGTGGCGAAGCCGGGATACTCCTCGGTGGTCATATCGGTCGAATGCAGGCGCTCGTGCGGATCGACGGTCAGCCGATCGTCGGCCTCCTGGGTGATCGTCACACCGGCCAGGCGCAGTTTGGCAATCAACGCGCCCAGGTGGGAGACGGGCGCGTTGCGAACCGTGAGCGTCCCCCCGGTAATGGCGCCGGCGATGAGGAACGTGCCCGCTTCGATGCGGTCGGACACGATGGAATGCTCGGCGCCATGCAGGCGATCGACGCCCTCGATGCGAATGGTCGAACTG
Source organism: Bryobacteraceae bacterium (assembly GCA_046160045.1). Classification (GTDB taxonomy): domain Bacteria; phylum Acidobacteriota; class Terriglobia; order Bryobacterales; family Bryobacteraceae; genus CAZGUX01. The sequence goes on from JBJXGR010000014.1 coordinate 43,770, forward strand.
CCCGCGCCTTCGATGAGCGCGCCCATCTTCACAAGCAGCGCAGCCAGGTCGCTGACCTCCGGTTCCCTTGCCGCGTTCTCGAGGATGGTCTCGCCCCGGGCCAGAGTCGCCGCCATCATCAGGTCCTCGGTGCCCGTGACGGTAATGCGGTCGAAGGCGATGACGCCGCCAAGGAGCCCTTCGGGCGCTTCCGCCAGGATGTATCCGTGATCCTGGGAAACAAGGGCGCCGAGTTGTTCCAGACCGGAGATATGGAGGTTGACGGGGCGAGCGCCGATGGCGCATCCCCCCGGAAGCGACACGCGGGCGGTGCCGCAGCGGGCTACGAGCGGGCCCAGCACCAGGCTCGAGGCGCGCATCGTCTTGACCAGTTCGTACGGGGCTTCCGGCGAATGGACCTCGCGTGTTTCGATCCGCACGCAACCGCCGGTCGACTCGACACGCGCGCCGATATCCTGGAGCAGGCGCTGCATCGTGCGGATGTCCCGGACCTGGGGAACTCGATGCAGGATGACGGGCTCGTCGGTAAGCAGGGCTGCGGCCAGCGCCGGCAGAGCGGCATTCTTGGAACCGCTGGTGACGACCTCGCCGCTGAGCCTCTGGCCGCCTTCGATCACGAACTTATCCACTTCCTCAATTGTCGCGTACTCTGGATCTCCCTTGCCTCAGCCAACATCTTGGGGCCGGCGCCCCCCAGCGGCCGGCCCCACCTTGACAATGCGTTGGCGCTGAATACGCTGGGGGCGCAGTCCGAACGTCGCGGTGAGGCGGGCTGGGCTGGTCGCCCTCTCGACGCACCGGCAAACGGCAAATACATGGGATTCAGCGGGTTGCCGTTTTCCGTGCTCGGCGACGGAGCGCGGACCTCTCGCGGCTGCAATCCGCCCGGAGATAGCTGCGAGCGGGTGTAGGAAAGACGGATTTCGATATGTTTTTCATTGGCTGATCGCCTCATCGCATAGTACAATCCGTCTTGCATGGTGCAACTGCCGTGCAGCAATAGCTGTTGCCGAAATACTACGAGAGAAGAATTCAAGCCAAGGAGCTTCCGATGAGTGAATCCAAGAGCAAAGCGGCAACCATGGACAAGGACTCGCAGCAGGGGACGGGCAAACCAGAGAAACCGCCCGTTGAATCTCAGGCGCCAAAAGGCGAGGAAGCAATCTCCCCACAACCGGCGCCTTCTGCTGAGGAGCCAGCCCCCGCGGCCGTCCAGGCCGAGATCGTGGTTGAAGAAGCGGCCCATGACGAGACCAGCGAATACGTGCTTACGGTCAGCACGAACACCGGCGACATCCTGAGAGTGGAAAAGCTGGACAGGGCAGGAGGCCGTACAGAATTGACCGAGGACGAATACTCCGCGGTTTTTTGTGCCGCCGGGTACGAAGAAGAGTACCCGGAGGAATCCGCGGACGAGAGTGCGTATCCCCAGGATCCCTACGAGGCGGGCTATACACAAGGGATCGCCGACTACCAGGCAGCATTAGAGGGTGGCACAGCGCAACTGACGCCGGAAGAGATTGCCTACTATCAGGGCGTCGCCGATTATCAGGAGGCTCTCGAATCCGCCGTGGCGCAGAGTGGCGCCACGGGCTACACATCGGAAGAGATTGCCTATTACCAGGGCATGGCAGATTGCGAGAAGGCTCTCTCTGGGTCGAACTCGTAAGGAACGTTCGGAGTGAATGTCGGAGGAGCATATGGACTCTGTAACGCAAGCGTATTATCAGGGTGTCAACGATTACATCGCTGAAGTCACCGGATCGGCGGCGGCCGAGGCGGAAACGCAATCCATCACGCCGGAGGAAGCGGCTTACCTTCAGGGAGTCAATGACTACGCGACGGTGGTAAACGAAGCCATCGCCACCGAGAGCGCGGAGGCTGAGGTGGCTGCCAGTCCCGAAGAAGCGGCCTACTATCAGGGCATGAACGATTACGTGGCAGTGGTCAACGAAGCCATCGCCACCGAGAGTGCGGAGGCTGAGGTGGCTGCCAGTCCCGAAGAAGCGGCCTACTATCAGGGCATGAACGACTACGTGGCAGTGGTCAACGAAGCCATCGCCACCGAGAGTGCGGAGGCCGAGGTGGCTGCCAGTCCGGAGGAAGCAGCCTATTATCAGGGCATGAACGACTACGTGGCGGTCGTCAACGAGGCCATTGCTACTGAGGGCGCGGAGGCTGGGGCGGCTGCCAGTCCCGAAGAAGCAGCCTATTATCAGGGCATGAACGACTACGTGGCAGTGGTCAACGAAGCCATTGCTACTGAGGGCGCGGAGGCTGAGGCGGCTGCCAGTCCGGAGGAAGCAGCCTATTATCAGGGCATGAACGACTACGTGGCAGTCGTCAACGAGGCCATCGCCACCGAGAGTGCGGAGACTGAGACGGCTGCCAGTCCCGAAGAGGCGGCCTACTATCAGGGCATGAACGACTACGTGGCAGTCGTCAACGAGGCCATTGCTACTGAGAGCGCGGAGGCTGAGACGGCTGCCAGTCCCGAAGAGGCGGCCTACTATCAGGGCATGAACGACTACGTGGCGGTCGTCAACGAGGCCATTGCTACTGAGGGCGTGGAGGCTGAGGCGGCCGCCGGTCCCGAAGTTGCCGCCTACTACCAGGGGATAAGCGACTACGAGGCCGCCGTGATTGAGGCCGCCGAAGCGGGCGGTTCTCAAGGGTAGTCCCTGGCCTTATTAAACATCGACTTCAAATCCAGTCTGCTCCGGCGTGTGGAGTGCCTGGGCTTGGCAGCGAACAGACTACCCCGGTGTGGGGTGGGTGAAACCGTCCGCGGGTGGAAGCCCGACCCGTCAGAACAGACGTGGGTCGACAGAGGGGACGGTACCTTTCAGTCGTGAGTTCAGAGCACACGAGTCCCTTTTTCAGACTGCAGGCGAGAGATCCTGCTGCCAGTGGGAAGGCGAGGTTCCGCTTGTTCTGTTTCCCCTACGCGGGAGGCGGAGCCTCGATCTTCCGGCACTGGACAGCGGAACTGCCCGCCGATCTGGAAGTGTGCGCGGTCTCGCTTCCAGGCAGGGAGGATCGCTGGAACGAGCAGCCATACCGGCACTTGGGTCCCTTGATCGAGGCGATGACCGGGGCCTTCGGGTCTTTTCTCGATGCTCCGTTCGCCTTTTTCGGGCATAGCATGGGCGCTCTGATTGCCTTTGAGCTGGCGCGCCAGCTACGGCGTTCGTATCGGACAATACCCGTTCGTCTGTTCGTTTCCGCGGCCCGGGCGCCACATCAACCCGACGCGGAACCCCCCATTCACCATTTACCCGAGCCTCTGTTCCTCAAAAGACTGCGCCACTATCAAGGCGTGCCCGGTGAAGTCTGGGACAATCCCGAATACATGAAACTCGTGCTGCCGACGATCCGGGCGGACTTCTCGATCTGTGAAACGTACAGGTACTATGCCGAGTACCCGCTGGAGTGTCCCATTTCGGCGTTCGGCGCGGACCAGGACCGCAAAGTCCGCAGGCAGGATGTGATCGGCTGGCGGAATGAGACGCAGGGCGGCTTCCAGGTGCGGATATTCCCCGGCGACCACTTTTTCTTGAAGAACTCGCGTAAGGGTTTGCTGGAAGCCATCGTTGACGATCTTTTGCCAATCCTTCGGTACCTCCGCCATGGCCAACACGCATGAGTACGTTTCGACGAGTTTCTCGGGGCACGCAACAATGACGGGTCCCCTCTCGATAAAGGCATTGAGATGTGTTTGGGTAACGACGTTGGCTCCGGCAAAAGAGAGATCTTCTGTGTCCGCGCCGGCAATGAGGGCGAACTAGATGGAAGTGGATGCGTTCCTGTTTCCGATGTCGTTCGCCCAGCAACGGCTCTGGTTCCTCGACCAGATGACTCCGGGTCGGACATTCTATAACCTCGGCACGCTATTGCCGCTGTCGTTCGCGGTGGATGCCGGTGTGCTCGAGCGAAGCCTCAATGAGATCGTTCGGCGGCACGAGACCTTGCGCACGGCGTTCCGCGTGGTGGACGGGCAGCCGATGCAGGTCGTGTCTCCGGAGTTATGGGTGCCGTTGCCGGTCACGGACCTGCGCGACCGAACGGACAGGGGTGTGGAGGCGGGCAGACTGGCTATCAGAGAAGTTCGGTCTCCGTTTGATCTGAGCCAGGGACCTCTCATCCGCACCCGGCTGGTGCGGCTCGAGGAAACCGAGTACCTGCTGGTGTTGGCTCTTCACCACATCGTCTCCGACGGCTGGTCGATGGGCGTCTTCTTCCGCGAATTGACGGCGTTGTACACCGCCTTCGCGAACGAGCAACACTCGCCCCTGCCGGACTTGCCGATTCAATACGGTGACTTCGCGGTGTGGCAGCGGAAGCGGCTGCAAGGGCAAGTACTGGAATCACAACTCGGATACTGGAAAAAGCAACTTGCCGGTGTTCCGGTCCTGCAACTGCCCACCGACCGGCCGCGCCCGCCCATCCAGACGTTCAATGGAGCGTTTCACCCCATCCAACTCCCTCGCGTGCTCACCGAATCGCTGAGGATCCTGAGCCACCGTGAAGGCACGACGATGTTCATCACGATGCTCGCGGCGTTTCAGGCACTGCTGGGCCGCTATTCGGGACAGGACGATGTCGTTGTCGGATCGCCGATTGCCGGCCGAAACCGGGCCGAGCTTGAGGGGCTGATCGGGTTCTTCGTGAACAGCCTGGTGCTGCGCGGGGATCTGTCCGGGGATCCCACGTTCCGCGAACTGCTGGCACGGGTTCGGGAGACGGCGCTGAGCGCTTACGAGCATCAGGAAGTGCCTTTTGAAATGCTGGTGGAAGCGCTGAAACCGGAGCGCGATTCCAGCCGCAATCCGCTGTTCCAGGTGCTGTTCCAGGTGTTCAGCACGCCGCCGCCGGAGGGTGACGTGCCTCCGGGTCCCGCGATCGAGGAAGATAAAGATCCGCCGTCCGAACTGGACGGCACCCGTGGAACCGCCGTCTTCGATATGGCGCTCCACTTATGGGACGACACCCGGGAGGTAGGCGGTGGAATCGAATACTCGACCGACCTTTTCGACGCTGCCACGATCGAGCGCTTTGGCGCCCATTTTCTGAATCTCCTCGAGGCCGCGGTGTCGAATCCCGACCAGCGGCTTTCCCTGCTTTCGCTGATGGGTGAACCGGAACAGCGCCGCATCGCGATTGACTGGAATTCCACCGCTGCCGCCTATCCGTTGCATCTCCCCCTGCATCGCTTGTTCGAGGAACAGGTGGAACGTTCTCCCGGCCGGGTGGCGGCGATCTACGGCGACTCCGAGATCACATACCGGGAACTGAACCGGCAGGCGAATCATCTCGCGCAACGCCTTCAGGCGCTGGGCGTCGGTCCGGATGTAATCGTGGCGGTCGTCATGGAGCGATCCCTGGAACTGGTCGTCGCCCTGCTCGGTACGCTCAAGGTAGGTGGAGCCTACGTGCCACTCGACCCGGCCTATCCGAGCGAGCGGCTGGCGTATATGCTTTCTGACTCCCAAGCTCGTGTTCTGGTGACGCAGAGCTATTTGCGGACGCGACTCGCGGCGTACGAAGGCGAGGTCATCTATCTCGATCCGGGTTGGTACGAGCCGGCTGCCGAGACCGATGAAAACCCCGTCTCCGCGGTGGGCGCAGGGCATTTGGCATATGTGATCTACACCTCCGGCTCGACGGGCCGGCCGAAAGGGGTGATGATTCCCCATCGCGCGATCACCAATCACATGTGCTGGATGCAGGAGGCCTTTCCACTCACCCCGGCGGACCGGGTTCTGCAGAGAACGCCCATCAGTTTCGACGCTTCTGTCTGGGAGTTCTACGCGCCTCTGCTGGCCGGGGCGTGCCTGGTTCTGGCGCCGCCTGGCGTTCATCTCGACACCACTCTGCTGGCGAGGGTCATCGTCAAGCACGGGATCACGCGGCTTCAACTGGTGCCGTCCCTGTTTCGAATTCTGCTCGAGCAGGAAGAGTTCCCAATATGCAAAAGCCTGCGTCACATCTTCTGCGGGGGCGAAGCGCTCCCCACCGAACTGGGACGGCGTCTCGGGTCCATCCTCGACGCCGAACTGCATAACCTCTACGGGCCCACTGAAGCCTGCATCGACTCGGTCTACGCAACCTACCGCGACTCGGACAGCGGCGAATTCGTGCCCATCGGCCGTCCGGTGAGCAATCTCAGGGCGTATGTGTTCGATCGCAACCAGAGGCTGGCGCCCCCGGGTGTACCCGGCGAACTGTATCTCGGCGGCACAGGCCTGGCGCGCGGATACCTGAACAACCCGGAACTGACGGCCGAGAGATTTGTGGCAAATCCGCTGCCCTTCGATGTTGAAGTCGATCCGTCCGGGAATGGCGCCGGTGGGTGTAACACCCGCGATCTGCTGTACAGGACCGGAGACCTGGTACGGTATCGCGATGACGGCGTCCTCGAATACCTGGGACGCATAGACACCCAGGTCAAGATTCGGGGTGTGCGAATCGAACCGGGCGAAATCGAAGTAGTGCTCAGGCAGCACGATTCGGTACGCGACGCGGTGGTCGTGGTCCGCGAAGGGGACGAGGGTCAGAGAGAAAGACGGTTGGTGGCATACCTGGTGCCCGCCGGCCCGGCGCCGGGTCCGGAGGATCTGCGCCGCTTTCTCCAGCGGCATCTGACCGACCAGATGATCCCGTCGGCGTTTGTCGTGCTCGACGCCCTGCCCCTGCTGCCGAATGGCAAGGTGGATCGCCGCCGCCTGCCCGCGCCCGACACGGCACGCCCCGGCCTCAACGGCTCGTATGTCGCGCCGAGGTCGGACCTGGAGCGTCGCATCAGTTCAGTGTGGCAGGAAGTCCTGGGCGTGGACCGTGTCGGTGTCGAAGACAACTTCTTCGATCTGGGTGGGCATTCGCTGCTCATGATTCAACTGCAAGGAAAACTTCAGGAGGGGCTGAGGAATCAGATTCCGTATCCGGTTTCCATCCTCGATCTGTTCCGCTTTCCGAACGTGAGCGCGTTGGCACGGTATTTGAGTGAACAGGAAGGAAAGGCCCCCACCTTCCGCCCCGAGCAGCAGAGGGCGGAACGGCAGAAGGCCGCGATGACCCGGCGCAGGGAGCGCCGCGAGCGAGAGGCAGCCAGATGAATCAGTCGGACGCATACGAGGGGATCGCCATTATTGGCATGACCGGCCGGTTTCCCCGTGCCAGGAATATCGAGGAATACTGGCACAACCTGAAGGAGGGCGTTGAGGGCATCCGGTTCTTTTCCGATGAAGAACTGACGGCGGCGGGAGTGGATGCCGCCCTGCGCGCCAACCCCGACTTTGTGGGCGCGGGAGGAGTGCTGGACGACATCGAACTGTTTGACGCCGGGTTCTTCGGGTTCAGTGCGAGGGATGCGGAGATTCTTGACCCGCAACACCGCCTCTTTCTGGAATGCGCCTGGGAGAGTCTCGAGAATGCCGGTTACAGTCCGGACACCTACCCTGGGCTGATCGGCGTCTACGCCGGCGCGGCGATGAGCACCTATTTGTTCAACGTCTATTCGAACGTGGACCGGCTGGGCTTCATCGATCCGTTCCAGATCGCCTTGGGCAACGAAAAGGATCACCTGACCACTCAGGTCTCCTACAAGCTGAATCTGCGCGGGCCAAGCGTGGCCGTGCAGACTGCCTGCTCCACGTCGCTGGTTGCCGTGGCAATGGCTTGCCAAAGTCTGCTCGGCTACCAGTGCGACTTGGCGCTCGCCGGCGGGGTGGCGATCAGTGCTACCGACAAAAAGGGGTACCTGTATCAGCAGGGCGGGATATCCTCGCCCGACGGGCATTGTCGAACGTTCGATGCCAGGGCGATGGGAACCGTGCCCGGCAACGGCGTGGGAATCGTCGTGCTCAAGCGGCTGACCGACGCCATCGAGGATCGCGATTCGATTCTCGCGGTGATCAAGGGATCCGCGATGAACAACGACGGCTCCTTGAAGGTCGGCTACACCGCTCCCAGCGTGGAAGGGCAAGCCCAGGTGATCGCGATGGCGCAGGCCGTGGCGGGCGTCGATCCTCGCACCATTACTTACATCGAGGCCCACGGCACCGCAACGCCCCTGGGTGATCCGATTGAAATGGCCGCGCTCAACCAGGTGTTCCAGGCTTCGACGAGCGAAACGGGATTCTGCGCCATCGGTTCGGTGAAATCGAATCTGGGGCATCTGGATCCGGCCGCCGGAGTAGCCGGCTTGATCAAGACGGTGCTTGCACTCCACCACAGGATGCTGCCTCCAAGTCTGCACTACAGCCAGCCGAATCCCGCTATTGATTTCGCCAACAGTCCGTTTTATGTAATCACGCGGCTGACGGATTGGCAGACGGGAGAAACACCGCGGCGGGCCGGCGTGAGTTCGTTCGGCATCGGCGGAACGAATGCGCATCTCGTCCTGGAGGAAGCTCCGCAGTTGCCCCCTTCGGGCAAGTCACGGCCGTGGCAGTTACTGGTGCTGTCCGCCAGAACGGATGAGGCTCTCGACACCGCGGCGCATAACCTGGCTGCGTTCCTCAAACATCATCCCGGGCTCGACCTGGCGGATGTGGCCTACACCTATCAGGTCGGGCGCAAGGCATTCGCGCGGCGGCGGGCGCTGGTTTGCCGGACGCTCGATCCGAATGATGCGATCGGTGTGCTCGAAAGCGCCGATCCGAAACGCCTGCTGATCTCGACTACGGAGCCTAAGGACCGGCCCGTCATCTTCCTCTTCCCCGGCCAGGGCACGCAGTACGTGAACATGGCGCGGGAACTCTATCAGGTGGAAGCGAGCTTTCGCGAGCAGGTCGATTTCTGCTCGGAAGTGCTCAAGGGCCTCCTGGGATTCGACCTGAGGGAAGTGCTGTATCCGGCGGAAGCGCACGGCGAGCGGGCAGCCCGGTTGCTGGACCAGACCGTTTATTCCCAGCCCGTGTTGTTTGTCATTGAATACGCCATGGCGCGCTTGTGGATGGAATGGGGTGTCGAGCCTCAGGCTCTGATCGGCCACAGCATCGGAGAGTACGTCGCGGCCTGCCTGTCCGGTGTCTTCTCGCTCGAAGACGCGCTGGCGTTGGTGGCGGCTCGAGGCCGGCTGATGCAGGCCATGCCTCCCGGCGCGATGCTGGCCGTGCCTCTGCCCGAAGCGGAAGCCGCTGAGATTGTCGGTGGGCTCCTGTCGATCGCCGCGGTGAACAGCCCGTCGTCTTCAGTGGTCTCCGGTCCGTCGGAGGAAATCGATCGCCTGGAGGCGCAACTCCGGGAATCCGGCCTTGATTGCCGGCGGCTCCGCACCTCGCATGCTTTTCATTCGTCGATGATGGATCCGATTCTGGCAACGTTTTCCGCCGAGTGTGCCTCGGTCGAGTTAAACCCGCCCAGAATTCCCTTCGTGTCCAACGTCAGCGGAACCTGGATCGCGGCGGACCAGGCCACCGATCCCGGTTACTGGACGATGCATCTGCGCCATACCGTTCGTTTTGCCGACGGGCTGAAGGAAATCGTCAAGGATCCCGACTGGATTCTGCTCGAAGTCGGTCCCGGCCAGACACTGGCCGGCCTGGCCGCGCAGCACCCGGACCGCTCCCGGGAACAGGTCGCGCTTCCCTCCATCCGGCCCCCCAGGAGCCGGGAAGAGGACCTTCCGTTCCTGCTGCGGACGCTAGGGCGCCTGTGGGTGCTTGGGGTGCCTCTTGATTGGACGGGTTTTCACGCGCACGAAAAGCGGAGCCGGATTCCCCTTCCAACCTATCCGTTCGAAAGAGAGCGCTACTGGCTCGACATGCTGCAGCCGCCGGCGCCGGCCTCCAAAGTGCCCGTTGCCGGCAAGCGAGAAATCGGCCAGTGGTTTTACACCGCATCGTGGAAGCGCGCTCTGCCTGCCAAGGCGGCGGTGGATGTGTCTGCTTCGCGATGGCTGGTGTTCTGCGATTCCCGCGGGATGGGCGCACGGATGATCGAGCGCCTCAAGGATATGGGATGCGATGCGACCGCCGTTACGCGAGGTTCGCGCTTCTCGAAATCGAGCGAGCACAGCTTCACGATCGACGCAGGGAACCGTAGCGACTACGACGCTCTCCTCAAAGACCTTCGATCCGCGGGCCGCACTCCGGATTTTGTCATCCATCTTTGGGGTGTGAGCGCGCACACCGATGAGCCGCTCGACGACCTGCAAACGCGGGGCTTTTACAGCCTGCTGTTTCTGGCGCAATCGCTCGACTCGACCGGGGATGGATCTCCGGTCGAACTCGGAGTGATCGCGGACTCGATCCAGGAAGTCTTGGACGGAGACTCGATCTGTCCCGGCAAGGCCGCCGTTCTCGGGATCACCAGAGTGATTCCTCAGGAGTACCCTCGGATCACCTGCCGGACGATTGACCCGGGGAGCCTGCAGGGCTCCGCGTTGGACAGGGACCGGACGATCGATCTCCTGCTGGCCGAGTTCACCTGTGAACGGTTCGCCTCCGCCGTGGCTTACCGCGGGAATCGGAGATGGATTCAAACCTTCGAGCCGATGTCTCTCGATGCTCCTCCCCAGGCGCCCTCGCTGCTCCGAACCAACGGCGTGTACCTGATTACCGGCGGCCTCGGCAACATCGGCCTGACATTGGCTGAGTACCTGGCCCGCACGGTGCAGGCCAAACTGGTCCTGGTTGGCCGCTCGGCGTTCCCCGAACCCGCCGAGTGGGACCACTGGATCGCCACCCATGGCGCCGGCGACGCGGTCAGCCGAAGAATCCAACGCTTGCGGGCCCTTGAGGAACTGGGCGCGGAGGTGATGACGGCCAGCGCTGAGGTGTCCGATGTCGACCGGCTCAAGGAAGTGGTGAAACAGGCCCGGACTCGCTTCGGCGTAATCAATGGCGTCGTCCACGGAGCCGGGTACACCACCGGTCACGATTCTTTCTGTGCGATCGAAGAGGCCGGTCGGGAAACGAGCGAACGGCATTTTCAACCGAAAATACATGGATTGCTGGCGCTCGAAAACGCTCTCGATGGCCCGAAGCCCGACTTCTACCTGTTGCTCTCGTCCCTGTCCGCTGTTCTGGGTGGGTTGGGGTTTGCAGCCTATGCGTCCGCCAACGCGTTCATGGACGCCCTGTCGCTGAAACGCAACCAGGAAGGCGGCGCCCCATGGATCAGTGTGAACTGGGACGGGTGGGACTTCTCCGAAGGCGCGACCTCTTCCGACTACGTGCTTCCGCGTGAGGGCATGGAGGCGTTTCATCGCATCTTCCACTCGAGTCCCCGGCAGCCGGTTGTGGTCTCCACGCAGGACCTCGAGTCCCGCTTCGAGAAATGGATCAATCTGACTTCGGTTCGCGAGACTCCGCAGACCTCCGGCGAACCCGCACCCGAATCACGGCACGCGCGGCCGAGCCTCGGCACCGCCTATGTCGCGCCCCGCAACCAGACCGAAGAAACCGTTGCCGGAATGTGGCAGCAGTTCCTGGGTCTCGACAAGGTGGGTATCCACGACAACTTCTTTGAGTTGGGAGGCCATTCGTTGTTGGCGATCCAACTGGTTTTCCGCTTGCGCAGCACGTTCCAGATTGAAGTATCCGTGCATCGGCTGTTTGAGTGTCCGACGATCGCCGAGTTGGCCGAAGCCGTCGACAAGCAGCGCAAGTCGGATGAACTCGATGACAAGGGCATGGCGGAGCTGTTGGAACTGGTCGAGGGTCTTTCGGACACCGAAGTCCGCGAAATGCTCGCGCGCCAGGAGGGCATCCAGGAGGAGTAGCGCCATGCAACGGAACGCGATACGGCTGGAGGGACTCACACCGGAAAAACGCAAGCTGTTCGAGCAACTCCTTCGCTCGAGGTCTGCCGGGAAACCGGACGAGGCTGCAATCCCGATCCCTCCCGCCGAGCCGTTGCCCGACGAGGCCCCTCTTGACGACCCTCGCTCCCTCGACACAACGTCACCGGCCGAGGTCAAGCAGATGCACCGGCGTTTCTACAACTCGGTGAACCGGCAGCTCGCGGCCTCCGGTCTCGGAGATTTTTCGTTCTTTCTGAATTACGGCTACGTCGCTAACGGAAGCGCCGAGCACGCGGCGATCCCCTTGCCGGCGCACGTTCTGAACCGCAACTCCATCAAGCTGGTGCTCGAAACGATCGGCTACTGCCCCATCACCGGGTGCGACGTGCTGGATGTCGGTTGTGGCAGGGGCGGAACCATTTATGTCATGAACCGGTTTTTCCAGCCCCGCACCAGCACGGGGATCGACCTGTCGCCGGAGGGGGTCATCTTCTGCTGCCGGACACACCGTTATGCGGGGACAGCGTTCGCGCAAGGAGACGCCGAGCAGTTGCCGTTTCGATCGGGCTCGTTCGATGTGGTCTCGAACGTGGAATCCTCACACAGCTATCCCGGCATCGAGGTGTTCTACGCCGAGGTCCACCGGGTGCTGCGCCCGGGAGGTACGTTCCTCTATACCGATTCGATGCCGTCAGCCCTCAGGGAGAGTCGTATCGACCTGCTGCGGCGGATTGGCTTTGACGTTCTTCGCGAGACAGACATTACCGCGAACGTGCTTCTGTCCTGCGACGAGATCGCCGGGCGGCGGCGCGATTCCTTCAGTGGCGGCGGTGAAGTCTTGAACGACTTCCTGGCCGTTCCTGGATCCACCATGTACGAGGCCTTCAGGTCCGGCGTGTTGACGTACGGCATATGGAAACTCCGGAAATGAGCACGACCAAAATGACCGCCGACCTGTCGTCGCGCGACAAGCGTGCCCTGCTCGAAGCGCTGGTGCGCAAGAAGGGGAGCCAGAAGGCGGAGGAGCCGAAAACAGCGCCATTGTCGTTTGCGCAACAGCGGCTCTGGTTTCTCGACCAGATGTCGCCGGGCAACACGTCCTACAACATGGCGACGACGTATCGGTTTCCGTTTCCAGTCGACCCCGAACTCCTCGAGCGAAGCCTCAACGAGGTAATTCGCAGGCACGAGGCGCTGCGTACGTCATTCCGGTCGGAAGAAGGGCGTCCGGTGCAGGTGATCGCACCGTCCCTGCGCCTGCCGCTGCCCCGGGTGTCCTTGCAGCATCTCCCGGAGGGGCAGCGTGAGGCCGAGGCACAGCGTCTGATCAATGAAGAGTCGGGTTTTGCCTTCGACCTGTCTACGGGGCCGGTCGTGCGCGCCAGGCTCTTCGAACTCGCGCCGGACGACGCGGTATTGCTGATCACGCTGCACCACATCATCGGCGACGGATGGTCGTTGAACATTCTCATTCGTGAATTGAAGGCGCTGTACACCGCGTTCCGGACGGGTCAGACCTCGCCCCTTCCGGAACTGCCCATCCAATATGCCGACTACGCCGTCTGGCAGCGGCAATGGCTGCAGGGGGAGTTGCGGCGCGTCCAGCTCGACTATTGGAAACGGCAGTTGGCCGGTTTGCCGGTGCTTCAACTCCCCCTCGACCACCCCCGCCCGGCGATCCAGAGCACTCGCGGCGCGTATCACCCGGTGACCGTTCCCAGCGGACTGACCAGCGCTCTCAAGGCGCTGAGTCAGGCCGAAGGCGTCACGCTGTTCATGACCCTGCTGGCGGGCTTTCTCACGGTACTTCATCGCCATACCGGCCAGGACGACCTGGCGCTCGGCATGCCCATCGCCGGACGAAACCGTTCCGAGACCGAAGACCTGATCGGCTTTTTCGTCAACAGCCTCGTGCTGCGAACCTGCGTCGGCGGCGACCCTACTTTCCGTGAGTTGCTCGGGCGGGTTCGCGAAGTCGCGGTGGAGGCCTACGCGCACCAGGACCTGCCCTTCGAGATGCTCGTGGTGGAGTTGCAGCCCGAGCGCGACCTGAGCCGGAATCCGCTCTTCCAGGTGATGTTCCAACTCTTCAGCTCGCCCGGCTCCGATCAGCCCACCCTGGAAACCTCGGATGGCCGGCCGCATTTGTTCTCGCAACACGTGACCGCGAACCTCGACCTCTCGCTGGATTTGGTCGAGACACGGCAGGGAATCAGTGGAAACCTGGTCTACTGCACCGACCTGTTCGACGCCGCTACCATCGTCCGCCTGATCGAACACTTCATCCGGGTCCTTGAAGCGGTCGTCGACAATCCGGGTCTGCGCCTGTCCGCGCTGCCGCCGCTGACCGAACGTGAACACCGCCTGCTGATCACCGAGTGGAACCAGACCTCGGCGTCGTACCCGCTGGACCGCCCGGTGCAGGATCTGTTTGAAGCCCAGGCCGAGCGGACTCCGGACGCTGTCGCGGTGGAGTTTTCCGGTTCCCGGCTGACCTACCGCGAACTGAATCGCCGGGCGAATCAACTCGCTCACAGGCTTCGGTCGATGGCCGTGGGGCCGGATGTGATCGTGGGTATTTCGATGGATCGGTCCCTCGAGATGATCACGGCCGTGCTGGGTATTTTGAAAGCTGGCGGCGCGTATCTGCCGCTCGATCCCGCGTACCCGCGGGAGCGTCTGGCCTTCATGCTTCAGGACACGCAGGCGCCGCTGGTCGTTACCCTGGAGCGGCATCGCGAGGCTTTGCCGGCCGGCGAGACGGTCCGGCTGCTCTTGATGGATGCCGATCGGGAACGGATCGCGGAGCAAAGCGATGCCAATCCCTCCGCAACGGTTACCGGCGGGAATCTCGCCTATGTGATTTACACGTCCGGCTCCACCGGGCGGCCCAAAGGAGTTCTCACGCCCCACCGGGCGCTGGTTAACCACATGTGTTGGATGCAGTCGGAATTCCCGCTCACCGCGGACGATTGCGTCATGCAAAAGTACTCGCTTAGCTTCGATGTCTCCGCCTCGGAGATTCTCGCCCCGCTCGTTGCCGGAGCGCGACTGGTCGTTACGGAGCCCGGAGGCCATCTTGACCCCGCCTATCTGGTCAACGTCATCGCCACCAGCAAGGTGACCGTGTTGGATGCCGTGCCGTCGATGCTCGACGAGTTACTCAACCAGCCGGGGTTCTCCTCTTGCGAGCACGTTCGGCTGGTGTTCTGTGGGGGTGAGCCGATGCCGGTCGATCTGGAACGGCGATTCTTCGCGCGAATGAGCGCGCGCCTCGTGAACGCCTACGGCCCCACCGAGACGACCATCACCTCCACATTCTTCGATTGCCATAGGTCCGGGGAGTCGAATGCGGTTCCGATCGGCCGCCCGATCTCCAACACAAAGGTCTTCGTGGTCGATCGGCACGGTCAATTGTCGCCGCCCGGCTTGCGCGGCGAACTCTGCATTGGTGGAGCCGGCCTGGCGCGCGGCTATCTCAACCGGCCTGAACTGGACACGGAACGCTTCATCCTCCAATCGTTCGGCGGCGCGGACGAGCGCCTTTACAGGACCGGCGACATCGTCCGCTACCGTGCGGACGGCAATCTTGAATTCCTGGATCGCGCCGACAATCAAGTGAAGCTGCGTGGGTTTCGCGTTGAACTGGGAGAGGTGGAGAACCGGTTGAAACAGCACCCGGCCGTCGCCAACACCGTCGTGGTCGCCATCGGCGGGGAACCTGCCGCGGTAGCCCCGGATCTGACAGAGAAGATCCTTGGCCTTGGAGCCGAAGCCGGCGGTAGGCTGCTCGACGAGATCGAAGCCCTTTCCGAAGGAGAGGCGGAATTGCTGTTCGCCTATGAGAGCGACAGACAGAAACGAGAAGGCTTCATGCTCCGTAAATCACCTCACTATGAACTGCTGCTTCGAATTCAGGACAAGGATTTCATCCGGCCGCCTCATGAACGGCAGAGAAGCTGGATTCTGGAACGGGCGCTCGACGAATTCACCGACGATTTGAAGCAGATCGACTCCACTGCGCGGCGCTTTGTGGCCGGCTCGGAGAGGAGCCGCATGGACGGCGATTGGGCGCATAGCGAAGCCCGTTACGATGGCTCGCAACTGATCGTCCAGGGCCAACAGGTGATGCAGGATTGGGAGCGCCCGCTGATGAAGGCCATGGCGGAGATTGTCACCCAGGCTCATGGCGACGTTCTCGAGGTGGGATTCGGTATGGGCATCTCGGCCTCCTACATTCAAGAAATGGGCGTGAAGTCGCACACCATCGTCGAATGCAATGACGGGGTGATGGAGGCATTCGAGAAGTGGCGCGGCCAATACCCGGACCGCGACATTCGGCTCGTCAAAGGGAAGTGGCAGGATATCGTGGATCAGCTTCCCCTGTTCGACGGCATCTTTTTTGATACCTATCCTTTGAGCGAGGAGGAGTTCCTCGAAAGTGTGATCGGCAGCATCACGTTCGCGGAGAGCTTCGTACCGGTAGCCGCCGGCCTGTTGCGTCCGGGAGGGATCTTCACCTACTACAGCAACGAGGTCGATTCGTTCAGCCGCCGGCATCAGCGACTGGTGCTCGAACATTTCGGCTCATTGACTCTCAGCGTCGTCAAGTCTCTTGCTCCACCCAAAGACTGCAATTACTGGTGGGCTGATTCCATGGTCACGGTGCGCGCGGTGAAGGCATGAGCGACATCACCGGACGCGTCGAACGACTGACCCCGAAGCGCCGGGCGCTTCTGGAACTGCGGTGCCCGGCGATGGCGGGCGGCAGCACGCCGGCCGTCGACGACCGGCGCCTGGTGGCCTACGTCGCTATCAAAAAGGAGACGGCTCCTTCCGTCGGCGAGCTTCGGCGGTTCATGCAGCAGGAATTGCCCGAGTACATGGTGCCTTCCGCTTTCGTCATCCTCGATGCCCTGCCGCTGACCGCGAACGGGAAAATCGACCGTCACGCCCTTCCTTCGCCGGACCGTTCACGACCGGCGCTTCCGGAGAGCTACATCGCTCCGCGCAATGAACTCGAGCGGACGGTCGGCGCCGTCTGGCAGGAAGTGCTGGGCATCGAAAAAGTGGGGCTGCAGGACAACTTCTTCGATCTTGGCGGGCACTCGCTCTTGATGGTCCGCCTGCAAAGCCGGCTCGGAACGGTGCTGAGCACGCATGTGCCCATCATCGATCTGTTTCGCCATCCGACGGTCGGCGCGCTGGCCCGGCATCTGAGCGCCAAGCCCGGTGTACGGGCGGCGTCGTTCCAGCCGGTCCAGCAACGCGCCGAGAAACAGCGCGAGCTGCTGTCACGGCGGGCGCAACAACGAACTTGAGAGTTTATGGGGTACGGGTATGAGTGCGACAGACAGCAGACCTGAAGTCGAGTCGGTGCAGGATAGGCTGGCGGGGCTTTCTCCCGAGAAGCGCCGGTACCTGGACCAGTTGATGCGCGAGAAGAAGCAGCGATCGCGCCCGTCGGAGTCCATCGCCCGCAGAGAGGGTGCCGGTCCGTGGCCGCTTTCGTTCGCGCAGCAGCGGCTGTGGTTCATGAACGAACTGGTCCCTGGAAACGCGTTCTATAACATCGATAACGCCATGCGCCTGCGAATGCCGCTCGACATCGGGGCGCTCGAACGCAGCTTGCACGAGATTCTGCGGCGGCACGAAAGCCTGCGCACAACCTTTCACACCGTTGATGGCCAACCCGTGCAGGTCATCGCCCCGGAAGGGCGGTTCGATCTTCCGTTCATCGACCTGAGCGGCCTGCCGCCGGCCGACCGCGAGCCGCGGGCGCGCGAAATCGCCACCGAAGAGGCGCAGCGCCCCTTCGATCTGGCTGCCGGACCTCTCCTGCGCACCAATCTCCTGCGGTTCGACGAAGACGACTATCTGTTTCTGCTGACCATGCACCACATCGTCTCCGATGGCTGGTCGATGGGTGTCTTCTTCAACGAACTCACCAAGCTCTACATTGCCTTCAGCGAAGGCCACGCCTTTCCCCTGGCCGAATTACCCATCCAGTACGCCGATTTCGCTGTCTGGCAGCGCAAATGGCTGCAAGGCGACCGCCTGAAGGAACAACTGGACTACTGGAGAACCCAGTTGACCGACCTCCCGGCGCTGCAACTGCCCACTGACCGTCCCCGTCCGGCCGTCCCCACCTACCGCGGAGCCTTGCACACAGTGAAGTTTCCCGACAAGGCCGCCGCCGTGCTGAAGAAGCTCGGAAAAGGCGAAGGCGTCACTTCGTTCATGACGTACCTCGCCGTGTTCCAGACCCTGGTGTACCGCTACACCGGTCAGGAAGACTTCGCCATCGGATCTCCCATTGTCGGCCGCAGCCGCCCTGAGCTGGAAGGGCTGATCGGGTTCTTCGTCAACAGCCTGGTGCTGCGCGCGAACCTATCCGGCAACCCGACATTTCGCGAGTTATTGCAGCGCGTGCACAAGATGGCCCTCGGTGCGTATGCCCATCAGGACCTGCCCTTCGAAATGGTGGTGGAAGAGCTGCAACCCGAGCGCGATGTGAACCGGAATCCGCTGTTTCAGATCATGTTCCAGCTCTATAACACCGAGCGCGAAACGGACTCGGCCGGTGCGCTAACGCAGTTCGAAGTGCGGCGTGGCACCGCCAATTTCGACATTGCATTCCATCTCGATGAAGGGCCGGCCCGCATCCAGGGACAGTTCGAGTACAGCACGGACCTGCTCACAGCGCAGACCATCGCTCGCATGGGCCGCCACTTCGTGAACCTCATCGAGAGCATCGCGGCGAACCCCGATCAGCGGATTTCGGAATTGCCGATGCTCGGTGAAGACGAACGCCAGCGGCTCGTGATCGAAGAGAACGAGACGTGGACCGGCTTTCCACGCGACCGTACACTCCACCAGTTGTTCGAAGCGCACGCGGCCCGAATGTCCCAGGCGGCGGCCGTCGTGGAGTCGGCGAACCAGCTCACCTACCACGAACTGAACGTCAAGGCGAACCAACTTGCCCACCACCTGCGGGAGTTGGGCATCGCGCCCGGAATCCTGGTCGGGCTCTCGATGGAGCGCTCGCTTGACATGATCGTCGCCATGCTGGGCATCCTCAAGGCCGGCGGCGCCTATGTTCCCCTCGACCCGGCCTATCCGAAAGAGCGGCTCGGCTTCATGCTTGAGGACACCGCGGCTCCCGTCCTGCTGACCCAGGAAAGACTCCTCGATGGGCTCCCGCCATGCTCCGAGTCGGTCACTACCGTGTGCATCGATCGCGATTGGAGCCGCATCGCCGTACACAGTTGCGCCAATCCCGAGAGCGGGGCCACCTCCGGCGACCCTGCCTATATCGTCTACACTTCCGGATCCACGGGCAAACCGAAAGGCGTCGTCATCACGCATCGCAACATCGCGCGGCTGGTGATGAACACCAACTACCTCCAGCTCGATCCCTCCGACCGCGTAGCTCAGGCGGCCAATACTTCCTTCGACGCTGCGACCTTCGAGATCTGGTCGCCTCTCCTCAACGGCGCTCGCCTCGTCATCATCACCCGAGACCTGACACTTTCGCCCAAGCAGTTCGCGGCCGAATTGCAGGAGCAGGGCATCACCACGTTGTTCCTCACCACGGCCCTGTTTAACCAGCTTGCCGTCGAGGCTCCCGGTGCGTTCCGCCCCCTGCGAACCCTCTTCTTTGGAGGCTCTGCCGTCGATCCCCGCTATGTCCGGAGGGTATTAAAGGAGAACGCTCCTCAACAGTTGATCCACGCCTACGGACCCAGCGAGGCAACGACGTACGCGACGACTTACCTGGTGCGTGAAGTCGGGCCTGAGGAGAATACCGTCCCCATCGGGCGCGCCATCGCCAACACGAGTATCTACGTGATGGACGCCCACCGGAACCTGGTCCCAATGGGAGTTCCCGGCGAGCTCTACATCGGCGGCGAGGGAGTGGCTCGCGGCTACCTGAATCGTCCTGAACTGACGGCGGAGCGTTTTATCCCCGACCCATACGATCCGAGCCCTGGCGCGCGCCTCTACCGCACCGGCGACCTGGTTCGTTCGCGTCCCGACGGCAACCTCGAGTTCCTGGGCCGTATCGACGATCAGGTAAAAATCCGCGGCTTCCGGGTAGAACCGGCTGAGGTCGAGGTCCTGCTTGGGCAGCATCCGGCCGTGCGCGAAGCGGCGGTCGTGGCGCGCGAGGACGTGCCGGGCGACACTCGGCTGGTGGCCTACGTGGTGCTCGGCCGTGGACTCCAGAAGCCCGATGCCCAGCCCGGGACCAGGTCAAGTGAGGAGCACCTGGAGCATTGGCTTCATGTGTATGAACAGGTAATCTACAAGGACCTCGGAAAAGGGATTGACACCCCTCAGGATGCGACCTTCAACAGCATCGGCTGGAACAGCAGCTACACCGGCTTGCCGTTCTCGGCGGAGGAGATGCGCGAGCAGGTCGACCAGGCCGTGGACCGCATCCGGATGCTGCGGCCGCGTCGTGTGCTCGAAATCGGTGTGGGAACCGGACTCCTCCTGCTGAGGATCGCCCCTGAGTGCGAGGTCTACTGCGGCACGGACTTCTCGCCGCTGGCCGCCGGCTACGTCCGGGAACAGGCGCGGAAGCTCGGCCTGAATCAGGTCGAACTGCTGGTGAGAGCGGCGGATGATCTTACCGGCCTTCCCGAGTCCTATTACGACACGATTATCCTGAATTCAGTGGTTCAGTATTTCCCCGGCGCTGACTACCTGATGGCGGTGCTGGAAGGAGCCGCGCGCCTCCTCGCCCCCGGAGGCTCCATTTTTGTGGGCGACGTGCGCGGGCTGCCGCTACTCAGTGTCTTCCATGTCGCCGTGGAACTCGAGCGCGGCTCCTCGGCTACTTCTACCTTGGAGCTGGCGGAGCGCGTTAAGAAACGAATGTTCGAAGAGCAGGAACTGGCCGTTGATCCGGACTTCTTCCGGCTGCTTTCGAGCCGCCTGCCGTCGATCCGGTCGCTCGAGATGCGGCCCAAGCGCGGCGCTAGTCACAACGAGCTCACCCGCTTCCGCTATGACGTCGCGCTCCACACAAGCTGCCGGCAGGACGCGGTGGATCCGGGCGTTTGGGAAGAATGGAGCGAACGCCGAATGACGGTCGAAGAGTTGAACCGCCGGCTGTCCGAAGACGGACCCGAACTCTTCGGACTGCGGCGCGTCCCTGATGCTCGCGTGATCAGGGATGTGGCCGCGGCCGCGCTCCTGGTGGAGGATAACTGCCCGCCGACCATCGGACAGTTGCGGGAGGCGGTGTCCAGTGTTCCGGGTTTGGATCCGGAGGAAATCTGGCAGTTGCAGAACCAGCTTCGCTACGACATCGCCATCGGCTGGCTGGAGACGAGCGCCGACGGATACTTTGACGTTCTATGCCACAAGCGCGCCGGTCAGCCCTCGCCCATCGTTCTGTGTGCCGAAACGTCCTCGCGGGGAACAGGCGATTTCACCAACCAGCCCATGCAGGGCCGTATTGCGCACAAGGTTTTGCCCGAATTGCGCCGCTTCCTGCGAGAACGGCTGCCGGAATACATGGTGCCCTCGACGGTGATGCTGATGGACGCCCTGCCGCTGACTCCCAACGGCAAGGTCAACCGCCGCGCCCTGCCCGCTCCGGAGAGGATCCGGCCAGAGACCGAGGGTGCCTACGTCGCGCCGCGGACTCCCGTCGAAACAATCCTGGTCGGCATTTGGGCCGAGGTGTTCGGTCTCGACCGTATCGGCGTGCATGACAACTTCTTCACGGACCTGGGCGGCCACTCCCTTCTGGCGACCCAGCTTGTTTCTCGCGTGCGCGGCGCCTTGAAAGTGGAACTGCCTCTGCGCCGCCTGTTCGAAGGGCCGACGGTTGCTGACCTGGCCAGCTTCATCACCAGCAGCCTGCGAGAGCCCGGCGAATCCAGCATCACCGAAATCACTCGCGCCGCCGGTCGCGAACTCACCCCCTATTTCGACGTCGATCAGCTTTCCGACGAAGAAGTGGATTCCATGCTGCGCGGCATGCTCGACGAGGAGGACGCTTCAGCATGACCGACGGTTTGAAACCGGCCGCCGAACTGGCCGGCAAGGCGGTGGCGGAGCTTTCACCTCAGGAGAAGCGGCTTCGCCTCGCCGAATTGATGAAGAAGAAAGCCGGCGTCCCCAGGACGGTTCCCCTGTCGTTTGCCCAGCAGCGGCTGTGGTTCCTCGACCAGCTTTCACCCGGCAACGCCTTCTATAACGTCGATACGGCGCTGCCCCTCGATTTTGCGGTAGACGTCAAGACGCTCGAAAAATGCCTGAATGAAATTGTACGCAGGCACGAAGGACTGCGGACCACGTTTCGCGCCGTGGGCGGAGAGCCGGTGCAGGTGGTCGCGCCCTCATTGCGTGTGACGGTGCCGTTGGTGGACCTCCAACCGCTGCCCGAGCCGGAGCGCCTCGCCGAAGCGCATAAACTGGCCAACCGGGAAGCTCAACAACCCTTCGACCTTTCCGCCGGACCGCTGATTCGCGCGACGCTGCTCCGGTTGGCGGCCTCCCGCCACATCCTGCTGTTGACCATCCACCACATCGTTGCCGATGGCTGGTCCCTGGAAGTTTTTTTCAAGGAGCTCAACACCCTCTATTCCGCATTCTGCGATGGCGAACCATCCCCGTTGCCGCCTCTGCCGATTCAGTACTCCGATTACGCCCTCTGGCAGCGGCAATGGCTGCAAGGCGACGAGCTACAGTCCCGCCTCGATTACTGGAAACGCCAACTGGCCGATCTGCCGGCCTTGGAATTGCCTTGCGATCATCCCAGACCCGCCATCCAGACTTATTGCGGCGCCTTTCAGCCCATCGCGCTTTCCACCCGGCTTACCGGGGATCTCAAAGCGCTCAGCCAGGCTGAGGGCGCGACTCTCTTCATGACCATGTTGGCCGCGTTTCAGGTTCTGCTGAGCCGGTACAGTGGACAGGACGACATCGCTGTCGGTACGCCCATCGCCGGCCGCAATCGCGTTGAACTGGAGTCCCTGGTCGGCTTCTTCGTCAATACGCTGGTGATGCGGACGGATCTGTCGGGCGATCCCAGCTTCCGCCAGTTGCTTCACCAGGTGCGCGAGACGGCACTGGCCGCTTACGCTCATCCGGATCTTCCCTTTGAAATGCTGGTAAACGAACTGCAACCGCAGCGCGATCTCAGCCGCAACCCCCTGTTCCAGGTGATGTTTCAGTTTCTCAAGCTGCCGAGCGAGGCGGACGCCACTGACTGGACGGAGCCAGCCTTCGAAGTGGTCCGAGGCACATCCATCTTCGATATCGCCCTGCACGTCGGCGAAGGACCTCACGGGCTCGCCGGTAATTGGGAGTACTCCACCGAGTTGTTCGACCGGGCGACGATCGTCCGCATGAGCGCCCACCTCGAACGCTTGCTCGAGGAAGCCGTTGCCAACCCTGATCGGCCTGTCTCGCGGTTGCGATTGCTCGATGACGCCGAACGCCGCCGGGTGCTCGTCGATTGGAACCGTACGGAGGCTGGGTATCCCGCCGCGAAATGCGTCCACCACCTGTTTGAAGAGCAGGCGGCGCGTACGCCCGGCGCAGTCGCGCTGGTCAATGGGAACAGCGAGTGGAGCTATTGCGAGCTTGATCGGCGGGCCAATCTACTGGCGGCGCATTTACGCGCATTGGGCGTCGGGCCGGATGTGCCGGCCGCCATTTTTATGGAGCGCTCGCTCGAGATGATCGTGGCTGTGCTGGGCATCCTGAAGGCCGGCGGGGCCTACGTGCCGCTCGATCCTGCCTATCCAAAGGAACGGCGGGCCATGATTCTCGCCGATGTCCGCACACCCGTCGTGCTTGCCCAGGAAAGCTTTCGCCAGGCATTGGCGGGGCAGGCCGCGAGAGTGGTTTGCCTCGATTCCGAATGGGACCAGATTGAGCGTGAGAATGAATCGGTTGACTCGACGGCCTCCTCCGGGCCTGGCGCCGCGAATCTCGCCTACGTGCTTTATACTTCCGGGTCCACTGGAGTCCCCAAGGGCGTGGCGATGACCCACGGCGCACTCGTCAACCTCCTGGTGTGGCAGTCCACAAATTCCAAGGCAGGCGCCGCGACCCGTACCCTGCAGTACGCCTCTCTCAACTTCGATGTCTCTTTCCAGGAGATGTTTTCCACATGGTCCACCGGTGGCGCCCTCGTTCTAGTCACGGACCAGACCCGGCGCGATGCGTTCCTCCTGCTGCGGTTTCTCGCCGAACACAATATCGAACGCCTCTTTCTGCCATTTGTGGCCTTGAACCAGCTTGCCGAAGCCGCATGCAGCGCGGATCACTCCAAGCTCTCGATGCGCGAGATCGTCACCGCCGGCGAACAGCTTCGGATCACGCCGCAGATCGCCTCCTGGATCGGAAAGCTGGAAGACTGCACCCTCTACAATCAGTACGGGCCGACCGAAAGCCACGTGGTGACGGCGTTCCAACTCACCGGTCCCCCCTCCGGGTGGCCTTCCCTGCCCCCCATCGGAGGCCCGATTGCGAATGTCGCGATCTACCTGCTCGATCGCCACCTGGAACCGGTTCCGATCGGGGTGCCCGGCGAATTGCACATCGGCGGCGTGGCTCTGGCGCGAGGCTACTGGAACAACCCGGACCAGACCTTGGCAAGGTTCGTTCCCAGTCCCTTCGACACGCCGGACAGCGGCGCACGGCTGTATAAAACCGGCGATCTTGCGCGCTATCGGTCCGACGGCAGCATCGAGTTTCTTGGCCGCCTCGATCACCAGGTGAAAATCCGCGGCTATCGGGTCGAACTGGGGGAAGTGGAATCGATCTTGAGCCGGCACCCGGCGGTTCGAGAGGCCGTCGTGACCGCTCAGGAACTGGACCCAGGCCGCAAGCGCCTGGTCGCGTATGTCGTTCCCGCGTCAGCCTCCGCGCCCGATGCCGGCCACCTTCGAGGCTTCGTGCTGGAACACCTGCCCGAATACATGACTCCGGCTGCGTTCGTCTTCCTCGACGCTCTCCCGCTGTTGCCAAATGGCAAAGTCAATCGCCGGGTCCTGCCGGCGCCAGATTCGAGCGGCCTCGGCTCGAACCGGCCGGAGGTACCGCCGCGCAACGCGACCGAGGAGACTCTGGCCCGCATCTGGTGCAGCGTCCTCGGCCTTGCGCGAGTTGGCGTTCTCGACAACTTCTTCGCCGACCTGGGCGGCCACTCCCTGCTTGCCACCCAACTGACATCACGCGTGCGCGATGCGTTTGGCGTTCATCCGCCGCTGACCACGATCTTTGAAAAGCCGACGATTGCGGCTCTGGCGGAGTGGATTAGGAACAACTCGCCGCGGGGCGAGGACGACGATGCCAGCATCCTGCCACAGGCGCGCCAGTTGCGGCGCGTCAAGATCGTGTCGACTCCGTAAACTGCGTCTCAGCCCGCTTCCGCGGAGTTGTCGATTACCTTACTTCGAATGCAGCGCTATCCCGCCGAACCGTCGATTTCCATGATGCCGAAAACGTTCCCCTCCGGGTCCTGACAATACGCCAGATACCCGATCCCGGGAATGGGGGTCTTTGCCATCACCACCTGGCCGCCCAACCCTTCGATCCGATTGCAGCAGTCATCGACGGACGGCACATCGATCGTGTTGATGACGCCCGGGAAGCCTTCGGGGCGCGCAATCATGGCGCCATCGATCCCGTGTCCCTCCCCGCTATAGATATCCCAATACTCCTGATCTCCGGCCTGGTTAAACTCCCAGCCGACGAGCGACCTGTAAAACTGTCCTAGCCAACCCGGATTCGCGGCTGCGATCTCGTACCGAATCACTCGAGGCATTCCTCCGTGCTCCTTTCATAAGCGACCGACTAGCTTGTCACGCGGTAAGCGGACGATCCCTTTCAGCGCTGTGAGGCTCGACGGCGATTAGTCGTCCTTTGCTCTGCCAATTCTACCCCAGGATCTTCTCAAGGGGCATACCATAATGCCACGAGCACGGAGTCTGTCAAGCCCCTGATGGATCGCCGAAATGCCGGGAAGGCCGGTGCCCGCCTTCGATCACGAACTTATCCATTCCCTCAATTGTCGCGTACCGGGGATCGTCCTGACTCAGCCGCGGCGGGGGGCGGCTGATGCGGTCTTCGGCGGCGGGGATAAGCGATCACGCCGGCGCCCATCGCCAGCAGCGCGGCGCTAACGAGCGAAAGCAGCGCGGCGTCGTGCTCGCCGCCCGATCGCATGTACTTGAAAGCGTACTGGCCCCAGTTGTTAAGCGTGCCGTGGGCCAGCGTAACGGCCCAGATGCTGCGCGTTCTCATGAAGAGCCAGGCGAGAAACATCCCCGCGCCGAGTTGACCGCAAACCTGAACGACCGCGAGGGTAACAGGCGCAATGTTCTCGACCTGCTGAAGACCCGAGAGCGCGTAGGGCACATGCCACGCGGCCCAGATCGCTGCGCTTGCGAGGACACCGCCGCGCTCCCCGAAACGGGCTGCAAGACGCGGCAGCATCCAAGCGCGCCATCCGATCTCCTCAAAGAATGCAAACACGGACACAACCAGGAGACCGGCCGCCGCATTGATCGCCATCCGGCGGGCGAGACCGGCTGGCGTAAGCACACCCCAGCCCCACTCGGAGGGGACATGGATCAGCCCATCGTCGCGAGGAAACAGCCATTCGGCCCAAGGCAGCCGGCCCTCGAAAAGAAACATACCCGGCAGCGCAATCGCGTGTACTGCGATCGGTAACGCCAGGAGCGCGACGGGCATCCACCGCAGAGGGAATCGGCTCCACCCTGCATCTGGAACCCGCGCTCCGTAGAGCATACGTACGACCAGGACGGCCAGCCCAGGCACAAGCATCGCGACCGGTGCAAAGGCGCGGGGTGGCGCGCCAAACGCTACGGCAAGCGAAAGCGCGATCGAACCACCGAACGACACCGCCAGGAATGCGGCAAGCGGCCTTTTGCCCTCGTCATTCAAAGGTCCTTTGTACCATCGCGACCGGGTCGCCGGCGAGCTACCGGCAGAAGCCGACCTGCCGGACCGGCATCCGGTCGCGATGAACCGATTGCACCGGACGCCGGCTGCGCCATCGTCCACAGGTGTGCGGGGCCCGAGCCACAAACGAGGAAGTGTTGAAGGAATTTCTCTCCCAGGACGCTCGCGCGCTATTTGTGTGGACCGAAAAGCTTTTTCCGCCGGGTGGTTGTCCATTCACCCCGGAGATTCGTGCAGGCTCGCCGCCGTCGGCTGGGACGCTCCAGATGCCGCCGCCAGCCCCGACGTGTGAACTGGAGACATGGCCAGGAGCGCCGCTCAAGCGCGCCGCAGCCTGAACAGCATCGGGCGGTCTCTGAGCGGCTATACTTGCGCCTATGCACCGAACGGCGCTTCTGGCTCTGACATTCGGGCTCACCGCCGCCGCGCAGCATGTGTGGCGTCCCATCGTGATGGGTAAGCATGGAATGGTGGCCGCCGAACATCCGCTCCAGGCCCTGGCCGGAGCCCGCGTGCTCGAGAGCGGCGGCAACGCCTTCGGCGCGGCCGCCGCGGTGTTCTACACAACCGCCGTCGTCGAACAGCACCAATCCGGCCTCGGCGGCAGTGCCTTCGTTCTCGCTTACGTGGCGAAACTCAACCGCGTCGCGTTTTTGAACGGCAACTGCTTCGCGCCCAAACTGGCGACGGCGGAATATTTCCGGAAACTCGGGAAAATTCCGGCGGACGGGCCGCTTGCGAGCGAGGTCCCCGGCGCGGTTGCCGCCTTCGACGTTTTGGTAAAAACCTACGGGAGCCGCAACACCGGCCAACTGCTCGACACGGCCATCGACGCCGCCGAGGGACATCCGCTCACGCTGTTCAACGCAAGGCAGGCGGCCGAAGCCGTTTCCTTCCTGAGCCGCTTTCCGCTCACCGCGTCGGTCTTTCTCAAAGGCGGAGGCCCGCCGGAACCCGGGGACATGCTGGTGCAGAGGGACCTCGCCCGCACGCTTCGCGCCATCGCCGCCCAAGGGCCGGAAATCTTCTATCGCGGCGAACTGGCGCGGTCCATCGACCAGTTCGAGCGATCGAACGGCGGGCTCATCCGGCTGGAGGACTTGAACGACTTTCAGCCCGAAGCCGCCGAACCCCTCAAGGTCGCCTACAAGGGCTACGACGTCTACGGCTGTCCTCCGAACTCGCAGGGCATCGTGATGCTCATGGCGCTAAAGCTGCTCGAGGGATATGATCTGAAAGCCCTCGGCCACAACTCGGCGGAGTACCTGGACGTCATCACCGAAGCGCTGAAGCTCGCGTTTGCCGACAGAGACCGCTACATCGCCGATCCGCGCTTCGTCAAAGATATCCCCGTGGCCGCTCTGCTGAGCGAGGACTATGCGCGCGTGCGCCGTAGCCTGATTCGCACCGATCGGGCCATGGAAGGGGTGCCGCCGGCCGGAGATCCCCGCCATTTTCGCGCCACGGCTGCAGGCCCTCCCGCCGTTCGTCGCCGGGGCCTCGCGGCGGAAGGCGATACCTCTTCGTTCAGCATCGCGGACCGCTTCGGCAATGTCGTCTCGGCCACGCACAGCGTCAACGGCAATTTCGGGAACGGCATGCTGGTGGAAGGGTTTTTGATGAACAACCGGTTGCCCTACTTCAGCCTCGACGAGAAGGATGTCAATCGGCTGGAACCGCGCAAGCGGACGCGTCACACCATCACGCCGGCCCTGGCGCTACGGAATGGAAAGCCGGTGCTCGCCTGGAACACGCCGGGAGGCGACAACCAACCGCAGGCCATGCTGCAGGCTTTCCTGAATGTCGTCGAGTTCGGCATGAACCTCCAACAGGCCCTCGAATCGCCTTCGGCGACCACGAACATGTTTCAGGCATCCATGTTTCCTCATCCGGTGGGCGACCGGCTGACCCTCCCCCGCGTGCTGGCCGAGAGGGCGGCGGCGGCGTTGAAAGCCAAAGGCCATCGGGTGGAGGCCGCCCCGATGCAGCAGCCGTACTTTGCCCAGCCGTCCGGTGTGGGGGCGGTGAAAATGATCCGCATCGACCCCGCTACCGGACTCCTGATGGGCGGAGTCAGCCCCGCCAAAGACGACTACGTGATTGGATGGTGATCCTCACAACGCCCTGATACAATCCGGGTGGCATGTTTACCGCTCGAACGGTTTTCGTCGAGTCTCGAAGCGCCGACAGTGCTTCGTACGAACTGGTGCCCGCAAGCGAGGAAGCGCAGCGGGTGTGCGGTTTGTTCCTCGAGTTCCTGGCTCACCGGCCGCCGCAGTTTCGCGAACGGCTCGCGTTCGTTACCAGGGGCGACTACGAACTGGACTGGAACGCGGCCCCGGGAGGAGCGGCCTTCGCCGCCATTTACCAGAACGGCGAGCCTTTGTCGATGGGCGTGCTGCTCAGCGGCGTCCATCCGGAGGTGGATGACCAGATGTTGAGCGCGCTTCGCAGCACCGTACTGGAAATGGCCGTGCCGGCCGAAGCCGGCCAACTCGCCTCAGCCGAAGAGCGGCCTCTGCTGTTGAACGTCGTGTTTCCCGGTTCGCCCGAGTCGACGCCTGCTCTCCAGTTGCTGACCACGGCGCTGGCGTCGGTATACTTCCGGTGCATTCACCAGATTCACCGCGAGGAGAACTGAGCCGCGACCGTAAGGGAGCGGTGGCTGTTTGTCCCCGATTGCGTGAAAACATACAGCCCCTGGGCGTCCCCGATTTCTTCACACCGTCACGGTCGCGGATCTAAGAAAACAGTTTGCCCACATCCGCGGTTCTAGCCGGGCCACTGCTCCTTGTGCCAGTCCGTTCGCTCCCCTCGCGGCCGAGCCCGGAATTCGCGCGCAAACTTCACGAAGTTGTTGACGACTGCCTCAAATACCACCTTCCCCTTCTCCGCCGTCGCCTTGGTCGGATCCCCGAGAACACCACTTTTGCTGAACCGGCTCCAATGGTCCATCAGAAGCGAACGTGACCCCTCCATCAGGTCCAGCCAGACGAAGTCGGATTCGGGCAGGTTCATATCTTTCTTCGCCTTGTCCATCTGCACGCGCTCCGCGTCCAGATAGAGGTAAACCGACGTTTCGAGTTCGCAAGCGTGTGCCATCCCGCCGCGCCCGGTCTCGCGCACCTGGCGGATTTCCTCGGGAGCCAGCGACGGCCAGATGAAGGCCGTACACAACGCATTGGATTCAAGGACTGTGCGGCGCGCCACCAACTCCAGGATCGGCATGTTCGAACCGTGACCGTCGGCGATCATGATGCGCTCGAAACCGTGATGCGCCACGCTCTTGGTCACATCGAGCACGAAATGGAGCAGGTGCTCCATGCGAATATCGATGGTGCCGGGAAAATCCATGTGGTGGGTTTCGAATCCGAATGGAATGAGAGGCAGCAGGAGAATGTCACCGCCGGCGCGCCGCGCCGATTCCTCGCAGATCGACCAGATCAGGAAGTTGTCGACGTCGAGCGGCAGGTGCGGCCCGTGGTCTTCAACCGAACCGATTGGCACTACCACGATTGGCTGACGTTGGACGGCCTCGCCCATTTCGGGCCAGGTCAGGTGCTGGTACAGGTAAGGTTTTCGCTGCATGTCTCCGGTTGATTGTCTGCTGCAGAGGGGCGGGAGTGCAACTGCGCCGGAGGTCGAAGCGAGTCTTGGAGGACGCGGGGACGACGGATTAGAAGTGCCGTTGTTCGTGGATCGCTTGGCCGCGAAGACGCTTCTTCACGGGAACCAATAACGATTCCAGGGCGCCCGGATCGGCGAGAATATCTTCTTCCAGTTCCGCGAACTCACGCTCGAGGATGGATCGCTCGATCGAGACTCCGATACCGGCATTCCCGGTTTCGTCCCGTCTGCGATCAATGGTGGCGAGCACGTCCGCTCCGGATCTCAATCTGTACGTTGCGCTCGTCATGGCTTTTCGCCTCCGCTATTCTTATCGCATTCCTGATGCCAAAGTTGCGCGAATCCTCGGTTCAATTCGTAAGTTACTGAAAAAACTCCATCTGTGGTGGATTCAGGCGGCCGTGGATCGTCGCCCAAAGTTCCAAAACGGGGCGTGATGACAACCAAAATAGTACATTCTGCCCGCAGAATGGACACGCATCGGGGGCTTGTTCGAGCAGTTGGCAGTGGGTTGCCGTCCAGGTCACCCTTCCGGATCCAGGACCAGATTGGCGGAAGCCAGTGGGAGTCGAA